>CAZCBS010000073.1:0-8075 GCA_964496965.1 uncultured Bacteriovoracaceae bacterium
CCCAAAATCCCCAATAAGAAAACACTCAGATGCTTGATTTTTAAACTCTTCAACATTCTTCCCCCATTAAAATATGCGATCTCTCGATCACATCCCTGCCTCATTTTTCCCTAACTCATTTTTCAATGATGAGCTTGAGGCGCCCCCAACAAACTGGACTTTCAAGCCCGGAGCTAACCGGTACCCTTCTCTCCAGTTCACTAAATACTTTGGTTTATGCACATCGGGCTCGATCAACTTTCTGAGCCGATTGATGTTGTAATAAAGCTTATTGTCATGAGCCTCGGGTCTGTATTTTTCTTTCCAGACCTTTTCGATGATTTCCGCTTTGGACAATCCGCGCTCTCGGTCCGCTTCTGATCCGTGATGAGCGTTCGAAAGCGCCTCGAGGATATACAGAAGCACGTACTGTTTACCGAGAGCGATCTCTCCAGCCTCTCGAGTTTGAATGACGCACTGGCGACTATCGATCAAAAGATCAACGGCATCCGATTCGAGTCGATTTCTTTCGATTGCGATTTCTTTTCTGAGAAGCCCAAACTCCGGCCGGGTGACCGCTTTCTCGATCAGGTCGAGGTACCAGTAAGCTTGCGAGAAATTTCGCTGATGACGCGCAAGTCGCGCATACGCATAAAGAACGTAAAGATGATAGTACCAGCTGTGGCTTGCCAAAAACGCCGCGTGCGCTTTCTGATACCAACTCAAGGCCTCATCGAATTTGCGCTGCTTTTCGTAAATGCTTCCGGTGAGATGATAAAGCATCCCATTGACGCCACGAAGGTTGCGCGACTCGAACCGGGACAATAGCACTTGAACCAGATGGAGAGAGCGATTGAGCCGATTTCGCTGCCAAAGCAGAATCGCCAGCATGACCCAGCCTCGAGCTACCGATTCTTCATGGGTCATCAATTCATTCTGCAGTTCGGTCGACGCTGACTCCACTGAAGCGTCTTGAACAGTTTCTTGGAGCGCTTCTCGGCGAAGCGCTCGAAGATAACGATGCAAATGGCGCTGAGCTAGAGAGCAATCGTTTCCATGGCGCGCGATGACTCCCTTGCAATACCAAACCATCGGAGGCACTTGCTTAGGATAAGCTGCAATCATCGCATCAAGCTCTTGCTCATAGCGACTCACCGCCTCACTATCCAGAGCCTCACCCGCGAGACGCAGGAGTCCCGCCAGCGCCTCCATCACAACGCGCAGATCGGAGTGCTCTTTGGCGATCTCATAAGCGAGCTGATAATTCTCTCGAGCTTCCTTGAGATCACACTTTTCAGATCGAATCTGCGCCATTTGAAGCAGCTGACGATCGGAAACTGTTTTAATTTTCGGTTGGCTATTCCGCTGCTTCATAGGGTTTTCGAAGTGAACGCTGCATGGTAATCTAAGGCAGCCGAGAGTCAAGAAAGGACCAAGGGTATTTTATGCTTCTTCATTTCTTCAAATGGCCTTCTGTACCTCAAGCCACAGCCAAAGCTCGGCTCGTCTTTTTGCATGGAATGGGTGGAACCGGATCCCTTTGGCGTCCCGTTGCGGCAACCCTAGAACATGAATACGAAATTCTTGCCCCCGATCAACGCGGACATGGAAAGAGCCAGATCCCGACTCAAGCTGGAGCGCGAGAAACGCCGCAGTACACTCCCCTTCATTACGGGAAAGACGTCATCGAAACTCTGGACGAAACAGGCTTTCACCCCGCCTGGCTCATCGGACATTCCATGGGAGTCCGAACTGCATGCGCCGCAGCACACCTTCGCCCAGATTGGATCAAAGGCCTGGTTTTGATCGATCTAGGACTCTCCGGACCTGCAGGAGGTGGCCTAGGGAATAGCCTCGGAAACTTTTTGAAAATCCTTCCCATGGAATTTAACTCCCGCGCTGAAGCGAGGACTTTTATGGATCAGAATTGCCCCGACCCTTCCATCGGACAATACCTGATGGCCGTTTCGGTACGAGCCCCCACTCCAGGCGCCCCTGAACGAATCACCTTTCCCTTTGATCGGGCAGCGCTGATTCAAACGATTCATGCCGCGCGCGATTCTTCGGTTCGAACCTGGGTCAAGGATCTCGCAAGCCAGGGAATGCCCATCCTCGTTCTTCGTGGCGCACAGAGCTTAGTTTGGAGCAAAGACGACTTCGAAAATGAAAAGGCGCATTTTGCCAATGCGCCTTCCGTTCATTTCGAGGAAATCGAAGGAGCCGGACATGGGTTACCGTTTGAAAAACGGACCGAGTTTGCCCGTCGACTGACTCAGTTTATTGATCAGCGATCTTAGCCTTCAGCGGACTCTCCGCCACGAACGACATCCGCATTGACGTCGATTTTGGCTTTGTCCGAAAGCTTCTTCAACCAGGCCTCGTACATTGAGCGCTGCTTCTGGAGAGTCAGCTGCTTCATGACGTTCTCACGCTCAGCCTCAAACTTGGCCATTTCCGGATTCTCGACTTCGGAGACCACAGCGACGACCACAGCGCCTGGCTGAGCATATTTTTTCGCGTGAGCTCCAATGGGAGATGGAACTTGAAAGGCGTCGGTCATGAGCTCTTTAGAATCACCAATCCCTGGGACCATATCGCCTTTTTGGCTAAAGAGTCCCGTGGACTTCACAGTGGTTCCATAGGCTTTCAAAATCGCGTTCACGCGAGCATCCGAGCCCTTTTCAGACGTCATGACAGCCTGAACCTGTTCAGCGACCTTCTCATTGATCTTTTGAATATCGGCAACCTTTTCGCTCGCAAGCAATTCGTGAGCAATCTCGCTCTGAACCGCATCCAAGGTCTTGCCTTTGAAATCTGTTCCTTTGCGGGCTTCGAATTGAGCTTTCACAAGGTTCATCTTCGGCGCATCGGCCAAGTACTTCTTCACTTCCTCGGCCTTGACTTCGACACCCTTGCGGCCATTTTCGCCAGTCAGAAGAACGTATTTCACATTCCTCTTCGTGTGGCTCTTTACAAACTCTTGGCGAGCTTCTGCGTCGGAAACATGAATTCGGCGCATGAAGTAGTCGTTCCAGCGCTGAGCGGAAAGATCGTCGCGAACCAATTTCTCGAAATTGCCGGTCGAGCCGTATGGGCTTGCTTCAATCGTTTGCTTGTAGGCGATCAGGTCAAACTTTCCGTCTTTTTGGAATGCGGGAATCTCTAAGATCGCCTGCTTGACTTCTTCATCCGAAGCAACCAGTCCCATGCGATGAGCTTCTTGAATGAGAAGCTTGCGTTGGACGAGCTCGCGAAAAACCGCTTCTTGAACTCGGAAGGCGCGAAGCTGCTCTTCGGAGATTTTGCCGCCCGCCATTTTACGGAAAAACTCGAGGCGCTGATTCAGGCTTTGCTGATACTCGCGCAGGCTGATCGCTTCACCGTTCACGGTTCCAGCAACCGCGCCTTCATGCATTCCACGGGTCGCCTTCGGACTGAAGACTCCGTAAAAAATGAAGACCAACGAAATAAAACCGATGATCAAGCTAACAATCGCCGCACTGAACTTTTCACGTATCCATTGCATAGGAATCTTTTCTCTCACAACTTTACCAAAAGATTCAAGCCAGTTTAGCTTGCGCTGCCATCACTAGATCGTTAGAGTCGATAAGACCATGGTCAAGTATTTAAGGGAATACCGCTTCTACATCATTCTCTTTGCATTTATCCTGATCCCCGTGATCGCGATCGATACCTCGACTCGCGCCCCCAGGGACTATCGCTTTTACGATCGTCTTATTGTCGGGATCACTTGGCCGATTCAGGCGGGAATCAGCTGGTCGCTCGATAAAATCGCCTCGGGCTTCCATAACTACATCTATCTCTGGCATGTGAGGCAGGACAATCTCGGCCTCTTGGACGAAAATCGTCGACTGCTCAATTCCATCGCTAGCCTTCGCGAAACGGAACAAGAGAATATTCGCCTGAAAAAGGTCTTAAGCTTCGACGAGCAGTTTCACATTCAATCGGTGGTTGCGAGAGTCGTTGCCAAGGACATCTCCACGGAGTTCCGTGCGATTCGAATCAATCGAGGCGAAAACGCAGGCATCCGAAAGAACATGGCCGTTATTTCGACCGAGGGCGTCGTAGGGCGCGTTCTTCGAACGACTCCTAATACTGCTGATATCATCACTGTTCTCGACCTACTTTCAGCGGTCGACACGGTCAACGAACGCTCCCGCGCTCGTGGCGTCATGGAAGGCCTCACCGATGATGTTGCCGTTCTTCGTTACACCGTTCGCACGGATGATATTCAAACCGGCGACGGACTGATCTCCAGCGGCTTGGGAGGAACCTTTCCCAAAGGCATTCCGGTCGGCTCCGTCTCGAAAGTCAATCGCAAGCAGTTCGGCATTTCTCAAGATGTCGAAGTCCGACCTGCCGTTGATTTTGCAAAACTCGAAGAAGTCATGGTCGTCACTCATGCCGATAGCGAGTACGCCAGTGCCGCCAATACCACGGCATCCTCAAGCTCTGCCTCCTCCACTAATTCCCCCACTGCCCTTCAAGGAAAGCGGGAATGACCAGGCTTCTATTTCGCACCCTGAATGGTCCGGCCCTAATCCTTCTCACCTTGATCGGGATTGCGATTCAGACGAGTCTTTTCTCGTTTTGGATCCTTCCCTATCTTCAGCCTGATATCGTCCTTTTAATGGTGATTTGGTGCGCGCTTCGAAGAGACTTTATCGAAGGCGGCATCCTCACCTTGATCATTTCCGACATCGCAGAAGTCCATAGCGCTGCTCCTGCGGGTCTATTTTTGATCTCCTACATGCTGGTTTACTTAACAGTCAGGCTCGCCGCTCGACTCTTTGTGATCCCAGACCTTTCGTCATTCCTTTTGGTGACTTTGCTTGCGACAGTTTTAGAGAAAATCGCCAACCTGAGCCTGCTCTCCATGCTCGGTGCGCAAGGAACTCAAGTTCGCCATACTTTGATTTATCTCTTTCCGGCCGCGATCGTGAATGCGGTTCTTGGCCGATGGCTCTACCGCTGGGCAGAGAAATTTGATTGGGTCACTTTCAAGAACGCTCAAGCGGACCGCGCTCTTGAAGACGAGTTGCAACTCGAGAATCAGGGAATCTGACCGGGAAATTGAAGCGATGGCATTCTTAGGTCAAGAAGAGCAAATCAGAGAGTTTCAGGACCGGTTTAAGTACCTCTATGCCGCGGTGTTTATCGGCTTGGGGCTTTTACTTTCTCGGCTGGTCTATCTCCAGATTCTTCAGGGTGACCGCATGCGGCAATACTCCGAAGACAATCGCATCAAGCGCGTCAAGATCGATGCCCCTCGCGGAATGATTTTCGATCGCGGCAGAAAGCTTTTGATCGATAACCGCCCCGCGTTCGACCTGGAAGTCGTTCCGCAGTATTTGAAAGAGTCCAAGCAGACTCCTTATGTCGTGACTCAGCTCTCCAAGCTGGTCAACATACCTGAAAAAGATATCTTCGCCATCTTAGAGAAAGCCAAGGGACAGCCCTCGTTCATGCCGGTGAAAATCAAGGCCGACCTTTCTCGCGATGAAGTCGCCGCGGTCGAATCTTGGAAAATCGATATGCCAGGCGTCGAAGTTCGGACCGAAATCAAGCGAACCAATATCTTCGGCGATATCGCGTCCCATCTCATGGGCTATATCGGCGAAGTCAATTCCGCCGAACTGCCTTACCTAAAGAGCATTGGCAAAGATTACAAACTGGGCGATCGCATCGGTAAGTTCGGTCTTGAGCAACGCCTCGAGGACATGCTTCGCGGCGTCGACGGCGAGGAATTGAAGGAAGTCGATGCACTTGGCCGCATCAAGCTCGATCGAAATCGCGGCCGCGTGCTGAACGCGATTCCCGGCAAAGACGCGACGCCCGGAAAGAACCTGATATTAACGATCGATCAAGATCTTCAAATGGCCGCAAGCCAAGCCTTTGGCGACAAAATCGGATCCATGGTCGCGATCGATCCTCGCTCGGGCGAGATCCTCGCGATGATGTCGCGTCCGTCTTTCGATCCGACGGAGTTCTCGCGCGGAATTTCGTCCGCTCTTTGGAAAAAACTGATCATGAACGAGAACCACCCTCTTCGTGATAAAACGATCCAAGATCACTATCCGCCGGGATCGACATTCAAGATTTTCACGGCCATCGCGGGCCTCGAAGAGGGCGTCATCGACGAGCACACGACTTTTAACTGTGGTGGCGCCCTTCGCGTCGGCAATCACCCCTTCCACTGCTGGCAAAAGCGGGGTCACGGCGCAATGAACGTCGTGAGCGCGATCACCCAATCCTGCGACGTCTTCTTCTATCGCGTCGCCATGAAGCTCAAAAGCGTCGACCAGATCGCTTACTGGGCCCAACACTTGGGCTTAGGAAAAAGGACCGGGATCATCTTGAAGGGAGAAGTCCCTGGCTTGATTCCTACCGAAGATTGGAAAATGAAGCGTTTCCGCCAACCTTGGCAGGGCGGCGAAACCCTATCCGTTGCCATCGGCCAGGGCTATGTGCTTGCAACCGCACTGCAGCTTGCTAACGCTTATGCCGCTATCGGCAATGGCGGAACGCTTTGGAAACCCTTCCTCGTCAAACAAGTCGAAAGCTTTGAAGGAAAAGTCCTCAAAGAGTTCAAACCCGAAGTCTTGGATAAAGCCAATCTGCATCCCAAGACCGTGGAGTTGATCAAGCAAGGTCTCTGGGGCGTGGTCAATACTCCACACGGAACGGCTCATGCGTATAAAATCCCGGGCGTCGACTTCGTCGGCAAAACCGGAACCGCGCAAGTCATGCAGATCTCGGCCGATAAGATTTATCAACGCTGCGAGAATATGAAATTCACCGAGCGACACAACGGCGTGTTCGTGGGCTTTGCGCCGCTCAACAATCCCGTGATCGCGGTTGCAGTCATCGGCGAGCATATCTGCCACGGCACCAATGCCGCGCCGATCGCCCGCGCAGTGATCAAGACCTATCTCGAAAAATACTATCCCGATCTCTACGGACCGAAAGCGATCGCCGAACGTCTGAAAGCTCAAGGCGACGCGACGAAGCCCGTCTTCTCGGCAGGACCCGCTCCAGATCGTAACGATGAAGAAGACATTCAGCCTGAAAACAACGAACGTTTGCCGAAAGCCGCGGCTAAGCCTCCGATTCCCCCCACCCTGCCTTCGGAATCGGAATCAGATGACATTTCGGCACCTGACCTGATTTCGGACTAATCAGCGAATTTGACTAAGAGGTTTTAAGATGACTCATACTTCGATGGAAACCCCAGAAACCCCGCATGGCTATGAAGCCTATTCTGGCCAGTCCGGAATGAACACTGGGATGTATGACGAGGAGCTTAAGAAGTTCAACTGGACGTTGATTATTTTGATGTTCGTCATTTTCGGAATCGGAATCGTCAATCTCCTGAGCGCCACCGGCGTCGAAGACAAATCGCTCGGACTTTACAAGACGCAGCTCCTTTGGTTCGGACTCGGAATGGGTCTGATGGCCTTGATCCTGCTTTTCCACTACTCCGTCTTTTCTCGAATCGCTTATCTGATTTACTTCGCTAACCTTCTTTTGCTCGTTGCAGTTCTTGTCGCGGGAAAATCCACCCTAGGCGCCAAGCGCTGGATCGGATTTGGATCCCTTCGCATTCAGCCCTCGGAGTTCATGAAGCTTTCGCTTGTGATCGGCCTGGCGAAATACTTTGAAAACGATCGAACAGTGGGTGGCTACGGAGTGAAAGAGCTTTTACTCCCGACGTTGCTCGTCGCCATCCCGGCAGGCCTGATCATGCTGCAGCCCGACCTGGGAACGGCCCTGATTATCATGGCCACGTTCGGAACCATGATGCTCTTTATGAAGGTCGAAAAGAAAACGCTGATCGGGATCCTCGCCTGCGTCGCAGTCATCGTCCCGACCGCTTATCAATTCGCGCTTCAGCCTTACCAAAAGCAACGCATCGTTTCGTTTATCGACCCGATGTCGGATCCCAAGGGTGCGGGTTATAACTCCATTCAATCCATGATTGCCGTTGGCAGCGGGCAGCTCATGGGCAAAGGCTGGAAGAAAGGCACCCAAAACCAGCCCAACTTCCTTCCCGAACATCCCACAGACTTATTTTT
>CAZCBS010000073.1:8085-14546 GCA_964496965.1 uncultured Bacteriovoracaceae bacterium
CGCGTCGGCACCAGTCTGCTCGGGCTGGTCCAGGCCGGCGAGAAACTCGGCTTCCTGCCCGAGCATCACACCGACTTCATTTTCTCCGGCTTTAGCGAGGAATGGGGATTTCTCGGCGGAGCGGCGCTGGTCGCCCTCTACCTGATTTTCATGATGAACGGGCTTTCAATCGCGTATCAATCCCACGACAAGTTTGGGGTCCTGTTGGCGATCGGAATCATGACGATCTTCTTTTGGCATATCTTCGTGAACATGGGGATGGTCATGGGACTTCTCCCCATCGTCGGAGTTCCGCTACCGTTCATGAGTTACGGAGGATCGTCGCTGATCACTTCGATCGTAGGCGTTGCGATTCTGACCAATATCGCGAACAAGAAGTTCATGTTTTAAGCTTGCCGGCCGTTTGCCGCGTGGTAGGCTTGAGATATGTTAATGCAAAACAAAAAGATCTTTTTGTCGGTTCTCACCGGTGCGTGCCTTGCTATGGCGATGACGATGCCAAGCTGCCCTGGACAACAAGCCATGCAGCAGCAAATCGACACTCTGCAAACGAGCCAGCAAGATATGACGGCCAAGATTCGCGCGCTGGAAGCTCAAGTCAAGACGGCCACGACTTCCGCGGACGACGCTAAAAAGACCGTTGGCGAAATGAGCGCTGCGATCAGCGCTCAGAAAACCGCGATCGACAATTTGAACGCTTCTATTCAACAAATGGATGCTAAAATCGCGTCGATGTCCGCTCCTAAAAGCGGAAAAAACGCCGCTAAGCCGACTGGCAAGCATAAGCACTAAGACTTGTATCCCTGCGTCATCGCGGGTATGAATAGCTCGTGGCAATCACGAGCGCTTCAGAGTGGGCAAAGACCCACTATTCGTACAGTCGTTACCTCAAGGAAATCTTTGGGGGTAAAACCTATAAGATCGTCGTTGGAAGCGGTCTCACCTGCCCAACCCGAGACGGTACCTTAGCCAAACGGGGATGCGCCTTTTGCGACCTGAGAGGCTCAAGCTCCTTTTTCGGGAAAAAAGGCCGTGGCGCCTCCGTTGCCGAACAGATCCAGTCCCGAATACCCGGAATCCGCGAGCGCTTTGGGGCGGAAAAGTTTCTCGCCTATTTTCAGAGCTACACCAATACGTATTCGGACATCGGCTATCTTAGGGATATTTACGAAGAAGCTCTTGCTCAACCTGGAATCGAAGGCTTAGCCATCGGCACCCGCCCCGATTGCATTCCCGATCCCGTGATCCAGCTCCTTGAGGAAATCGCCTCAAAAAGCTACGTTTCTCTCGAGCTCGGCGTGCAATCTTTCGAAAATCCGAACCTCGAATGGCTGGAGCACGGACCTTACTCCCAAAGCTCGATCGAAGCCCTAACTCGACTTCGAAACAAGGTCCCGCATGTTCATACCTGCGCCCATTTCATGTTCGGATCACCCACGGATTCTCCGACCGCAGGGCGCGATGCCGCCCTTCTCCTCAATCAGCTCGGTGTCCGCGGCGCCAAGCTCCATCAGCTCATGATCTTGGAGCATACGATTCTTGCGGAACGCTGGAAGGAAAATCCGTTCCCCACGCTCTCGATCGAAGAATACACAGCCGTTGTTGGCGACTTCATCGAGCATCTTTCTCCGGAGATTTACCTGGAGCGACTTTGTGCGACCGCGACTCATAAAGAAGAATGCCTGGCTCCCGAATGGAGCCGAGATCGCTGGGAGCCACATAATCGGATTCGGGATCTTTTAGTGGCTCGAGGCTGTCGCCAAGGCGCTCGCGCTCAGTGAGCTTGAGATTGCTCGTGAGCTTGAATCACTGGAAGAGGCTTCCAGTCCTTATGCTTCTCTGTTCCGCGGGCGGTTCCGAAGATACTGCGCAACTGGCCGCAAGCAGCCAAAATATCGCGCCCGCGTGAGATGCGTACCGTGGCAGTGACGCCGCGATCCAAAAGATACTTCTGGAATTTGCGCACGACTTCATCCGATGGGCGTTTATAAACCGAGCCCGAATGCTCATTGAACGGGATCAGATTGATTTTCGACGGAATTCCACGCGTGAGCTGAATGATGCGAGCCGCGTCCTGAAGCGTATCGTTGATATCCTTCAACATCACGTATTCAAAAGTAATCCGACGATGCGAACTCAGAGGAAATCTGCGACAAGCATCGAGAAGCTCCTGCAAGTTCCACTTTTTATTGACCGGCATGACCATCGAGCGCTGCTCATCGGTCGTGCCATTGAGAGAGATCGCAAGCGAGACGTCCACGCTTTTTCCAAGCTCGTCGATCGCGGGCACGAGACCGCTGGTGCTGACCGTGACTTTGCGCTTGGAGAAATTAAATCCGTCTTCATCGAGAAAGATTTTGCAGGCTTGAATGACGTTTTTGAGATTGTGAAGCGGCTCGCCCATTCCCATGAAGACAATATTGGTCAATGGCGCCAACCGTCTCAGCTCATAAATCTGAGTGACAATTTCGTAAGTCTCCAAGCTGCGATCCAAGCCCTGCACTCCGGTCAGGCAGAACCTACAACCCATCGCGCAACCGACCTGACTAGAAATACAAGCCGTCAGTCTCTTCCAGTGAACGGAGTCGAGCTTCTCTTCGCTCGGACGCCCCGCCGTTGGCTTGGCTTCGAATGCGTCTTCCTCTTTTTCGGCAAGGGCCGCGGGAATAATCACGCTTTCGATCGTTTTCCCGTCCTGAAGGTCCCAAAGAAACTTATGGGTCCCATCCAGCGCCTGACGGGAATGGCGCTCGGTCAGGCGATAAATCTGAACGTTTTCTTTGAGCCAAGCCCTGAGCTCTTTCGAGAGATCGCTCATCTCATCCCATTCCGTAACAAAGCGCTGATAGACCCAGCGAAAGATCTGTTGAGCACGGTAACGGGCCTGCTTTTCCGCCTTTTTCTCAAGCTCAGCTTCAATCGGCGCGCGCTCAGACTCTGAAAGAGCTTCTAATTGCGCGGCAACCGAACGAGGTACTTTGCGGCTCAGCGGCTTGATCATCTCCGCGAGCTCGGATTTGGTAAGGCTTTGAAAATAGACCATATAGGTCGGCTTTTTACCTATTTAGGATTGATTTTTCAAGACCCAAGTAAATCGACTCTTTTCTGTATTTTCCCTGTACTTTCAATGAACTGCTGTCAAAGACTTAGACACCCGAAAGAGAGCGACATCCCTCCAAATCACCAAAAACAGCGTTGAGCTTTCTTTTTCGATGGCATAGCCGCTGCACAAGCCGCCCGCAACAAATTCCCGGTCAATCGACTGGGGAGAGCCGAAAAGGAAAAGGAAAATAAGCCATGCGTTTAGTGAAATTATTTTGCGCGGTATCCGTGGGTCTCTACTCGACCGTGAGCTTCGCTCAATCCTCAGTCATTCCATTGAAAACCATTTCCAGCGCGAATTTAGTTTCTTTAAATAGACTGTCTTTCAGCCGTCTTCCGATTCACAAAAATATTTCATGTTGGCAAACTTACCAGCAAGGAAAGCATGTCTATACCGACTGCTCAGACTCACAAGGCTATCAAAGCTTCTCAAAATACGTGGACTATGGCTGGAACAAATCCAAGTCCTCCTGCTCCGTCGCGATCGAAGAGCGGAATGCTCGCGTCGAATCGAACACAGGGGACGTAGGGCTATTCAAGCTGATGGCCGGAAGTCTTTTTGAATCCGATATCAAGCTCGCCGCAGGACAAAGTCTTTCGATCAGCGGCAACGATACCGAATCCAACGAAAGCGTGATTCAGCTCAAAGCGATTTCTGCCGACGGAAAAAAAGTTTACGTGAGATGCCTCGATCCGAACGCTACCAATGCGGATCTGGACTACGATCTGGCAGGAGTTGTGACGCTTCGTCAGATCCAAGAAAAGGCTCCTGAACTCCCTCCGGTTGCCGCTCCGAGTGCGGTTCCAAGCGAAGCTCCTAGCGCAGAACCCTCTGTTCAGCCCGCGCCAGAGTCCGTTCCTTCTGCGGAACCTTCTCTCTCTCCTTCGCCCGAACCAGCGCCCTACCTGCCGCAAATCCAGCCGAGCAGCGGCCCGACGGTCGATCCAAGCGCCGTCAGCGCCAACTAAACCCCTAAGAATGCCTTGGCCGCACCAAGTGCAGCGATTTGCCAGCGAAAGGGAACCATCTTCACGCGGTTCTCTTTCACGGCGAATGCGAGCTTTCTCCAGGCGTCGTTTTCGTGACCGGGCTCGAATTGAGACTCCGACCATTCCGCCCAATCCTCGGCCGGAATGAAGAGGCCTTGAACCGGAACACGGTGCTTTTCAGAGAGATACTGAACGACCGATTGAGGTCTCTTGATTCGCTCCGCGCCTAAAAACGACAGATCGGGAATATGAAAAAGCTCGAGGCGGCCGCGACGAATCAGGAGAAAAATTTCCTTGGGGCCCACATTGGTATTTTCGAGGCGAATGAAAATCCCGTAAGCGGTCGGAAGGATTTTGGACCACCAACCGCGAATCGCCTCTAGCAAAAAATGGCGGCGCGCGACCGGACGCACCTTTTTGACTTTTCCCTGCGCTGAAATCGCCTCAGGAACAGATTGGTTCCTGAGAAACTCCATCTGATCGTAAAAGTGCGGAAGCTGCAGGCATCCGCTCATCCACTGATCGACTTCCTTGCGCGTAAAAAGAACGAGCTCCCGATGCGGGATTTGAGCTGCGACGTCTTGCACATTCAGACCGGTCCAAGAACGAGTGTCCTCGCCTTCGGCGCCGCTGGCGGAAATCACTCTCGTGCCATCGACCACGAGAAAAACCGTCGAAGACGAATCCGCAAATCCCGTGGAACCACGCAACGTCGTCCGACTGCGAGGATGAAACACGGATTGAAAGCCGCGCCAGTCGTGATTCAGTTCCATGGAGTCAACCCTTCGTTTAATGAGTCTGGCAAGCCAGGAAGCTCATTCGCGGCAGCTACCATCGCGTTGTCGCGATTGAGCACGCTCAGTCGATCCGCGGCTGATTGCTCTTCTCGTTTTTGACTGAGGCCGACTCGGTCAACGGCCAGAGAAAGCACTCCGCAAGGCGGCACATCGAGTCCGAAACGCTTAGCGGGCTCGATCACTGTATCGCTGCTTCGAGGAGCTCCACTCAGATGGGCCGAACGCTCCACGACGGTCGCAAGATCACCGATCGAAACGTTGACTGGAAAGAAAAGATCCGCGGAAACCTTTTGTCGCGAGCCATTGAGAACGAAAAGCCCGGTGCTACGATCCGCGCGCTCCAGAGGAATCAGCTCGATCCGGCTATCGCTGGCTTGGCATTCCGTTTCGATCTCGGCCAATGCAAGAAGCTGCGTAATAAACGCCGTCCATTCCGAACCTGTCATTTCCTGAGTCAGCGCGGCCTCGGGGACATCATACAGCACGAGCTTGCCCTTGCCCGCCGAGCCTCCCGAGAGCACTCGGTAAGAAACCCCGAGATTGACATCGATCTGCTTGGAGTTTGCCATGATCAGCTCAAGCTGGGCGCGAGCGTTTTCAGTGAACAAAACGCTTCTTGGCAATGCCAGCACGCGGCTTTCATCACTGCTCACCCACTGAACGAGCCTGCGAATCACGTCGCGAGTAAAAACAATCGCTGGATCCACCATCAAGAGGCGCGCGTTCCGATCCGCCATCGCGAAATCGAGCGATGCCGCTTTCCGCGCATGAGTTTTCGCTTTTTTCGAAAACTCGCGCCAAAGCGCCGTAGGCCCGGCCCAAAGATGCGACGCCAGATAAACTGCGGGAGCTTTCAATGAGAGGTCGCCGCGCTCGATCGAGCGAGCAAAAGACTCAGCGTGATTTCTGAAATTGCGAGAAAGAGAAAGCCATTCCTCCTCGTCGATGAGGACCCCGCCCCCCTGCGCGCCCAAAAGAAGCAACGACTTGAGAATCAAGAATTGCTTTTCGGAATCCGTCAAAGAGCGGAAACTTCCCAGCGATGTCCAATGGACAAACGAAGCGGCAGCGCCAAAACCCGCCATGCTCGCCATCGACGAGGCCTCGTCGATCAGGGAAGAGAGCTTGTGAAAATCAGAGTTACAGCCGGAAACAGAGCTTAGAAAAAACGAGTACGCCAACGAAGGATCCGCCTCCGGCGTGAAAAGCTCGATTTCCTTCAAGCCGACTTCAGAGGTTTTTCGACGCGCGAACTGAAGCGTGCGATTGCGAAACACAGCTTCCGATTGCTGATAAAACCAGCGGCGATTCACTTCTTCCATCGCCTGGCTCTTCCAGCGATTGGCGGCCATCGGCGTCGGGTCGTTAAATTCGGCTTGTGAATAATAATCTTCCAGCCGCTGGCGGTAAGGGATCGAAGCGTTGGGCGAATAATCGCCCGCTGGCGAGACATACCCGTCTTTGCAGGATGCGACCGGCGAGCGGTAATATTTCCAAAAACTCCCCGTGAGAACCAAGGTCACGCTATTGAGCGCGCTTCCATGGGTTTTCTCGAGCCCGTAAAGCAGATTG
>CAZCBS010000074.1:0-14446 GCA_964496965.1 uncultured Bacteriovoracaceae bacterium
TTGGTTCCGGGGCGAGAAGGCTTCAAAGTGGTTCATGCTCGATCAAGATCGACCCGCACTCCAAAACGCCTGGAAAACCATCTATGGCTAAGACCAAACCCTGCGTCGTTCTCACCTATCCCATTCATCATGAAGTCATCGAAAACGAGCTCAAGCCTCACGCTCGAGTCAAGCTCATCACGGATCCCGGAAAACTTCCACAAGCGCTCAAAGACGCCGACGGACTGATCACCCTTCTGACTCAGCCCGTAAACGATTTATTGCTCACACACGCTCCCCGACTTCGCGTGGTGGGAAACATGGCGATCGGCGTCGACAACATCGACCTCAAAGCCTGCGCCCGCCGCAAAATCGCCGTCATCAACACCCCCGACGTTCTCACTCGCGCTACCGCGGAGATTGCCGTCACTCTTCTTTTTGCGGCCGCCAAGCGCATTCCTGAAGGCGAGACGATGTGCCGTCAGGGCCAGTTTAGAGGGTGGAAACCCGATCTTTTGCTGGGACTTGAGCTCAAAGGCCGCCATGCCGTTTTAGTCGGAAAAGGCCGCATCGGCCAAGAAACAGGTCGCCTTCTGAAAGCATTGGGACTCAAAGTCGAATTCATTACAAGAATGGATTCGGCGTCCCAAATCGAGAAGAAGCTCAAGCGCGCGCAAGTCCTTTCGTTCCATATCCCGTATCAAGAATCGACTCGGCATTGGCTCAACAAGCGGCGTATCGAGCTTCTTCCACGAGACGCCATCGTGATCAATACCGCGCGAGGACCGATTATCGATGAAAAAGCCCTCATGCGCGCCTTAAAGCGGAAACGGATCTTTTCCGCGGGCCTAGACGTTTTTGAGAGAGAGCCTGAGATTCCTAAAGCCCTGCGAACGCTTCCCAACGTCGTTTTGCTCCCTCATCTAGGAAGCGCGACGTTCGAAACGCGCAAGGCCATGGCAAGACTGGTCGTTCAGGGCACGCTTGGGATTTTAAGTGGAAAACGGGTTCCAAACACAGTAAAATTTTAGTGTTTCACTATGGCAAGAAACGGTCAACGCATCATCATTGTTTCGGACGGAACCGGCGAAACCGCGGCGCAAATGACAAAAGCGGCGATGGTTCAGTTCAGTGATCGGAACGCGTATTTCACTCGTTACAAAAACGTTCGAAACGAAGCGCAAATCGAAGCGATCTGCGATGACGCCGCCGTTCGCCACGAGCTGATTGTTTACACGATCGTCTCGCCTCAGCTCCGCGCATTTCTTGCGAGCAAAGCGCGCGAAAAAAACATTCCCTGCATCGACCTTTTGGGTCCGCTTCTCATGGGCCTTGCCAATTACTTCGGCTACGAACCTAAATCCGTCGCAGGCCTGCTTCACGACGTCAACGAAGACTATTTCCGACGCATCGAAGCGATGGAATACACGATCCAACACGACGATGGCCGCGATCTCACGGGACTTGAAAAAGCGGATCTGATTATTATTGGAATTTCGAGAACGTCGAAGACTCCTCTCTCCATGTATCTTTCCCATCAAGGATGGCGCATCGCGAATGTACCGCTGATTCAGGGATTCGATGTCCCCAAGGAAGTCTTCGCGGTTGACCAACGCCGAGTGGTTTGCTTGACGATCGATCCCGACGACCTGGCGACGATTCGCCGCGCGCGATTGGAGCGTTTGGGGCATGACCGCGGGGGCGAATACGCCGATCCCGACAAAGTGAATCAAGAGATCGAGTACGCCAACGAAATCTTCCGTCGAAATCGCAAATGGCCGGTCTTTAACGTCACAGGCAAGGCGCTTGAAGAAACCGCTTCTGAAATTGTCAAGCTCATGGCATCACGCCGCTTGACACCGCCCCATTGGATGGAACATCTTCCTCCAGTACCGAAGTGAGCTAAACTGATTCTCTGTCATTGAGGAGGTCTTCACCATGGCCCAAGCAAGTAGTCCGAATAAACCGAGAGGTCCCAAGGTTTGGTACAATGGAAAAATTCTTCCAACCGAAGAAGCGAAGATCAGCCTCTTTACTCACGGACTGCACTACGGTGTCGGTGCCTTCGAAGGCATTCGGGCTTATAAGCAGAAAAATGGCGGCGGAGCGATCTTTCGCCTCACCGAGCATATGCAACGCTTGGCCGAGAGCGCGAAAATTTTAGGTCTCGAACTTCCTTATTCTGTGGAACAGCTGTGCCGCGCAGCCATTGAAACCTGCAAAGCCAACGGCTTCCTCGAATGCTACGTTCGTCCGATCATCTTCATCGCGGACGGCCCATTGGGTGTGAATCCAGGAAGCAATCCTCCGATCGATGTTGCCGTTCTGACTTGGGAATGGGGCAGCTACCTCGGAGATTCCGGCATCAATCAAGGCTGCCGCTTGAAGGTCTCGAGCTTCATTCGCCCGCATGTCAATTCGGTGATGACCAAGGGCAAGATTACCGGCCAGTATGCGACAGGCGTCTTAGCCAAGCGCGAAGCGATCGCCGCTGGATACGACGAAGCTTTACTGCTCGATCCGGAAGGCTATTTGACCGAAGGCAGTGGCGAAAATCTTTTCATGGTGAAAGACGGCATCGTCAAGACGACCCCACTCACCTCGATTTTGAACGGCATCACTCGCAACACGGTCATGACCTACCTTGCGCAACAGGGCCATAAAGTCGTTGAGCAGCGCTTTACCCGTGACGAGCTTTGGTGCGCGGATGAAGTGTTCCTCACCGGAACCGCCGCGGAAATCACGCCGGTTCGTGAAATCGACGGACGCATGATCGGCTTTGGAGCATCGGCTGGCAAGCCTGGCCCGATCGCCTCGAAGCTTCAAAAGGATTACGCCGCGATTGTTCGTGGCGAGCTTCCCGCGTACGGAAAGAACTGGCTCACGCCGATCGAATAAGCGCTGTCTCAAATGCTGATCGGTGTCGGTCGAATCGTACTCGATTTCTACAATAACGAGAAAGCAGCGGTCAAAAACCGCAAGCTCGAAGAGCTTTGCGCCGACTTGCGCAAGAAATTCAATATCTCGTGTTTAGAAGTCGCCGACTTCGACGACCCCGAGCGCTGCGTGATCGGATTTGCCGCCGTTATTCCCGAAAACTGGAAAACCCAGAGCGCGCAAAGCCTTGTCGAAAAAATCTGCAAGACCATCGACGAGACTTCTTTTGCGCGAGTCATGGTTGAGGACTGGGACTTGCTCTCTCACGGGGATTGAGCGCGCGACCTTCACTCGACCCAACTCACTTGCGCCCCTTTAGGAATTCTCACTTTTCCTTTGAGTTGAACCGGGAGAAACAGGTTGCCATGCATCTCCTTCGGAAACGTGATGCCCTGAGCTTTCTTTAAGCTCATAAGATCGAGTTTTCCATAATGCACCTCTGGGAGCTTGAGACCCTGAGCGGTTTCCAGACTCTGCAAATAGATATCGCCATGCATCTCCTTCGAGAGAATAAAATCATGAGCCCTTTTTAGGTTAGACAGAACAAGGTCACCGTATTGTCTCTCGAGAAGCTTGCGCCCCTCGATGCTCTCTAAATCATCGAGATCAAGCTCGCCGTAATGAATCTTTCTCGTACCAGACAGCGCTTCTTCTGAAGTCAGGCTCACTTCTTCGGGTTTGATATGAAACAGGCTGGCCAGATCTTTTCTTTTGTCTCGCTTGTCACGAACCTCATGGATCCTTGGACCCGCGTCGTACCCAAAACCTTCGATTTTTGAGTCGATCTCATACAAAAAACGAAGCTCGGACTCCGTTAACTCTTCAAGGGCTTCCGTCTTTTGCTCAATCTGAGATAATCGCTTCATATCCGAGCTTCGCTTCAGGAAACGCTCGCCCTCGATGCCGAACTCCTTAAGCTTTTGATCCAAGATTCCCGTCACTGAGATGCTGGAATCAAGCTCTTGAGATGGACCAATCCCACGAACCTCGACGATCTGATCCCCCTTCATTCGAATGGCAATCCGCGGATGATTAGGCCGGCTTAAAGCATCATGACTGTAATAGACATAAAAATCTCCGTCCCGAACGTGCTCATGCGCGGTTGAAGCGGCCACAGTGCACCAGCCCGTATTTTTACACTGTAACAACTGAATAAGCTCCCACGGATCCGAGCCTCTTGGATACTTAACCCAAGCTCCCTCGGTCATCTTGAGGTCTAACTCATTACGAGTCAGCGCGTGCATATACCAGCCGTAGATTTTCCCGAAGTTTCCGCCTTGCACAAGCTCTCGAAGCTCGCCGTTAGGCTCGATTTCGGCATAATTGAGACTCTTCTGCTTCGCTTGAAGTCGCTTTTCCACGGCCTCGATCGTCAGACTCAGTGCCCCTCGGTTCAGCTCGACGAAAGGAGCCACTGTCTGGCGATTGCGACTTGTGACTTTCCCAGTCTCCGCATCCAATTTACCAATGCGTGCCATTCCATCAAAAGCCCAGACCTTGGCCCACATCGGATAAGGAGCATCAGATCCGCTTAAGTATTCGATCCATGCATCGAGTGACTTTTTCTGATCCTGGATCGCGCGACGTTTCCGTGCTGCACGTTGCTCCCTTGGGATATAGACATCTCCAAGACCTTTCTCTCGATCGATCTTTTTCTGAAGCTCAAAATAAGACTCCGGAAAATCGTCTTCTGTGATCACATGCTCGCGGTAATAGTACTTTTTGAGTCGCTCCAATACTTTAGGCGCATCTCGTCTTCTTAGATGGGTCTGCTCAACGATCGAAAGCCAAGCGGCGATTTTCTTCTGCGCGTTTTGAGGATTTTTCTCTCCAACTTGGACCAAAATTTCTTGAGCTCTCTCGATCATGGGCAGGTGATGAAAAGCTGAATTAAGCCCATGTAAGAATTGGGCTCCCAGCAAGTTGGATCGGATCTTCTCTTGAACGCAGTTTAAATCGCTGGCATTTGCCAACTGAACCGTCAAAAAAATGACCTTGAGGACCCAAAATACGCGCAGATTCATCCCCAACTCATCGGAAACCCCTAAGAAAACATGAAGCAAGGCTCCTTCGTTTTTTCGTTCTTCGTTTTATCCCTCCATATCGATCTTGAGCTCAACACGACGATTTTTCGCGCGCCCCGCAGCGGTTTTATTGCTCGCGATCGGCAGGGACTCTCCCTTTCCTTCAATATCCAGCTGTTCAGGCTTCACGCCTTGATCTTTCAAGACATCTGCAATGGACTGCGCTCTTTGACGGGAAAGAAGCTGATTGAATTTTTCGGTTCCCGCATTATCGGTATATCCAGACACTACGATCCGATCCTTCGGATACTGAGCTAAAATTTTACCAAGCTGAGTCAGTTGCTCTTTGGCCTCGGACTTAGGAAGAGCACTGCCCGTCTCAAAGAGGAGATCATTTCTCAAGCTCACCAAAATCCCGTCGGCAGTACGTCGAGTCTCCGCGACCTTTTTGAGCTGTTGAGCCTGTTTATCCAGATAGTTCCCAATCACTCCGCCGACGAGCGCACCCGCTCCTGCGCCAATCAATGCGCCTTTCTCGCCTCCGATCAGAGCGCCCGTGCCCGCACCGACCGCGGCGCCACCGCCTGCGCCGATGGCCGTATTTTTTCCCGGCGTTGCGCAAGACGTGAGCGCTCCAACAAGCGCAATTGTACAAGCGATTTTCGAAACTCGAGATTTCATCATCCTTAAATCCTCCACTATGCGAGTGATACGTTGAAGGAACTCGTTTGGATGCGATTTTTTTACTTAACTTGAAACTGACTAAACGCTGAAACACTCCATGCGCCAACCAGCTATGCTTGGCACAGCGGAGGACCCCATTTGCGCCAAACTCTCACTCTCGTTTTCCTAACCTTTTTACTCACCGCTCAACCCCTTCGCGCGTCGAACATCCCTGTTTCTCTGAGCCAAGGCGATGAAGCTTTTAAACAACGGGCATCCGAAGAACGCGCGCGGGAAGCTCTTTCCATCTACCGCCAAATCTATCAAGAGCATCCCGACAATCCGGAAGCGGCATGGCGCCTTTCGATGGCTTGCTATTTCGTAGGTCTCAGACTCTCTCCCGACTCGGAGCGCTCCAAGATCTTCGCTCAAGGACGCGAAGCAGGCCAGGCTGCCATTTCGAAGAAAAATGACTGCGCCCCCTGCCATTTCTGGACAGCGATCAATATGGCGCTCTACGGAAAAGAAGTCGGGGTTTTCAAGATGCTTTTCACGTTGCGAGAAATTCGCGAACACTTGAAAGTCTCGGCGACCTTGGATCCTGCTTACGCAAACGGAGGCGCCCAACGACTTTTGGGAGCTATCGAAGAAAACCTTCCGGGAATCCTCGGCGGAAGCAATGACCGAGCTCGTGATTACTACGAAAAGGCGACCGTCATCGCTCCGGACGAACCATTGAATTTCCTTTTTTTGGCGAGGCTTTTGCTCAAAAATGAGAAGACCGCTTCAGAAGGAATCAACACCGCTAGAAAGGGCTCCCTCATCCCGATCCCGGATCTCAGTCGAGTTGAATCCATCGAAGCTCAGTCTGAACTGAAAACCTTATTATCAAAAAATGATCCTGGAAAAACTTAGCACACTCTCCCATTGGCAAATCGATCTCGTCGCTTTCTGGCTGCTTTTGCAGGGTGCGGTGATCAGCCTTGCGCCTGAAGAAATCGTGATCATCACCCTGGGCATTCTATGGGGACACGAAAAGATTAGCTTCATCGAAGCGATTGTGAGCATTTTTACCGGACTTCTTCCCGCCAACGGAATGATGGTCTTGCTCGGACAAAGGCTTTCACGCCGCTACGCCGAAAAACAAAGCGTGAAAGTCGCTTCCGAGTATCTGCGACGCTACGGCGCATGGGTGATCTTTCTGACTCGATTCACACCCGTGGTCCGCGCACCGGTTTACTTCTCGGTCGGAGCTTCGCGATTTGGGATCAAGCGATTTGCGCAAATAGATGGATTAGCGGCCTGCATTCAAGTTCCGCTTCTTCTCATGATTGGCAAAAGAATGAGTGAGCAGGCCGACTCGATCCAAGAGGCTCTCAAGATGATTGGATGGGCCGCGGGGGGCCTTCTCGTCCTTACATTTGCCGTTACGATTGCGATGGAAACGGCGAAACGGGGATATAAAACGGCTGGTGATTAAGCTCTTGTTGGAGCATTCGATGACACTCATACTTTAGGTCAAGCTCTGGAAAATCCATCTGGCTTTTGAAGTTCGGCGTGAGCTTCACTTTCTGATCGAAGATCACTCGCTCCGGGTAATTGAAAAACGTGCTCTTCTCCCAACCCAAGACAAAATGAATGGCCTTTTCGTGTGAAACGGGGATTCCAAACAAGCCCAGATCAGGATTGCTTTCATCATAGATCAAGAGCTCAAGAAATTCGTCACCCTGACGAGTCAGAGTACGGCCAATCAATCCTGAGTATTGCGCGATCTGGCCGTTAGGCGCTATTCTCCATCCGAGTGGATCAAACTCATCGATGTGCCGTCCTCGAAAATCGATAGTGCACTTTACTGCAAAATCAAAGTCCAAGCCTTCGGTGATTTCCTGAGTTTCTGGAATATTATCAAAGAGGATCTTCAAACCTGGATTTTCAAAAAGCAGTCGCGAGTATCCGTAGTTTTGATCATCGATCCCCATGATGCCGAGATATTCGTGAAGAACAAGAGCGGCTCTTCGACTTCCGTCAGGAATCACGTCCCAAGCTTCGCGATTAAATACGATCCTCTTCTTTGAAAACCAATTGAGCGCGTCTTTCGTCACTGCGCTTACCGACTCACCCGAAGGAAGCGATAGGACTTCGCTCGTACTCTCAACCGTGGTTTTGTCGATGGCTTGTCGGAGGGCTTTCAGGTCGATTTCTTTGAGCGCGTTCGGAGGATTTTTTCCATTCTCGAGATACTCAGCAATCTTATCGGCGACTTTCACAAACTGCATCGCTCTCAGATCGCCACCCCCGCTTCCTTCGTTTCCGGTTTTGGCCTGCGCAGAAAGCGAAACCGCCACTGCAATGAACAAAATACTGATGACATTCAATAGACTTTTCATCGTTCTCCCCTAAACAGACCAGGCCATTTTTAACCTGGCGGACTTTACATGCGACTTAGGCCGCGAGGCAATCAATAACCGACGACATTAGTTAGGAATACTGATTTTTAATTAAAAATGATCTATTTTTTTGAGTTTTACTCTGAAAACTCGATAAGACGGAGAGAACATGGAAAAGTCGATCTTCGAATATAAAGACTATAAGTCCTATCTTTGCAACACCTTAGAACAACGGAGCCGCGGAGAACGCTCTCGCTTGGCAGAAGCGATTCGTTGCCATAGTGGCTACGTCTCCCAAGTTTTAAACGGCTCCGCTCATTTCAGTCTCGAGCAAGCCGAGCTCATCAATGGTTATTTAGGGCATTCCAAAGACCAATCGAGCTTTTTTCTCCTATTAGTCCAACACGACAAAGCAGGAACGTCGTCATTGAAACGACATTTTGCCGAGCAAATGAACGAGCTCACCGAAAAGCAGTTCGTGCTCAAAAACAGACTCGAGTTCAAACGTTCGCTGTCCCGCGAGGATCAAGCGATCTTTTACAGCTCTTGGCACTACGGAGCAGTTCACGTTCTCGTCTCCGTTCCAGGATGCTCCACATTGAAAGGAATCAGCGCTTATCTGGGCATTCCAATCGAGAAGACCTCGGAAGTCATCCAGTTCCTCCTCTCGGTCGGGTTGATCGTGCAGGTAGGAGATCACTACGACATCGGAACAACCCATATTCATCTCGAGCATGACTCTCCGATGATTTCAAAGCATCACACCAACTGGAGATTGCAAGCGATCCAATCCCTCGACTTCCAACGCTCTGAGGATCTTCACTACTCTTCCGTGATTACGGCATCCTACGAAGACAGTCCAAAAATCCGAGAAATTCTTGTCAAAGCGATTGAAGAAGTAAGATCGGTCGTACGCCCCTCAAAAAACGAAGCGGCGTTCTCTTACGGAATCGATTTTTTTGAGCTTCGAAAAAAATCGCCCCGCTAATCCGATTTAGACAGGAAGGATCTGCCGATCGAACTTCGTTTCTACGTATTTCATCGCCTTTTCCGTAGTATTTTGTGCCAGCTTCGCATCTGAAGACGTCAACGAGTGAGATCGATATGAAGCGACATTTTTTAGTTTAAGAACTCTTACACATTCGAACGAAAGACTTTTGAAATCTGAAATTCCAATTCCATTGAGCTGCTGATGCAACGCAACCGGCGCAGCCTCGTGATTTTTAGAGCTCAAGTCTTTGCCAAATCGATTTACAGATAGAGCATCAAGATAATTGATTATAGCGATACAGAAATTGGTAATGGCAGCATCATAATCTTTTTCTTTGAAAGACCAATGAGCGACCTTCTGATGTTGCCGGCCCTTTTCGAAGTATAACTTGAACTCCGACTTATCAATCGCGCGCATGTGTTTCCCTTGTCCAAAGCACAATGCCTTCAGACTTCACATTTTTTAAATAGTTGTCACTGATTGATGAATCAAATTGCTCCGAAGTTTCAATCTGAAGATTCACGCTTAAACCAACATGACTGCCCCCCACCACTAGCGCTGAATTCAATTCAAATTCCACAGCAGGATCTCGGTGTGAAATGACCGCTAAAAGATCGATATCACTCGTTGGCTGAAGTTCTCCTCTGACTGCACTTCCAAATAAAATAATTTTTTTTACCTTCGCTTTTGCTGTCCTAGGCAATGCACTCATTTGCTCGCTTACCCAGCTCGGCAACAGATTCCGCTCTAAAGTCATGACTTCTTTAAGCAACTTGTTGACAACAATCGAAGCAACGTTCAACGAATATACCGCCGATTTTCCATATCTTTCTTCGTTCAATACTCGCAAAGCGACAAGATCGGAAATATGGCGACCCACCGAATTTTGCGGCAATTTCAAGCTACGAGCGAGTTGAGTTTGATTCTGACGAAGTTCAGGATTTTTTAAAAAATGCTGAACGACTTTCAGCTTTATTTCAGGAAAAAGGCAAAGCCCAAGCCATCCAGCAGTCATCTTCCCATTATCCAAAAATGGATGATATAAGTCAATAATGGATCATATCATCCATTTTTGGATAAATCAGACTGATAACTCTCATTAAATCAACAACTTAAAGCAGCAAATCAAGAAACCGTCGCCCCAGAAATCCCCATAGCTCCGAAAAATTCAAGCGCCACTTCGACTTCGTCAGGCGTAACAGTCGCCGTCCCACGCTTACCGACTTCAACGCCCGCGGCAAGATTACCCAAGATCGCGGCCTCAACCACGCTCGCGCCCCCCGCCATTGCCAGAGCAAGAACGGAGATGACCGTATCCCCTGCCCCGGAGACATCGTAAACTTCACGTGCGTAAGTCGGAATCAGCTTCACTCGATGATCTTCGTTCGAGAAAATCGCCATCCCGTCTTTTCCACGCGTGATCACGACATGAGCGGCATCCGTTGCTTTCAAAATCGCGGAACCGACCGCAAGCAAGGACTCATTGTCTTGGATGGAAATACCGGTAAGCTTTTCCGCCTCTTTAGTGTTGGGCGTGAGAACCGAAGCTCCACGATAGAAACCCACAGGAGTTTTCATATTGGGATCGACCGCGACAAATTTGCCCGCTTTTTTTGCCGCGGAAAAAATCGCTTCAGCCAGCTCAACGCTCAAGAGCCCCTTGGCGTAGTCCTCAAGAACCACGCAATCCACTTGAGGCAGAAGCTTTTTCACCCGCTTTAAAAGCTGAGCTTCAATCGCCTTGCTCACAGGTCCAACCGTTTCATAGTCGACACGCAAAAGCTGCTGACGATCGCTCACCACTCGCTCTTTCAAAACAGTGCGGCGATGAGAGTCCTCAATCAAATATTGCGTCGAGATCTTCGATTGCTTCAGAAGCTTCTTGAAGTCGACGGCAATGCGATCCTGACCGACAATCCCTACCAGGAGCGGCACGCCGCCCAAGCACTGAACGTTGTCCGCGACATTTGCGGCAAGTCCGAGCTTATGCTGTTCGTCCTCGACCAAGACAATCGGAACAGGGGCTTCGGGAGAAATCCGCTCAACCAAACCGATCGTATAACGATCCATCCCCACATCGCCGATAACAAGAACTTTCCTGCGCGGCATCTTGCGGCGAAGAATTTCCCTGAGTCTTCCCCGTTCCCAATCCTCAGGACGAATCATTTCGATTTCAAAACTACTGAAAGACTTATTCGGGGTCGCTTTGCGAGTCTTTGCCATGAGTCGATCTCTTAAACGTTTTCTGGAGCTTTTTCTGAAACGGATTCTTTTGCCAATTGATCCGCCAATTCCAACGAACTTCTTGCAAGCTGTTGGCTAGCTTGATCCAACGCCTGCGTAACGGTCAGGCTTTTCATGCAGGGGAAATAATTGCAAAGATTTCCCAAGCACTTGAAATCCTGTCCGCAATAAACATCGGGGACTAAGACGCTGGCCCGCGTCTCATCTTTGAGATACGGACCCCATCGAATCGCGCTTTGAACTCGGATCGGTGGATAAAAAGTAAGAACCGGACGATCCAACGCGACCGCCAAATGAAGCGGCCCCGTACTCGGCGCGACCATGAGGCTTGCGTGCGAAATCAGGCCTGAATAAAACTCAAGCGTCGCCCCAAGACCACCTACAGGCTCAGTGTTCGCGTAAAAAATCGCTTTTTCCTTGAGCGAACCCAGGGCATCGCCGATTCGATTGAGAAGCGCGACTTCAGCCGGGCCTCCCGTCAAAAGAACCTGTCGGCCCTCTTTCAAAAGCGCGCGAACAAATTCGACATAATGCGACTCAGGCCAGTTCAGCGCAGAGCCCCCCATTCCGGGGTGGACAACCACAAGCGCTTCTTCGGGCTTCCATCCCTTTTCAAGAAGCCATGCGCGAGCTTCCGCGCGCCGCTGATCAGGAACGCTCACTCGAAGCGGCACACGCCGACTGCTGATCCGGATGCCCAAACGGCGAAGAAGCTGAAGATTGTAATCCGCCTCGTGCATCTCGACTTGCGAACGATGCTGGCGAATTCCGCGATTGTAAAAGAAATACGAATAAATCTTACTCAGCGGGCCGACGCGATAGCGAATATTGGAAAAGAACATCGCCGCGGCGATTTTGAGATTCCCCTGAAGAACAACGGAAATTCTATAGTTACCTTTGCGAATCTCTTCGACCAAGCGAAGAAATCCGCGAAAGCCCGCGTGCTTCTTGTCCGGATCGAAAATGATCACTTGATCGATCGACGGCAATCCACGAACGATGGGAGCGACGGATTCGCGCACCACCAAAGTCAGATGGGAATCCGGATAGTAACGTTTAATGACCTCGAATACCGGGGTCGACAGGACGACATCTCCTAGACGATCGGGGCGTACGACAAGAATCCGAAGTCCCGCGCGCGATGCGCGACGAGAAGGTGCTCTGCTCAAGTGGCCCTCTTAGCGGTTGATAATCCGAGTTTTTGACGAACGGTTGCTTCCATGCTGTTCACGACTTCATCCAAAGTCATATGGCTCGTATCTAACTCTAACGCATCTTCCGCTTTTTTCAGAGGGGCAATCGCACGTTCTGAATCTCCCCGGTCTCTTTCCGCGATCTGGCGCTTGAGCTCCTCAAAAGAGGGCGCATCCGCCCCCGCCGCCTCAAGCTCAGCGAGCCGCCTTTTGGCGCGCTCATCCACGTCCGCGGTCAGGAAAAACTTCACATCGGCGTCCGGAAAGACCACCGTTCCGATATCACGCCCCTCAAGAATGCTCTTTCCTACGCAACCCAAACGGCGCTGCAATCCCAAAAGAGAGGCTCTCACTGCGGGAACCGCAGAAACCTTGGAAGCCAGCATGCTCACTTCAGGCGTCCGGATAAAGGCCGTCACATCTTTGCCGTTCGCATAAATCCGGTTCTTCGGATTTTTTCGAGGCATCCGTTTAAACTCCAGATGCACCGAGCGAGCGATTTCCGTTGCCTGATCGGCGAATCCTGGAATCTCGATCATTCCCTCGCTCACAGCATCAGGCGCTTGCTCGCCCCGGACTTTAGCGGCCTGCTGCAAAACTAAATAAGCAACTGCTCGATAGAGGGCTCCTGTATCAACATGGATAAAACCCAGAGAGTCCGCCAATCGACGCGTGGCTGAGCTCTTTCCAGTGCCAGCGGGCCCATCGATCGCGATGACCGGCCCAAGCTTTGGAATCGCCATTTCGTGACTCACTTCTTTCCCTTTGCCGAGGATTTTGGAAAAAGGGACTTCAAGGCGCGCACTCCCGCGCGATTCTCCATCGGCGTTCCAACGCTGATTCGCAGCGCATGAGCAAGCCCGTAATTAGTGACCGGTCTAAAGATCACTCCTTTGCGAAGGCAAGCTTGATAAGCTTCGGCACCGGACATTCCCGTGGCTTTTTGAACATCAGCGAGAATGAAATTGCCCTGGCTTTTCCAAAATGGAACTCCCATCGCTTTGAGTTCTTTTTCCCAGAACTTCATTCCCTGCAAGTTCATCGCACGCGCTTTTTTCACGAAAGCTTGATCCGAAAGCGCGGCAACTGCGCCCGCGAGCGCGATCGAGTTCAAGTTGAACGGCTGTCTCACCTTTTCGAGATGCGCGATGATTTCAGGCGCAGCGACTCCGTACCCCACACGCATTCCGGCCAGTCCGTAGACTTTAGAGAAAGTCCGCATAACGACCACGTTAGGATACTGGCGCAGAAGCTCCATCGGATCCGGAAGATCCTTCGCGGTGACGTACTCCCAATAGGCATAATCCAGCGCGATCAGTACCGATCCATTGCGGATTTTAGAAATGCGATCGAGAAGATACTTCATCTCCTGCGTCGTGACGTACGTGCCTGTCGGATTATTGGGATTCGCGATAAAGACGATTCTTGCGTGAGGATTTTTTTCAACCGTACGAACCATCTCGGCCGGATCAAAACGGAGATCGGTATCGAGCGGAACCTCGACGGTGTTCACGCCTTGAATCTGCGCGCAGATTTTATAAGCCACAAACGCGGCCTGCGACGTCACGATCGAATCGCCCGGCACGCAGTAAGTGCGAATCAAAAAGTCGATGATCTCATTGGAGCCATTTCCCATGATGATCGCTTGAGGAGCGACGTTCACATGAGCGGCAATCGCATGCTTCAACTCATACGCACTGGCATCGGGATAGCGATGAAGCTCACGAACGCAGTCGCGCGCTGCTTGAAGCGCCTTCGGGCTCGGGCCTAATGGATTCTCATTGGAAGCAAGCTTGATGACCCGGCGAAGATTAAATTCGCGTTGAGTTTCCTCGATCGGCTTCCCGGGAACATAGGGAACAAGTTTGCGAATGTACTCGGGAACTTGATTGTTGATCATGAATGCTCCTGGAGATGCTCCTGATTGGGGTCCTTTAGCTAGATCACGGGACGGACCTTCACGCAAGCCCACTCCATGCCTTTCCACTCCTGAGCAAACCGCTCCAAAAGAGCCGGCACCCATTCCTC
>CAZCBS010000075.1:0-14439 GCA_964496965.1 uncultured Bacteriovoracaceae bacterium
CAGGCGCTCGCCGTAAAGCGTCGGCACCGTCGAGAGACGAAGGTCGACGTCTTTGCCCGCGATCTTGATCTTGATGCGTCCGTCTTGAGGAAGGCGCTTCTCGGCGATGTCGAGAGTTCCCATGATCTTGATGCGCGAGGAGATCGCGGCGTGGGCTTTTTTAGGCTGGCGGATCACGTCGTAAAGAACGCCGTCGACGCGAAAGCGCACGACGAACTCTTTTTCGAAAGGTTCGATATGGATATCGGAAGCTTTTTCTTTCACCGCGCGGAAAATCAGCGAGTTCACGAATTTGATGACAGGCGCATCGTCTTCGGTCGCTTCCAGAATATCGATCGGGCCTTCAAGATCGTAAGTCTCATCGAAGTTTCCTTCGATTTTTTCGACTAGGTTGGCGGTGTTGCGCTCGTAGACGCGATTGATCGCGTCCTGAATACGCATGCTGGTGCTCACGACGATTCGAATCGGCTTTCCGGTCAAGACTCGCAAATCGTCCGCGATGGTCGCGTTGAAAGGATCGGTGACGGCAACGAGCAAGGTCTCTCCCTGCGCCGTTTGCTCGCGAGCGATCGGAAGCGTTTCTTTCGCTTTCGCGTAGTTGATCGGAATGTCGTTGATCAGCGCGGGATCGATTTCGTTGGCTTTGAGATCTTCGACGAACGGAATTCCGATCTGCGTGCAGAGCGCCCGCATCAGCTCATGGGGAAGGATCAAGTTCTTTCGAACGAGGATCTCCCCAAGAAGCCCGCCTTCTTGCTGCTGGATTTGAACGGCTTCACTGAGCTGCTCCTGAGTCAGTGAAGTGTGCTGAAGGAGGATGTCCCCGATCCTAGGTTCAGCAAGAATGGTCTGCGGGTTCACGTTTTGTGACATAAAATTCTACTTTTCGCCTTGAGAGCCTTGAGGGCCCTGAGAGGCTGACCCGGGATCGACCGGTTGAGCGCCGTCGGCTGGCTTGTTCTGCGTGGTTTCATCCTCATCGATCGAGACCGAGCTTTGTGGTCTCTTGGAGAGCTCTTTTACATCTGGAAGCCCGCGAATGATCTCGTCACGGCCTTCGCGTGCAGGATCTTGACCACCGAACTGCTTTTCGATGAAGTCATCACGCTCTTTCAATTTCCGATCGAGGATAGCACGAATCTTCTCGTACTGCCTGACAATTCGAGGAGTCAAGAAGATCAAAAGATTGGTCTTTTGAACAGTGCTCGTTCGCGCGCTGAACAACCAGCCGAGAATCGGGATGTCGCCCAGGAGCGGAATTTTGTTCACAGCGATCGACGTTTGATCGCGAATCAATCCGCCCAAGACAACCGTGTCGGAGTCTCCGATGAAAACGCTGCTCTTCGCCGAGCGCTCGAGTGTGCCGAACGTCTGGCTTTGGAGAGCCGAAGGAACCGACTGATTTTGAATGCTGCTGATCTTGGCCTCGACATCGAGTTTAACGAAATTCGACATCTTGTTGATCTGCGGTTTGATCTTGATCGAAAGAGGCACGGGCTCTTTGGTGAACGACGTGGAAACGCCGGCGCCTTGAACAGCCGTGCTCGAAGGAACTGGGATCTTTTCCGTTTGATCGAAGGTCGCTTCCGTATTGTCGAGAGCGATGATCTGTGGCGTCGCGAGAACGTTCGATTTGGATTCGGTCTGGATCGCGCGAATCAAGCCTTGAACGTTCGAGACCGTATAGGTCTGGCCGTTGAGGGTGACATTTTGGCTGCCGCCGGACTTAAATCCAAGAACAGCGCCGGTCAACGTGCCTGGAGCCGTGACGGAGGTGAGCAAATCTCCGTTCGGTGTCGAAAACAAACCGGAGACAGGGCTTGCGACGTTGGTGGAGAATTGGAACTCCTTGGTCAACGCGATTTCCATCACGACGACTTCGACATAAACCTGATCGCGCGGAATATCGAGGCGCTCGATCACGCGGCGAACCGTGCCATAGTCGGCAGGGGATGCGTTGATCACGAGAGAGTTCGTCGATTTGTCCGCGGAAACTTTCACCGCGCCTTCGAAGATATTTTGCGAGGTCGGATTGACGCCGGTCCCGCCGCCGATCACCGGACTCGCGGCGCGCGAAGGTCCTTGAGAAAGGCTGTTCAAGGTATTGGCGATCTGCTCGGCATCGGCGAATTGCAAGTAGTAGACGTGCACTTTGCCGCCGCCCACTTGCGCAGGTTGCTTTTGGTCGAGCTTCGCAACGAGGGCGCGAACTTGGCCCGCGCCTTTGCTGTTCGCGTGAACGATCAAAGTATTGGTGCGTTCATCGGCGATGATCGTATTAATGATACCGCCTTCCTTGGTGCGACGAGCGCTGAAGCCGCGTCCCATGCCGCCGCCTCCAAAGCGAGGAGCTGCTGGACCGCCGACTGGGCTTCCGCCCGTGCCTGGAATCAGAGTGTCGATGAGCTTCGAAAGCTCGGCAGCGGAAGCGAACTTGACTGGAATGACTTCGATGCCAGCGTCGTAGCCTTCGACGTCCAAGATCTCGAGCATCTTATTGAGCTTGGCGATGTTCGAGCCGGTGTCGGTAACGATCACCGTGTTGGTTTGTTCGTAAGGAATGATGCGGGAGTTCGCGGGCATGAAGCTGCGGAAGGTGCGCGCCACTTCTTCAGCATCGATGTATTTTAGCGGAAACACGCGAGTGATCAGCGCGTCCGTATCGGGAGAATAATCCCCGGTGTAAGTTTTGAGCTGCTTATCGCGGGCATCGCGCTGACGAGCGATGCGAATGTATTTCCCAGATGGAATGAGCGCGAAACCGTTCATATCCAAGGCCGTTAAGAACGCTTTCCACGCATCTCCCACGGTGATGGGGGAGTTGGAAATGACCGAGATGCGGCCTTTGACGTCTTTATCGAAGATAAAGTTTTTTCCGGTGAGACGACCCAAGGTCTTCGCGATATCCATGATGTCGGCATCGGGGAAGTTGAAGTCGCTGACGAGCTCGCGCCCGCCTTCACCCGTTTCCGCGTCGAGCTGAATGGATGCGACGTTCTTTTTGCTGATGATGCCGGAGCTGCTGGTGTTTCCGCCAAACGTTACGCCTTCATTTGAAGGGGCGGACGGTGCGGATGGATTCGAATAACCGCCTGAAGGAGGAGCTTTGCGCGCGCCGCCGCCATAAGATGGCATCGACGGATTGACGGGGACTTCGCCCATCGGGAATTCCGACTCGTCATCGTCTTCAAAGAACGGAGGAGGGTTGTTTCCGCCTTGGTTTCCAAATGGGCTTGGGAACGGAGGTCGATTGCCAGGATTGAATCCTCCGGTATCCGCCGCTTGCGCGTTTTGGATCATGAGCGCGAACAGGGCCACGAGTCCGATCACGCTGACGAGGCTTGCCGTGATTTGGATCCATCGCAGCTCTCGCTCACTTGTGAAAGGAGTCGATTGGACTGTCTGTTGGACCGGAGCGGCCAGGGTGCTTGGGGCAGCGGTTTTCATAAAGGCAGTTCCTTCGTTTTTCTTCATGCCGTTAGTGAATGTCATAAGTGAGTGTCGAGGTTTTTCCGTCGGGCTTCTTCACGGCAAGCTCCATGTGGCTTGCGCCTTCTTTGAGTTTTCCGAGAAGCTCGAACGCTTTCGCAGGATCGTTAATCGGTTGACCGTCCACTCCGACGATGGTGTCGCCGTTTTTCAGGCCAAGTTTATCGTAGATGCTGCCTGGGACGATTTGGAAAAGTTTATAGCCAGCTGGAGCGCCGTTCTCAAAGTTGGGAACCGCGCGCGCTTGGGTGAGGATGTTATTGAAGTCGCCCAAAGCCTTATCCACTTCGTTTCGAGAGATGTTGAATTGGTTTCCGCCCACCTGTTCGATGCCCGGGCCCTTGTTTGTTGGTCCGCCAACGGTAATGTGCGCGGCGTTCATCGCTTCCTCAGGAAGGTCGACAAACTCGCGGCGCCCGGATTGAGTATTCACGAAAACAACCCGGCGAGGCTCGATCTTGAGGATTCTTGCCTTGGAAGGAATCTCTTCATCGATTCGCACGGGATAGACCATGGATGCCGATTTGTCTTCGATCGTGGCGATCGATCGCATTTCGTCACGAAGGATCAGAGTTCCGACGAGGTTAAAAGGAAGAGAGGTTCGAACAGGAGCGCCCCCAAGATCGGCAGGGCCCGAAGGTGTTTCTTCGCCAGGAATCACGCCTTTGCGGTTAAAGAGATTGCGAGTAAAAATCGCATTGTAGTCCTCGATCGATTTGTTGCGTTGCGCGATATTGAGAGGACGAGAAGAGCGAACCACGGGGGGCTCTGGAATATACTTGCCGGCCATCAATGCGACGACGTCCGCAAGAAAGTAGCAGCAGATCACGAGGGTGAAAAGCTTTCCGTAAAACGCGTAACCTCGGCTTTGAAGGCTTTGGCTGACCCATTCGACGATATTTAAGAACTCCATGCGACGAACGGATGGCGCTCGAATGTTTCCGGACATCGAAATCTCAGACGTCGGCTCGTCGGTCGCGCCGTCAAAAGAAGCTTCCTCCTGTTTTCGGCGCAGACCCATGCGCGCCAAAATTCTGCCGGTCTTCTCGATAAAAGAAGGCCGAGACGGAGAAGGCGAGGGCGACTCAGGTGTGAGATTGTTGTTTTGATCGTCAGTCACAAGCGGCCTATGACGCAAGACGGATGCCAAGATGCTTAAGAAAAATATCCGACTGCTTCATCTCGCTTCTATGAAAAAAACGTAGGGATTTCGCAAGTCGAAATTTTAGAGTAACTTAGAGAAGAATCGGATTTTTCAAATTAGCGCGCAGCGTATGACAATCTGTCATTCGGCCTTGGATTTGAACTCAAGAACGATGACGGCTTTGACAAATTGTCATGTCAGCTTTGCTCATAGGTTCTTAAGGAGAATCAAATCATGTCCAATCCCCAAAACAGCTTTATGAAGTCACTCTTCTTCGGCCAGATTCGCGAGGATTTGATTTTCCCTTACCCGCATTTGCAGAACGATACTCAAGACACATTGAAAATGGTGCTTGAGTCGATCGATCGCTTCGGGAAAGAACAAGTCAAGTCGGCTGAATGGGACGAAAAAGGGGAGATGCCACGCGAGATCGTCGCGCAGATGGCAGAGCTCGGGCTTTTGGGGATTTCTGTTCCGGAAGATCTGGGTGGACTGGGTCTGCCGCAATCCGGATACGTTCGCGTGCTTCAGCAAATGGGAGCGATCGACGCGTCCGTTGCTGTCACGATGGGCGCCCATCAAAGCATTGGTTACAAAGCATTACTGCTCTTTGGGAGCGATGAGCAGAGAAAGAAGTTTCTTCCTCGCCTGGCGAGTGGCGAGCTGATCGCTTGCTATTGCTTGACGGAACCGGGAAGCGGCTCGGATGCGGCTTCGATCAAGACGGTCGCGAAACTTTCGAGCGACGGCACTCATTATGTGCTGAATGGAAACAAGCTTTGGATTACTAACGGCGGAATCGCCACGTTTGCGACGGTTTTCGCGAAAGTCGACGATAAGCTGACCTGTTTCGTCATCGAGCTTCCCGCTGAAGGATGGAACGTCGGTCCCGCCGAGCACAAAATGGGGATTCGCTCTTCGTGGACGAACGCGATCCATATCGACAATGTAAAAATTCCGGTCGAAAACGTCGTGGGTGGCGTGGGTCAGGGCTTCAAGGTCGCCATGGGCGTTCTCAATCACGGACGCCTCGGTCTTGCTGGCGGCTGCGTTCAGGGCGCGAAGGTCGGGATCAAAGCATCGATCGAGCATGCGAACGAGCGCGTGCAGTTCAAGAAAAAGATCGGCGAGTTCGGTCTCATTCAAGAAAAGATCGGCCGAATGATGATGAACTGCTACGCCGCCGAGAGCATGGTCTATATGACCACGTCTTTCATCGACCGCAAGGACATCGACTATTCGCTCGAAAGCGCTTGTGTGAAGGTATTTGCTTCCGAAATTGCTTGGGAAGTTCTCGATGAGAATCTTCAGATCTGGGCAGGCCTGGGCTATATGAAAGAGTATCCTTACGAGCGCTGGCTCCGTGATATCCGCATCAATCGCATCTTTGAAGGCACGAACGAGATTCTTCGCGCCTTTATCGCTCTTTCCGGAATGCAAGGCCCTGGGCAAGAGCTTGCCGGTCTCGCGGAAGCGATCAAGTACCCTCTGAAAGGCCTGGGACTTGTCAGCGATTTCGCGATTCGCAAGATCAAGCAGAACGTGGTGGGCGAGAGCATCACCCAGTCGCATCCGTCTCTCAAGAAGATGGCCGGCATCCTTGAAGAGTACTCCGTCGAGTTCTCCACGCAGGTCGAGGTTCTTCTCAGACGCCACGGAAAAAACATCGCTCTTCGCCAGTTCGCTCAAAAGCGCATCGCCGATATCGCGATCGATTTTTACGCCATGGCTTGCATCTTGTCTCGCGTAACGGATTCGATCGAGCGCAAGGGCATGGATAAGTGCCAGCTTGAGCTCAACATCGCCGAGGCATTCTTTATTCGCGCCAATCGCCGGATTCGCGGCAACTTCAAATCCATCGATCGCAACGACGACGACAATATGAAGTTCATCGCAACCCAAGCTTACGAGCTGGGCGGCTATCCGTTCGACTGCGCCCTCGACTAACGTTTCTAACGTCCGAAGCTGATCAATTTTCTAACGGCTGTTTAAAGTTTAGACAGCTGAAACGGCTTGTTTTGCCTTGGGTTTGAAGTGAGACAAATTGGCTCCAAAAGCGACGTCTACTTAAGTCGTTCACTTTTCTCTCGCTCGATGAGGCGATCGGCCCGGCGCTTGCTTTAGGGACTGCCGGAATGTCTTTGGGACAGGGCATTAGTCCTTAGGCAGTTTTTGAACGTTTGTAGTGATTTAAGATGCCCAATAAATTCACAAGGTTGTTAAAGGGCATGATGTATGTATTGATTGACTCTTAGACAGTTATTTGGTAGTGTCTCGCGGTCTAAATTTCTGCCGTTTTTGATTTCGGCTCGCAGTTAGCCAGCTTGAGGTTCTGAAGGCAGATGATCGTTAGGTGGCTTGGATCAGAGGGTGACATCCCCGTCGCTCGCAAATTGATTCAGCCTAATCCATCCTGGCGATCTTAGGAGGTTTTTTCAGCATGTTCAAAGTGGGAGACAATGCAGTTTACCCTGCTCACGGTGTCACTGTCATCAAGCGTATAGAAGAGAAAGATGTCGGTGGCAAGAAAAAGAAATTCTACGTTTTGCAGGTCGTAGACAACCAAATGACAATCATGGTCCCCACCGACAACGTCGACTCGGTCGGCTTGCGCGAGATCATTTCCACTAAGGATGTCAAAGCTGTTTATGACATCTTGAAGGAGCGCAACGTCAAGATCGATCAGACGACTTGGAATCGTCGCTATCGCGAGTACATGGAAAAGATCAAAACTGGATCGATCTTCGAGATCGCTGAAGTCTTGCGGAATCTTTTCTTGTTGCGCCACAGCAAGGATCTCTCGTTCGGTGAGCGCAAAATGCTGGATCAAGCAAAGCATCTCTTGGTGAAGGAGATTTCCCTGGCCAAGAAAGCTAAGGAAGAAGTGATCGAGCAAGAAATTCAGTCTATTTTTGCAAGTTAATCGCCTTGCTGAGCAAGGTTGGCAATATCATGCAGGACGCCGGCATTTCCTTTCGAAATGCTGGCGTTTTGTTTTTGGGTTAGGGACTTCTGCCGAATATACTTTGAGTCGAGGCGGGCGAGGCCCGCTACGCTTACAATGAGGGAGAGCAGATCATGATGGCCGCGGGATCGATTCGTGAAATCAAGCTGACAAATACTTTGACCGGAAAGCGCGAGGCGCTTCAGACGATGGAGCCCGGCAAGCTCAAGATGTATTCGTGCGGCCCGACGGTCTATGGTTTCATCCATATTGGAAATCTCAGAGCGGCGCTCTCTTCAGATATGTTCTTTCGTTATTTCAAGCGAGTGGGTTACGACGTTACGTACGTGCGCAACTACACGGACGTCGATGACAAGATCATCAATCGCGCCAAGGAAGAGAACACGACCGCGGAAGCTGTCGCGAAAAAGTATATTCAAGAAGTTGAAAAAGATTACGCAGTGGCGGGCATGCACGAGCCGACTCGCAAAACGACGGTGACCGATCATATGCCTGAGATCATCGAGATGATTCAGAAAATCATCGAGAACGGAAAAGCTTACGTCGCTGTCGATGGAGAAGTGATTTTCTCGATTCAGGATTTCGAAGGCTACGGAAAGCTCTCTCATAAGAACATCGAAGATCTGCAGGCTGGAATCCGAGTCGAAGTGAGCAGCAAGAAAAAGAATCCGCTCGACTTTACTCTTTGGAAGCCGGCAAAGCCAGGCGAGCCAGCATGGGATAGCCCTTGGGGTAAAGGGCGCCCGGGGTGGCATATTGAATGCTCCGCCATGTCGAATAAGTGGCTAGGGGCCTGCATGGACGTCCACCATGGCGGGGAAGATCTGATTTTTCCACATCATGAAAACGAAATCGCGCAAAGCGAGGCGGCCTCCGGGAAAGCTCCGTTCGTTCGCTATTGGCTGCACCACGCGTTTTTGACGATGAATAAGGAAAAGATGTCCAAGAGCTTGGGCAACGTCTTGAACGCTCGCGATTTTCTCGCGCAGTTTGGCGGCGAGGTTGCCCGATATGTCTTGCTCTCGGTTCATTATCGCTCGTTGATTGATTTCAGCGATGAAACGATCGAGCATGCGCTCACCAGCCTTCATCGAATTTACGAAGCCAAAGCGAAAGCCGTCGAGCTTCAGAAGATTGGAAGAGCTCGTGCGGACATGCGCGCGGAAAGCGCCTGGGGTCAGTTTGCGGCATCTTGCGAACAAGCTCGCAAAGAGATCGACGATGCCTTCGCAAACGATTTCAACACCGCGGGAGCGCTGGGTGCGCTGTTCACGCTGATTCGCGAATTTAACCGCGTCATGTCCGAGCCGCTTGCGCAGGCAACTCCTGCAGCAGTATTGGGCGCGGGCGAGTTGATCAAAGTGATGGAAGAAGACATCGGCGGAATTATCGGAATCGGTCGTTCGGAGCCAAAAAAAGCACTCGAAGATATCGCAAGAATTCGAGCAGCCCGAAGCGCCGCTCAAGGCATCGTTCGCCCAAGCGAAGCCGAGATTCAATCTTTGCTTCAAGAAAGAGTCGAAGCCAGAAAAGCGAAGAATTTTGCGCGCGCGGATGAGATCCGTAAGGATCTTGATGCCAAGGGGGTCTTGATCAAAGACAGTCCTTCGGGAACCACCTGGGAGTATCGGTAAGCTTGGTTCTTCGGGCTCTTTTTTCAGGAAGAGAAAATCGAAAGCGGGCATCCTGCCCTTCACAACTCCCGCCTTCCTGGCTGTTGTGAATTTCGATTTTCTCTTCCTGAAAAAAGAGCCCGAAGATCAGCGCTTTCCTTGAATCGGTTTGGGGAATCGTCGACTCTGGGAAAACCGCCGACTTCGGGATCCCGTCGATTAAAGGGCTCTATCGTTTAAGTACAACTGGAATTACTCGGGTCACCTGGACATGTAAGTAAATGAAAGATTAGAAAAAACGAAGGAATCAGCTATTTTAAGAAGGGTTTTATAAGAATCCGAAAAATAGAAATTCACAACAGCCAGGAAGGCGGGAGTTGTGAAAAGGCAGGATGCCTGCTTTCTATTTTTCGGATTCTTATAAAACCCTTCTTAAAACAGTGTTAACCTAAAGTCTCTCAGGGGCACTGACTATGTTTAAAAACCGCAAGTTTGAATTGGCAACTCCGTTTCAGCCGATGGGCGACCAGCCTCAGGCAATCGAGAAGCTTGTTCAAGGATTGAACGACGGGCAAAAGTCTCAGGTGCTCCTCGGTGTTACCGGGTCTGGCAAGACTTTCACGATGGCGAACGTGATCGCGCAGGTCAATCGCCCGACTTTGATTTTGAGCCATAACAAGACTTTGGCGGCTCAGCTTTTTTCTGAGTTTCGCGAGTTTTTTCCGAACAATGCGGTAGAGTACTTCGTTAGTTATTACGATTATTACCAACCCGAAGCGTATATTCCTTCGACTGACACTTATATCGAGAAGGATTCGCAGATCAACGATGAGATCGATAAGTTGCGGCACTCGGCGACGCGCTCGCTTTTGGAACGAAACGACGTGATTATCGTGTCCTCGATTTCGTGCATCTACGGCCTGGGTTCGCCCGAGGCTTACGAAGGCTTGCTCCTTTACTTAGAGGTGGGCCGAGAAATCAAACGTCAGGAGATGCTCAAAAAGCTGGTCGAGATCCAGTATAAGCGCAATGATGTGGATTTCCATCGCGGAACGTTTCGCGTGCGCGGCGATGTAGTTGAGATCTATCCAGCTTACGAAGAAGAGCGTGCCATCCGCGTCGAGTTTTTTGGCGATGAGATCGAGTCGATCTCGGAAATCGATCCGTTGCGCGGCATCCGGGTTCAAAAGCTGCCTCGAATCACGCTGTATCCTGCGTCCCATTACGTGGCGGCGGCCGATAATCGAAAACGCGCGATCGAGACTATTCGCGTAGAGCTGCGGGAGCGGCTCCAAGAACTCAATTCGCTTGGCAAGATCGTCGAGGCTCAGCGACTCTCGCAGCGGACGCTTTTTGATCTCGAGATGATGGAAGAGCTGGGCTTTTGCCAAGGCGTTGAAAACTACTCGCGGCATCTGACGGGCCGAGGGCCTGGAGAGCCCCCTCCCACGCTGCTGGAATATTTTCCGAAAGATTGGCTGCTGATCGTCGACGAGAGCCATGTCTCGGTTCCTCAAATTGGGGGAATGTTTCGCGGTGACCGCGCCAGAAAAACAAGTTTGGTCGAGCACGGCTTTCGCCTTCCTTCGGCGCTGGATAATCGTCCGCTCAGCTTTGAGGAGTGGGAAGGTTCGCTGAATCAAACGCTTTATGTTTCGGCAACACCCGGCGATTACGAGCTGAACAAGACGGCGGGAGAAGTCGTTGAGCAGGTCATTCGCCCGACGGGACTTTTGGATCCCGTGGTTGAGATTCGTTCGGCGACCAAACAGGTGGACGATCTCTTGGTTGAGATCCGAAAACGCGCGGAGAAAAACGAGCGTGTGCTTGTCACGACGCTGACAAAAAAACTGGCCGAGGACCTGACGCGATTTTATCGCGAACAAGGGATTCGCGTAAAATATCTCCATTCGGACATCGACACTTTGGAGCGAATCGAGATCATTCGCGAGCTCAGACTCGGATCTTTCGACGTTTTAATCGGGATCAATCTCTTGCGAGAAGGCTTGGATATTCCCGAGGTTTCGTTGGTGGCGATCTTGGATGCGGATAAAGAGGGATTTCTGCGCGGTTATCGTTCGTTGATTCAAACGATCGGGCGCGCCGCGAGAAATGCGGATGGATACGTGATTCTCTATGCGGATCGAATCACGGACAGCATGCGGCGTTCGATCGACGAGACTTCGCGCCGTCGCAAGCTTCAGCATGAGTACAACGAGCAGCACGGAATCACGCCTCAGACGATTCAAAAAGCGATTCCCGCGCCAATCGCGCCGATGCCGGGCGAAGAAGAGGCGCGAGACGAAGGAAAAGTGGTTCGTCTCGACAAGTCTCAGCTGGCCAAGCGCGCGCTTCGGACGGGCGCGGGCTCTGGACATGGCAGGAGCTTGTGGAGCGCGGCAGATTCGGGTGCGAATGCGATCGCAAGTCTTGATCTTCTGGATGCTGATAGCAGGCTTGAGCAGATTCGAGTGATCGCGGGAGATTATTTCACAAAAATGGAAGATCTGCCCAAGACCATCTCCAAAATGGAAACTGAGATGCGCGAGTCCGCCAAAGCGATGCAGTTTGAGCGTGCCGCCGAGCTCCGCGACCGGATTCGGCAGCTTAAGACGCTGAGCCTGGGGATTTAATAAAATACTTGAACAGAATGAAGGCGCGAGTGGCTTGATAGATCGAGCCGAAGTAGCTGGATGGGGGGCCGCCCAGAACATCGAGCCCGAGCGTGGTTTCGATCTTACCGGAAAGTGGAATCAGATAGTTGAATTCCACTCGCTGGCCCGCGTCTCGGACTGAATAAGTGTAAAGAAGCTCACCGCTTTGATTGCGAAAAAACGGGCGTTGAAGTCGGAACGAAGCCAGAGAGATGACTTGGTATCGAAAGAGTCCGGGTTCATTCTTGCTTAAAATATCCTGTGACCATTGAAATCCGAGATTCCATTTTTCCCAAGTCGGAATATCCAGCCCGGTGACGTAGATGTAATCGTCGAGCTTCGTGGTGCTCAGGGTTGTTCCGGATGCGGTACTCACGGAGATCGGAAGCGTGCGGTTTCGAGTGGTCAACGCTTCGAAACGAACAACAAAGCCCCCGAAATCATCGGTTCCAGTAATACCGAAGCTCTGCACGCGGCTGTGACGCTCGTCGAGCACCAATGTCGTCAGTACCTGGTTCGCGGAATCGATCACATAGCAAGGACTACGGTCGATGTAGGTGAAATGAAGGGCCGAGAAACGCAGCCGATCGATCAGATAGCTTGCGCGCGTTCCGGCTTCCATATTCGAAAGGGCAAGTGGAAGCGTGGTCTGTCGATTGATGTCGATAGTCGGTACAGGAACGACTCGTTGATAAGGATAGGCAAAGTCGTTTCCTGGCGAAGGGATGATATTGAAGTAAGGTTTAGGAATGACGATCGCTTGGAGGGAGAGCTCGGAAAGCGTTAACTTTGCGTTCACCATCGGGGTTTGAAGCCGGATTTGGGAAAAATCTCCGAAAAGCCCGTAGCGAAGGTCCTTGGGGTTGACGATGTCCGAGTAAAAGAAGCCGAAAGCCTCGCCCCACACGACCTGTTGATTGCCGATTCGAAGAAAAAGATTATCCGATCGGTATTGAACGTACGCGTTCCTGAATCTCAGATCGCGCGAGTCATCTTGAATCACGTCGCCCGAGTAACGTTGAGGGACCGTGGCAAACGAGGTCTCATCCCAAGCGCTGAGTCCGATGGCTGCTTTCCATTGGGAATTAAAAGTCGCTTTTTGCTCGAACTGAAAGTTCAGCTTTTGAGAGGCAAGATCTTGTGGCGAATGCAAATGTCCCGCAAGCGTCGCATCGAAGGTCCCTTCGTAAGCATATTTGGGACGTACCGCCGCCTCTGCTTCAGAGGGCAAGCTGAACAAAACGGCCGCGCAAGACGCAATTCGAACGGTCTTTCGCAGGACGTTCATGCCAGACGAGCTCACGATGACTTCACCATGAACTTATTGTAGCCGATCGCCCTAGATCCGCCACCCAGATCTTAGCGAGCTGTCCAGCCCCCGTCCATCTGAAGACTGGTTCCGGTCATGGTCGAGCCAGCTGGAGAGCAAAGGAAATAAGCCAGCTCTCCCAATTGGTCGATTTCGGTGAAGACCTTTTTGGGTTGCGCACTCAAGATCACGTCCCGGATCACTCGCTCGCGGGGCATGTTGTGGACTTTGGCTTGCTCCTCGATTTGTCCTTGGACCAGCGGCGTGTTGACGTAGCCAGGGCAAATCGCGTTGCAAGTGATGTCGAGCTCGGCGGTTTCAAGCGCGATCGTTTTCGTGAATCCTACGACCCCGTGTTTCGCGGAGACATAGGCGGATTTGAAGGGCGAGGCGACCAAGCCATGCGCTGAGGCGATATTGATGATTCGTCCGAAGTTTCTGGCCTTCATTCCAGGAAGCGCGGCTTTGGTTGCGTGAAACACGGAAGAGAGATTGGTGGCGATGATGGCATCCCATTTTTCTTCGGGAAACTCTTCAACAGCAGAGACGAACTGAATGCCGGCATTGTTGACGAGAACGTCGATATGACCGAATGTCTTCTCGGCCAAGGCGATCATTTCGCGGATTTGTGCGGGCTTGGTCATGTCGGCAGGCGAATAGACAGCACGGACTTTGTATTCGATCTCGATTCCTCGGCGGATTTCTTCGATCGCTTGAGGATCGCCAAATCCGTTCAGAAGAACATCCATCCCGTTCTTCGCGAAAGTCCGAGCGATTCCCAATCCAATACCGCTTGTCGAGCCCGTGATGACTGCCGATCTTGCCTTCATAATTTCATTCTCCCGCCGAGAATGTAGGGCCGCCGTCGTGGGCCGTCAAGCGGGAGTGCGATTATTTTGATGAGGCCAGTTTTGCGAGCTGTCCTTCGAGGGCTTGGAGCATCAGGCTCCATTCGGACGAATACGATAAGATGCGAAGGCCACTATGGCCAGCGGCGTTAGTCCATTTGACCTGAGCACAGAGGCGGGTGGCCTGCGTGTGATTGAGTTTGATTTCAAGCGTGAGGACCTCGTTGAGCCTGGGAGGCTTCTCGGACCAGAGCTGCAAGCCATGTCTGGAGATGTTTTTCACCTGGATTTGCATCGGAAGCGTTTGGTCCGCTTCCACAATCTGGGCGGTCATGATCGCATCAAGACGGATTTCGCGTTTCGGCGTGCCTTCGGGAGTCCAGTGCAGATTTTTGAGAACTGACTCATACCCCGCAT
>CAZCBS010000076.1:0-11927 GCA_964496965.1 uncultured Bacteriovoracaceae bacterium
TTCGATTTTTGCAGGACGACTGGCAGACAATGGCTGGGATCCATTGCCGCTGGTGCGCGGAGCGGTGCGGGATTTTAAACCGTTCCCAAAGGCGCAGATTCTCTGGGCAAGCACGCGCGAAGTCTACAATGTGTATCAAGCCGAAGAGCTCGGTTGTCACATCATTACGGCACCTGATGACATTATCGGCAAGCTGATGAATGTTGGTCGCTCTGCCGAAGATTTGTCGATCGACACGGTGAAAACTTTCTTGAAAGACTCCAAGTCCGCGGGCTTGAGTCTCTAATCCACACTAGGCGCAAAAAGTAGAAAGGCCTGAAGTCATGAACATTCAGAACGGCAAAGTAGTAGATCTTAAGTATCGTCTCAAAAACTCCGCAGGCGAGGTTCTGGATGAATCCGACGCACAGGATCCTTTCAGCTATCTTCACGGCGCGCAACAGATCGTTCCAGGTCTTGAAAACGCGCTTCAAGGCCTTAAAGTTGGCGATAAGAAAGAAGTCACTGTCGCTCCGCAAGACGGCTACGGCGAGATCAACCCAAGCCTGAAAATGAGCGTCAAGCGCGCGCAGTTTCCAAAAGGCGTTGAGCTGGAAGAAGGAATGTCCTTTGAAGCAGCCGGCGGCGACGGCGTGGGAATGGTTTTCACGATCGAAAAGATCAACGGCGATGATATTCATCTCGACGGAAATCATCCTCTTGCAGGACAAACGCTTTTCTTCTCTGTCGAAGTCTTGAACGTTCGCGACGCAACGGAAGAAGAAGTCGAGCACGGTCACGCGCATGGCCCACATGGACATGGTCACGGTCATGACCATGATCACGACCACGATTGCGACCATGATCATGGCGATGACGATGGCCATGGTCACTTGCACTAAGATCGAAATTTTCACATGAATAAAAGAACCGGGACTTGACGGGCTGCACGCTGATGCTCGCTCGGTCCCGGTTTTGCTTAATCTCCTTTTATTATTCTCGGGCTGGCTTTGCCTGTCCTCATTCTTTTTAAAAAGGAGATCGTCATGTCGATTAAACAGATTGGGTTGTTAGCGTTTACGGTGCTCGCTGCAATCTCCTCGAGCGCTTATGCTTTTCCGACTCGCGCTGAGATGGAAGCGAACTATCAGGTCTGTGAAAAGAGCGACGAAAGCTGGCATCGTCGCTGGGGCGCCTATCTCGTATCGTTCGATCGAAATGAGGCCGACAAAATTTGTCGCGAGCAAGCGTTCCCAGGAACGACCTCCACGCCCCGCGCCATGTCTTGCAGTTTTGAAGGAAAAATCCTTTACGCAGGCTATTATTGCGAAGAGCAAAATTCGGGATAAAAGTCGTAAATAGGTCTGTCCACGCCGGTTCGAGTATAGAAACATGAGGAATTCAGGCTAGGACAGATTATGGCGAACGAGAATTCTTTTCAGTCTAGGCGGGCGGAGCCCGCTACGCATATAAAGTGGATCGGTCAACATTGGGCCGGCATTTCTTTGGTCGGCCGCGTTCTGCTGTCAGCGATTTTCCTTGTCAGCGGCTTGAGCAAGATTGGAAACTTTGGAGCGACTCGCGACATCATGATCGCTCAAGGCGTACCTATGGCTTCCATCTTCTTGCTGGCTGCCATTGTCATCGAGGTCTGTGCGGGCGTGAGTGTGCTTTTAGGTCTCCGAGCTCGCTGGGGAGCGACGGTGTTGGTGATCTATCTGATACCGGTAACGCTGATTTTTCATAATTTCTGGGCTTATTCAGGCGCCGAGCATCAGTTGCAGCTCGTGAACTTCATGAAAAACATCGCGATCATCGGTGGCTTGGCTCAGATTGCGGCCATGGGGCCTGGCCCGATTAGTATCGATCAATCCCGTTATCATCGGGGCTGGAAAACGGATTCCCGCGACTCGGGCTTCCGCCTTCATCGAGTTTCTTAGTCGAGCGTCTTATCCCTTTTTTCTTTTGCGACGCACATGTTAAAGTCACTCCAGTTATGAGTGCATCCAAAAATCAAGACCAGCTTCCCATTCAAATGCCTGCCCGACTGGACAACTCGGGCTATAAGAATAAAAGCTACGAGCCCCAAACTTTTGAGTCCTCCGTCTATAGCTTTTGGGAAGAAAACGGCTGCTTCCAGGCTTCTGATGAGAATACGCCTGGTCAGAAATCCTTTTCAATCGTGATTCCGCCTCCCAATGTCACGGGCGTGCTCCATATGGGACATGCTTTGACGAACACGATTCAAGATATCTTGGTGCGTTGGCATCGCATGCGTGGCGATAATACGCTTTGGCTTCCGGGAACCGATCACGCGGGGATCGCGACTCAAGCTCAAGTCGAGAAAGCGATCGCGAAAGAAGGCAAGGGGCCATCGGGCAAGCCACTGACTCGTCACGATCTCGGGCGTGAAAAGTTTTTGGAGCGCACTTGGAAATGGAAGAACGAGCACGGCGATCAAATCAAAAATCAGCTCAAGCGTCTGGGCTCATCTTTGGATTGGAGCCGAGAGCGCTTCACGATGGATGAAGGGCTCTCTCAGGCGGTTCGCGAAGTTTTTGTTCGTCTCTACGAAGAAGGCCTGATTTATCGCGGCGAGAGAATCATCAACTGGTGCCCTCGCTGTCAAACCGCGCTTTCGGATCTTGAAGTCGTTCCGACCGAACGGAAAGGCCATTTCTGGCACCTGGTTTACAAGATCGTCAACGACGACGGCACGCCAGTCAAAGACGCCAATGGAAACCCCGCGCAGCTCGTGATCGCAACGACTCGTCCGGAGACGCTTCTGGGTGATACTGCAGTGGCAGTGCATCCGGAAGATGAGCGCTATAAGCATTTTCATGGCAAAAGGGCGGTGCTTCCGTTGATAGGTCGATTGATTCCGGTCATCACCGACGCCTACGTCGATAAAGAGTTCGGCAGCGGAGCCTTGAAGGTCACGCCTGCTCACGATTTCAACGACTATGATCTCGGCAAACGTCATAACCTCCCGATGATTTCGGTCATGGGGAAAGACGGAAAAATCACGTCCGCGGGCGGTACCTACGCAGGTCTTAAATTTGCCGAAGCTCGCGAGCGCGTGATCGCGGATCTCAAAGAGCAAGGCTTGCTGGTCAAAACCGAAGATCACACGCACAAAGTCGGACTTTGCCAGCGCTGCGATAATGTGGCTGAGCCGATTGTTTCTAAACAATGGTTCGTTAAAATCGAACCGTTGGCCAAGCCAGCGATCGAGGCGGTCGAAACGGGCAAGATCACATTCACGCCAAAAAGCTGGGAAAAAACCTACTTTGAATGGATGTATAACATCCGTGACTGGTGTATCTCGCGTCAGCTCTGGTGGGGGCATCAGATTCCTGCGTGGTACTGCGCACGTTGCCAAGAAATCACCGTTTCGCGCGCGAACCCTGAGAAGTGCTCGCATTGCCAGGCTCCCGCATCCGAGCTCAAACAGGACGAAGACGTTCTTGATACCTGGTTCAGTTCGGCGCTCTGGCCGTTCTCCACTTTAGGCTGGCCTGAGAAGACGAAAGCGCTTGAGACGTTCTATCCGACCTCGATTCTTGAAACGGGTTTTGACATCATTTTCTTTTGGGTTTCCCGAATGATCATGATGGGAATTCATTTCATGGACGAGGTTCCTTTTCATAAAGTCTATCTGCACGCGATGGTTCGCGATGAAAAGGGCGAGAAGATGTCCAAGTCCAAAGGCAACGTGATCGATCCGCTCGTCGTGATCAATCAGCATGGCGCTGATCCGCTTCGCTTTACGCTTGCCGCGATGGCAGGACAAGGCCGCGATATCAAGCTTTCGCTCGATCGCGTCGAAGGATATCGCGGTTTCTGTAACAAGCTTTGGAACGCCGTGAAGTTCTTCCATCTTCAAATGGAAAGCATGGCGGATCGCGGTGGGCCGGTGGGCGAGCCAACAGGCGGCCTTGAAAACTGGATCGAATCCAATCGCATCAGCTTGCTTCCGCAGAACCGCTGGATCATTTCCAGGCTTCAGTCTTTAATTCCGGTTGTTGAAAAAGGCCTTGAGAACTTCGAGCTCAACGAGTCCGCGCAAGCGCTCTATGATTTTACGTGGGGCGAGCTTTGCGACTGGTACATCGAGCTTTCGAAGCTTCCTTTCCGCGAAGGCGGAGAGGTTTCTCGTCAAAGCCTCTTTACCTTGCGCTATGTTCTTGAGCAGGTCTTGCGCCTGATGCATCCGTTCATGCCTTTCGTGACGGAAGAGCTCTGGCAGTCCCTGCCTTGGAAGCATTCGGCCAATACGCCGGCTCGCGACCGAGATGGCAAAGACGCGATGATGACGCTGATGTTCCAGCCATTTCCAAAGGCTAATCCCAAGTTCAAGGATGCGGATGCGGAGAAATCAGTCGCCGCGCTTCAGTCAGTGGTCATGGCATTGCGTAACTTCCGCGGCGAAAACAATATCTCGCCCAAAGTCGAGTTTGCCGTTGAGTACGTTCCATCGACCTCCGCTGCGGACGCATTCCTCAAGCTCTTTTCGGCCGATATCAAGGCGCTTGCTCGCATCACCGCGCTCAATCGCGCGGAAAAGGCTTCGGCTGAAGGCGCGATTGAATCCATCATTCCTCTTACCAATCCTCCCGTCGAGCTGAAGATCGGTCTCAAAGGGCTTGTGAACGTGGAAGAGGAGTCCAAGCGTCTTTGCAAGGAAATCGAGAAGGTGAACGAGGATATCGCGCATATTCAGCGCAAGCTCTCGCAAGAGACGTTCATCGCGAAAGCTCCGCGCGAGCTAGTCGAAAAAGAGCGTAAGCGCGAGCAGGAACTCACCGCAAAGCGCACTGAAATCGAAGGCACATTGGCGCGTTTGCAGAAACTGGCTGGAGGCTGACTCCTGACTCGATCACTCGGGCCTGATCAGCGCCGCGCTTTAGTGATCGGGCCGCGAGTCGGTTCCCTTCGCGAACTGACTCGCTCGCTGTTCCTGGCAGGAGTGGACCCTAAGAAAATCGCTCGCGATCTTCGCGTTGCGGTGGATGGGGGGCTGAAGGTTTTTCGTAAAATCGGGTGGAAGCCTCATTTTGCGGTAGGGGATTGGGATAGTCTCGGCACGGAGAAGGTGAGCAGCGCGCTTCGCGGTATTTTTCATCTCACTTTGCCGCGACATAAAGATCGAAGCGATCTTTATTACGCCTGTCGCGCAGCGGTCTCGGCGGGAGCAACGGATCTTGTTTGTCTCGGTGTGACTGGAGGAAGAGCAGATCATCAGCTTGCGACGCTTTTTGATCTTTCGGAAATTGCGCATCAAGGCGGGGCTGCGCTCAATGTCGTCGCCGTCGATCCGGACACTCGGTACTATTTTCTTTCCGAGAGAAACCCTGAGTGGACCGCTCATTTACAGCCTGGGCAATTGGTCTCGGTTTTTGCTTTAGAGGGCCCGGCTCGGGGCGTGACACTCCAAGGATTTAAGTTTCCGCTTCGAAATGCAGTCCTAGAGCCCTCGTCTCACGGATTGAGTAATCAGGCGGTAAAAACGCAGTGTTCCATAAAGGTTCGAAAAGGGCGTTTAGTCGTTCTTGTTTTGAGCGATTTTCGCTAGGGAATTCGAACGCTTTGCCTTAATCTTTCCTCTCGATGAGTGAACTCACACCCTCCACTTCGTTTGGAAGCCATCCTGCGGTTCGCTTCGAACCAAAGCCCGTGGTTCAAGGTCCACTGACTCATTTCAATGAGAAGCGCGCTGCGATCCTCAAGGGAGTGGTCTCGCAAACCCTGCAAGATTTCTCCTCGTCTAAGTCCTTGGAGCTGGTGCTCGGCGAGGCGCTTTACTCGGAGCGCGTGCGACTCAAGCGTGAACATGGAAATCTATTCACCAAAGGACGACTCAAGAACGATCGCATCCTTTGGAATCAAGTGCAGGCGAGCCTTCTTCAGTCTTCGGCGCAAGCGGATCGAAAAGCGATTCTTCGCTCAGTCATTGGCCATTATGCCGAGGAAATCGGAGGCCATTTCGATCCTCGTGTCTATCGTTTTGCTACTCGCGCTGTTCCGTTCGGGTTTTCATGGCTTCTGAACGCCGCCAGCGTGCAAAGATTTTTGCCTTGGGGAATGACTCAGTCGCTGGAGCAAAGGCTTCGAATCGTCGGAGAGGTTCCTGCGCTTCAAAATCTTTCCCGTAAGGGAACCGTTCTTCTGGTCCCGACTCATCAAAGCAATCTCGATAGCATCTTGATCGGTTACATCATTTACCTGATGGGGTTGCCTCCATTTGCTTATGGTGCGGGATTGAATCTTTATTCGAACCCGGTTCTCAGTTTTTTCATGGGCAATTTAGGCGCCTACACCGTCGATCGCAAGAAATCCAATGCGATTTATAAACAGACGCTGAAGAATTATAGCACCAGCATTTTGAATGAAGGCGTTCACTCGATCTTCTTTCCAGGCGGCGGACGCTCTCGTAGCGGCGCGATCGAAAGCAAGCTCAAGCTCGGGCTTTTGGGAACCGCGCTCGATGCTCAAATCAATGGAATGAAGAGTGGCAAGCCTCTTCCCAATATCTATATCGTACCGATGGTGATGAGCTATCACTTCGTTCTCGAAGCAAGCTCGTTGATCGAAGACTATCTGGCCGAGGCAGGAAAGCATCGTTACATCATCATGGACGATGAGTCTTGGCAGCCGACAAAAATCGCGAACTTCTTTTGGAAGCTCTTCAAATCCACGAGTACGGTCACCGTGCGTCTCGGAAAACCGCTGGATGTTTTCGGTAATTTTGTCGATGAAGAGGGTAGGTCCATCGGACCTAATGGCACGATCATCGATCCACGGCGCTGGCTCAGCTCGGGCGGTGAGCTCAAGCATGATCAGCAGCGCGATCAAGAGTACACACGAGAGCTTGGCGATGTTCTGAGTCAGCGCTTTCATCGCGAGAACACGGTTCTCACTTCTCATGCGGTCGCGTTCGCGTATTTCGAGGCGTTGCGGAAGCGCTATCCGGATCTCGATCTTTATCGCTTCTTGAGGCTTTCTCTTGAGCAGCGGTCGATTCAGTTCAATGAATTCGTGGGCGAGGCGGAACGATTGCATTCTCGTTTGCTCAAGATGGAAAGAAACGGCGAGCTCTATCTTAGCGATGAGCTCAGGCTTTGCAGCATGCAAGAATGGGTGAATGACGGCATGACGGAGCTTGGGCTTTTGCATGAGGCGGCTGTCGTCAAGCGTTCCGACGGCGCGATCTGGTCCGAAGACATGAACCTGCTTTATTATTACCGCAATCGGCTGGCCGGCTACGGGCTTTCGCTGCTTGCGCGTCCAAGGGAAATTCACGGAAAATCGGGGAACAATGATCCAAAAGGATTTTTGGAGTAAATCAAAAGTCGCCGTCATCGGCGGCGGAAGCTTTGGAACCGTGCTTGCGCAGCTGGTTTCGCAGAACGCGCTCGAAGTCCGTTTGTGGGTTCGCACCGAGGAGCAGGCTCGGGTAATCAACGCAACTCGAAGTAATCCTGATTTCAGCGAGAAAATCGATCTTGCGCCAAACATCAAAGCTTATAGCGATCCCGCGAAAATATTTGAAGGCGGTGTTCAAGCCGTGCTCTGGGCGCTTCCGTCTTCGGCGTGTCGCGAGCAGGCCAAGCGTCTGGCTCCTTATTTTTCCGGAGAGGAAATTCTTCTTCACGCCACTAAAGGGATTGAGGAAGGAACTCTCAAGCGAATCTCCGAGGTTTTGCGCGAGGAAATTCCGTGCCCGCGCATCGGCGTCATCAGTGGCCCGAATTTGGCGGTCGAGCTCGCGCGCGGAGAACCTGCTGCCACCGTGGTCGCATCTAATTTTGACGAAGTGATCGAAGCAGGCCGCTGTCTCCTGCATACGGATCGTTTTCGTGTCTACATCGATCACGACATGATCGGAGTCGAGTGGGCGGGCACGCTGAAAAACATTCTCGCGATTGCATCCGGCGCTCTGGACGCAATGAAGCTCGGTTGGAACGCGCGCGCTTTGCTGATCACTCGCGGTCTCGCCGAGATCGTGCGGTTTGGCGAAGCTCTGGGCGCTAAGCAATCCACGTTCCTAGGGCTTGCAGGCATTGGCGATCTTCTCGCGACTTGCAGCAGTCCATTGAGCCGCAACTATCGTGTGGGCTTTAAGCTCGCTCAAGGCGAAAAACTCGACCAAGTCATCAAAGAGCTCGGCGCTGTCGCCGAAGGCGTGAGAACCGTCATGAGCGTGCGCGAGTTCGCGCGCGAGCACGGTATTGCCATGCCGATCACGGAAGCCGTCTATCAATTGCTCCAAAGCGACGCTTCTGTGCAGCAGATCCTGCATCAGCTCATGACTCGTTAGTTGTCGTCGAGCAACAAGCAGAGAATGATTTTGAGGCGGAATTTGGCGCGGTGACATCCTGTCACTGCTCCGCTCGGCATACTGCCTGAGCAGCTTCAAATTCCGCCTCAAAATCATTCTCTGCTTGTTGCTCGAACGTTCGTTTAAGAGGCTCATTTCCGGATATGTTGCTAACGACCTGTAAGTTTTAGTGCACGAAAACGATAAATATCCGGTGATCGAAAAATCGCTGATTGGATTCTGTTTCTAGAATTTAAAGCTGTTCAGCCAAGGAAGGCGAGCGGAACAGTGACAGGATGTCACCGCGCCTAAATTCTAGAAACAGAATCCAATCAGCGATTTTTCGATCAGCTGAGTTAGTGAGAAAGTTTCAGGCGAAGCTTTTGGATGAGGCATGACGGGGAGTACTGTCCTAAAAGACCGAGCTCGTCCGATTGTAAGATACCTGGTGCAATGGCATTCAAGGTTTGTCTTTGTTTCAGGTCGGGGGAGAGACTGCGGAATTGATCAATATGTTTGCGAATGAGTTCGTTTCTGGCGTTGAGCATCTCAGGGGAGAGCTTGTAGTTTTTAAGATCAATGGCTTCAAAAAAGTCGTCGACGGAACGAACTAAGGGAAGACTGATTTCCATGGCTTGAAGAGTGGTGCTCACGGAGTTCGAAGCGACCCTTCTGACTTGTATCAGTTGTGATAGCGTCACGTTCAGTTTCTTCAAGTATTGAAACGATTCTAGAAAGACTTGATCCATCGCGGGAACAGACTCTAAAGATAACATGAGCTGGGTATATTCATCTCCGGTATCGATGAGACTCAGCGCTTTTTTGGCTAAGCTGATATTTGTCTCGACTGTTGACGCGAAATGACGAACTTCGTTGATTTGATCGACTGTAGGTCTTGCTGTACTTGCGTGGGAGGAGTTGAAAGCAGGAAGTTTAAGAAAAGCTTCTGTGTTTTCTCGAATGAGTTGGTCTCGTAAAGCGGTTTCTTCTTCCGATAAACGAGGCTTTTCCGAAAACGAAATGAGCTGAACGAATTGGCTCGCGGACTTTGTTTTTTTAATTCCCATGTCCACCAATGTTTTTCGTGAATCGAGATCGAGGTAGTTGCCGCGTTTTTTCAAAAAGTCGCTGATGTCATCCGTCGTGGGATTTATTTTTTCAAATAGAGGGATCGATTCTAGAAGAACTTGATTATATTTTTTCAGATACTGAGGGCTAGGGCGGGCGATGTCTATGGCGAGTGACTCCGTAAAATCCGCGGGCTTCGAAATTCGCTCCAATGCAGCCTTCGTGAAAGCATAGTCCGTGTTGATGGAATTTGCTCCACCGAGATACGCTCGAGCCTGTAAGATCTCCTCAAAGCTTGGGTTCGTTTGCAGAAAGCGCGGCCACTTCTCGTTAAAAATAAGTTCGACTGCGAACGAGATGGGCTCTTTGTCTTTTTGGTAAGATTCGATTTTCGCTGCCTCGGCTCCTAGTTTTCGAAAGTCTTCCAAAGTCAGTGGCTCCTGGAGGTCGATCCGCAAGAAGGTAGAGAGAGCGCTTTTGTTGGCTTCGGTGATAAACAGTTCCGCTGTGTGGTGTTGAGGAGATGTGGAATGGTTCAATGCTGAGAGAATAAAATCTTTCTTCTCTTTGAGTGCTGCAAGCATTTCCGGAGTCAGGTTTTGATGGGCTAAGGCGGCGAAAAGCCGAACCTGGGCGTCCATGGGGCCGTTCAGGATGGCGCGAGCCTCTTTCGCGGAGCGGAGGGCCTCATCCGAGCCATTGGCTGAACCCAGCAAGGTGAGTAGCTTGGCATCGAGGTCTCTGGCCTCAAAGATCATCCGATCTGTCCCTCCATACGCTTTTGCGAGCTCACCGTCAGTGGACGCGTTCACTACGCGTTGTTCGAAGGCGCGATCGATCGGTTTGAGATCTTCTGTGAGTCCAAGGTATTTTCCTTGGAGATAGGCAGGGCTTTTATAAATGCTCGAATAGCCAAGGCCGTTTTTAAAAGCTTCACTGTTTCCGATCACAAAGCCCATGGATTCTTTTGGCAGTCGTGCAACCGCGTCGCGGTACCAGGCACTGAAAAGCGACATAGGAGTAGGGGCAGGTTTGCCCTGCTCTAAGATAAGAACGACCCTTTGCATGTCTGGAGCAAAAACCTCCAGAGTAGCATACTGACTTCCAAGGCGTGTAACAGGGATCGACTGAGTGTTGCCAAGAAATCGATCGTTTCTTTCAAGGAACTGGCAATGAGCGCCATTGAGCAGACTGACTGCCCAACGACGGGCTGTGGTCTCCTCGAGATATTCACAGGATCCTCCGACACATGACTTGAATGGAATTCCAACCCATATTGTATGCAAAAGCCTCGGGCTTTCGCGAAAGATCCATTTCTGGGGCTTCAAGGCGCGTCCTGAACGCTCTTTAGAATGACTGAAGATGCTCTCAGGAGAAGGCGATGCAAACTTGATCAGTGATCGCATTGACTCGGGGATTTTGATTCCAGCTGGAGCTTCGAGTTTTTGCAGCAGTTCTAGACCGTAGAGAACTAAGCTCGGCTCTTCGGAGCTCAGATGCTCCGCGATCCGTCCTTGTCGAATGTTTTCTAAAACGAGATAGGACGTGGCTTTCTTGAAAGAAGGATCGTCTCGAAGGGCTAGATAAAACTCTCTGGTGCGTTCTTCTTGGGCGCGTTTTGAAAGCTCTGACGATTTTATTTCTTTTGTGAAAGAATCGATTCGATCACCCAGCAGTCCAAGTAAGCGATTGACCTCTGTGTGACGTTCTTCATCTGTAGAAAGCGAAAGAATAGGGGAAGAGGTTTGCTTGAGTTGTTCTGTCCAGTCAGTTCGAAACTTTCGCCATTCCTCAGAGTTGAGAGTGACTCCTTCCGCGGCCTCAAGCGTTTCGATCACAAGCGGCTCACCCGGATCGCGAGGAGCCCAAACTCTTTCCCTCACCGCAGGAACTTTCACCACGAGGTCTTTGAGTTGTTCGAGAATTTTGTCAAACGAGGCTCTCGTAAAACGGCCCTCGCCAAAATACTTCGCCAAAGCTTGAAAGTACTCGTCTTGAATTTGCGTGTTGGTAAGAAAATCATCGAGACTCGAAGCTTTCTGCACGATTTGATCGAGAGCTTCGAGTCGTGAAGTCGGTTGTCCCGCGAGGCCAAGTCCGGCCCAGAGGCAAGCGCAGATGGCCGCCAAGACTCTCCAAGATAGCCGATTTCGGGAAAAACAAGACAAGAACTTCACGTCTCTTTATCGACATCCAAGTCGTCGCGCTGAAGTGAATCCAGGGTGCTCTTCAAAGTCAAAAATTTGACGAGTGGGTCGTCGAGCAGCCAATCATGAATCATTTTGAGGCAGAATTTGGCGCGGTGACATCCTATCACTGCTCCGCTCGGCATCCCTTTCAAGACGGGACGTCTTGGAAGCCGTCCCGCAGGGCCGCAAACCAGGATGGTTTGCGGAGGGCCTGAGCAGCTTCAAATTCTGCCTCAAAATGATTCATGATTGGCTGCTCGAACCTGAGTCGCAGAGATTTACTTTCGAAATCGATACTCGATTACGATTCATCGCCGGTTATCGATAAATCGCGGGATTGAAATTTTTTAGGAATATTTAATGTTTGACAT
>CAZCBS010000076.1:11937-12940 GCA_964496965.1 uncultured Bacteriovoracaceae bacterium
GCAAGTAGGGGTTGAGGCAAAGTGTCAGCCGATGGCGAGCGGAACAGTTACAGGATGTCACCGCGCCTAAATTCTCTAAAAAAATTCAAACCCTCGGTTTATCGATCAGTTCGGATACTTGAGGTAGTAAACATCCGGAAGGTTGCGGCACTTCTCTTCGAGATCGAGCCCGTAACCGATGAGGAATTGGTCGTCGATGGGGCGGCCCACGTATTTCACCGGGACATCGACTACGCGTTTGGAGGCTTTGTCGAGAAGAGTGACGATTTCGACCGAGGCGGCGCCGGAGGATTTCAGGCGCTCAAAGAGAAACTTCAGGGTGCGGCCGCTGTCGATGATTTCTTCGACGATCAGGACATGCTTGCCGCGGATATCGCAGCTGATGTCTTTGAGAATCGTGACCGTACCGCTCGAGGTTCGGGCCTTGCCGTAACTGGAGAGGCGAACGAACTCGACTTCGGTGTCGACCTTGATGTGACGGATCAGATCCGCCATGAAAACGATCGCGCCCTTGAGGACACCTACCAATACCAATGGCTTGCCTTCGTAGTCGGCGTTGATTCGATTCGCAAGGGATTGAACGGCGGCGTCGATCTCGTGGCGATTCAGGTATTTGGTAAAGTTTTTATCGTCCATCATTTACTGTTCCGTTAGGTAGGCGTTCCGTTAGAATGACCTGTAGAGGAAGGAACCGCTGCAGGAGTCGCCGATGCAGGTTGCGCGGCAGAAGCTTGAGCATTCGCGGCTTGAAGCTGCGATTGCGCCTGAGCTTTTTGCTCCTCAATGCGGCGATACTGGGCTTCTTCAACGCCAGAGACAGCGTCCTTGAAGTTTCGAATCGCTTTGCCTAAGGTGTTTCCGAGCTCCGGCAAGCGGCGGGGTCCGAAAATGAGTAATACAATGCCCAAAATAAGTAGATGTTCGCCAGAAATTCCAAACAAATCCAACCTAAAAAGGTTCGTCGGGGTCCATGAGGCCGAAGCCGCCGAGATGGGTACCGAAA
>CAZCBS010000076.1:12950-14113 GCA_964496965.1 uncultured Bacteriovoracaceae bacterium
AGAAATTCCAAACATATCTAACCTATACAGGTGCGTCGGGGTCGTGTCAATTTGCCTCGTCGGACTTGTCATAATCGGAGCTGCAGCGACGGCGCTACCCAGACTTGCTCAAGCGGACGAGCGAATGCCCCGTCCGGGGAGCCCTTATGTGCGAATTACGGGCGACGATGCCGAGAATGAGCGCTCGCGATGGGATACTATTTTCAATACGGCCACTTATGTTTACGGGACCGAGCCGGATTCCTTCTTGAAGGAGCATGTCGGGCTGCTCCCGCTCGGGAGGGTATTGGATCTGGCGAGTGCCGAAGGACGTAATTCTGTTTTTCTGGCCAAAAAGGGATTTCAAGTTACCGGAGTGGATTACTCTGAGGTTGCTCTGGCTAAAGCGCGAAGACTGGCTCATGCGAATCGCGTGACAATCAGAACCGTCAATGCTGATCTGACGGATTACACGATCAAGCCTGAGTCGTACGACGTGATTCTCAATATCGACTTTCTTCAGCGCAGCTTGATTTCGCAGATCAAGCGCGGCCTGAGACACGGGGGCGTGGTGCTTTACGAGGGTGAGACCGAGGACCAGCTCAAAAACGAGGTTGGAAAAGCAGTCACTCATCGCGATAAACTCTTGAAGAAAGGAGAGCTCCGCGAGCTCTTCAAGGAATTCCAAATTCTCGTCTATCAAGAGACCAATAACGGACGTGAAGCGAACGCCTATTTGATCGCTAAAAAACCATGACTACGCCTACAAAAAAAATCAGAGAAGTCGCCTGGGTTTTTCTACGGATCGGATGCCTGGGGTTCGGCGGTCCGATTGCCACGATGGCCATGATGGAAGAGGAGACTTGTATCCAGCGAAATTGGATCACGCAAGCTCAGTACAATGAAATGTACGCGATCACGAAGATGCTTCCCGGTCCCGTGGCGAACCAGCTCGCGATCTTTATCGCAAAGACTTATGCCGGAAACTGGGCAGGAATCGTTGCCGGTGTCATGTACATCCTGCCGTCATTCTTGCTCGTGACGGCTTTATCCGCTCTTTATGTAAAAACGGGACAGGTGAGCGAGTACCGTGGGCTTTTGACGGGACTGCAGATCGGCGCGCTTGCCGTGATCTTGCTCTCCGTTGAGCAGATGTCCCGTCACTATCGAAAAAAAATGGCGGC
>CAZCBS010000077.1:0-14009 GCA_964496965.1 uncultured Bacteriovoracaceae bacterium
CGCCATTGTATTTTGCGACAAATCGGTGGGTGGGGCGGTTTGGCATTTTACCCAACCACTCATTTTGTTCGATGAAGACTTTAATTGCACGACAGGCTTCCGCATCGTTTTTATCGACAGATGCGAAACTGAAATCTTCGAGCCGGAGGCTTTTGATTTCCTCCAAAGTGAGGTTCGAGCGTTTCAGGTCTTCGTCGAGATTCCGAAGTCGAATGTCAAACTGCCAGCAGTGGTCTTTATCGTAGACGCTGTGGCGATTGTTGATTTCACTGCACGTTTCAACGGACTGTACTTGTTCTGACAAGACATAAGCCGATCTCCGTCGCTTGGGTTCTGCGGGATGGCGTAGAGAAGGCGCACGAAGACCCGCCCCGCTTTCTGCGAGACAAGCCGCCGTTCTCTTACGTCATCCCAATGAAGTGCCGTCACAAGCGGAGGCACAGACCAAAGCGACCGTCGAGAGACGGTTTATCCAGTCGTTAGATACAGATTATTGGGAAAACTATTTGTGAAGGTCTGGCTGAATAAAATCTCAGCCAGACCTATTGATTAAAGAGCTTCGATGATCTTCTCGATTTCGTTCCAGTGAACGTCGGAGAGATCGTCAATATGGGCATCAAAGCCGATTTCCTGAATCGAGGAATTTCCGGCTCGAATAGCTCCATCCCTGTCCGCATGGACGCGGGACTCCATTTCGAGGTCATGTTTTTCGGGAGTGTTATTGAGATGTTTGGTTTTATTCATCGTATCTACCTTTCTTGTTACGTTTCAGTTGTCTGTCGAGGTCAGGTAGATCGCTGCGGAAACAGAGCCGCTCAGAAAAAAACTGAGTGCCCTATATCTGTTTTGATCCCCCGGCTTCGACCCACTGCACGCGGCGGTAGATACTTTGAACCCAGAAGAATTCTCGGTTTCCCGAGATTCAGCCATATTTAACCGGCGTTTTAAAAAACGCAAGTAGGGTGCCCAAATTTTTCTGGGCACCCTATGGCGCACTGAACTACTGAGCTTTCCTTTGGAGGTATTTCTCAAAGATGCTGTCCGGTTCGCTTGGTTTCAGAAGAAATTCACGAAGCTCCGCCGTCGTCAGATACTTTTCCTCGGGTGCGGTAGATGGCACCAGCCGGATCACATTCGACGGAACGGCGGTCGCAGAATCGGTGCACATCGGAAGCATGTGCATTTGCGATTCCGATTCAGACCGCGATTCGTCGGACTGTTCCGGGTCGTAATCCATGATCCGCGAGGAAATTTCGCACAAGCGGACCTTACCGAAACCGGGGACAACATGCTGGACGACGTATTTGCCGTACTTATCGTCGTTCATAAAGCCAAAATCGTGCAGAAGTTTTTTTGCATCGTGGTAGTTGGGTCCGCGCAGAATCTCATCCTTGAGAAATTCAGGAAAGATCAAGAAAACGGTTTCGCCATTCATATTTTTTCTGAAGCCAATCCGCTCATAGGATTTTCCGGCTGATTCGCCGTCGATATGAGGGAATTGTGCGTCCCCGTAGCGGGCAAGGTAGGATTTCACGGCAACAATAGTTTTTCCCGCCTCCATGTTACCCCATCCACCGCGAGCCGTAACCCAATCATGAAAACAACGGGCGACCTGTTTGTACGCTTCACCCTTCTGGAACGGAAGAATTCCATGCGCGATAGCGAATTCTCCAACGGCGGCGTAAAGCGCAAAGCGATCCGCAACACGACGAATCTGCCCATCAGCGTGCTTGGACTTGATCTGATCCTTGCGGAATTGATCCATCCATTTTTTCAGTGTCAGCGACGTACCGGGATCAACCATCGCCTTGAGGAGAGCACGACCGGCGACGCCGTAGTTTTCAAGAGCGCCGTTCGTGAGATGTTTGGCAAACTCCTGCGGGGTCCAGCTATGGGTGCGCTCGAAAACACCCATTCCATTTCCTGCATCGGCGGGAATATCCACAATCCGAACTTGCTGACCAGCTTTGAGGCGCTTACCCGCTTCAGCAGCAAGTCCTTCTGCACTCAATTCGCCAGTCGAAATCCCGGTAAGCCTCCACTCGCTTTTCTTACGGAGGGAGCCATCGCGCTGCTGACGATTTTTGGGAGATTCGTTACAGATGCCATAAATCACTTCACCGATGATTTTTGGATCGCACTGCCCCTGCTCGTCTAAGCACACACAGATATGATTGTGACCAAAGCATACGTTTTCGAGAGAGTTACTGGTCGAGTTCCACGTCTGAGCAAATCCTCGAACGCCGCCGCCGCCCCAGACGCTTCCCGCAACAATGAGAAGCGTGGTCTTTCCGCTCGATGACTGACCGAAGATGTTAACCAAGGCGGTTTCGATGTTCATCAGAGCCGTACCGGGTCCAGAAAGTGCGACACAAAGAACAAGAACTGCACGAGAATTGCCCTCACAAGGAGCAGCCACGCGCTTCTTCCACTCGTCAAGCGTGCCTTTCGTTTTGAGAAGCGGGTAATCGTAAACTGAGTTCGGGTTCAGGATCACCCGTTCACCAAATTTCGACGCAGCAAATGTCTCATCAGGCAGAACGAAAGATCGACACCCGCTATCCCAGCCCACCCGCTGAGTAAGACGAGCCTTCTCGGTTGGTTTTGTTTCACAAAGATATTTGGAAAACATCGTCCGAGACTCCGACAACGGCTCAACAAGGAAGCCACGATTAGCCAGTGCCTCACGGAGTTCCTTTGCGTCGCCTTGGGTCATCTTGTAAAAAGCGACATGCCGCTGGCGAACCTCATCCCGGTCGATGAACTCTAACAGCAAACCCCAATCCATACCATCGTGTGACCGTACGGTAGCGGTGATTTCAAAGCGATCAGAGATGCGGGTAAGGTATTCGCCGTCCTTCGAGTACCGCCTCATATACAACCCGTCGGCCATCATCTCGAAGTTGGATGACGAGTCAGATGCTTTTCTCTCTACCGTCGACTCCGTAGACTCTGGTTTTTTCTTCGATCTCAGGCCATCAACGTATTTCTTGATGAACTTCTTGTCGATCCCTGACTCGATCAACGGTGTGAGAAATTCTTTTTCAATGAAAGGCTCAAAGATATTCTGACCGTCCCAAGCAAGGACCGTCGAAACCTCCTTGAGAACATTTGCCTCCACAACGGAGGTCAACCCTTTCTCAGCGATTTCCGTCTTCATCTCTTTGGCAAGGTGGCGCAAAGCGTGAACGGAAGAATCAACGTGCTTTCTCCAATCGTCGCTTCCACGCTGAATCACGAACTCGTCTGGATCAAGCCCATCTGGAAGCTCGGGTGCGACAAACACCTTGATCCCGAGTGGGGTCAACACTTGGATACTGCCCCGGTTTGCTTTTCTACCCGCCTCGTCAGGGTCGCCAAGCAAGATCACATTTTCGATGCCATAGCGTTTCAACTTTTCCGCCTGTTCTTGGGTTACACCCGCGCCAAGAGTAGCGATCACACGGCTGTCGTCAGCAAGAACGTAAGGAACATCTGAGTCGAACTGACCCTCGACGGCAATGACCGTGCGATGTTTGGCGCGAACCGCTCGCTCCAATCCACACGGAATGTCTTTGATCCCGTCGCCGGACGAACGGAGCACCTTTTTCACATCGTTTGGCGGTGTCGCAGCCGGGTAACGAAAGGTAAAACCCCGCAGACCGAAGTCCTCCATAGGTTGCGTGATATAACCAACAAGTCTGTGTTGAAGCAGCCCAAGTGAATTCGCTGCGTCGCGCTCGTCGAGCGTCAACTCCTGCTCAAAGGTGTTCACAGAGTAATAGACACCGTACCCCAATTTCAGAATCGCCTCGTCGTTGATTCCGCGCTCGTGAAGGTAGCGGCGGGCAACTCCGCCGTCAGCATCTTCTGCCAACCATTTTTGGGTTTGCTCCGCGAATTGTTCCAAAACGTAAGTTTTGAGATCATGAAGACCGGCCTCTTCTTTTCTATCCTCGGACTCACGTTCACGGAGGCGAGGAACTTTGATCCCGGCTTTTTCGCAGAGAATCCTCACCGCATCCATGAACAAGGCTCCCTTCGGATACGAGATACCCGTAGCGTGCTCCAATACGCTCGACCCAAAAGAACAATGATTTTTACGGTTGCAGCGCATACGCCCAGAATCTTTGTAGACATAAAGCTCACCGACTTTTTTGCAGGAGGGGCAATCAGCGGTGAGGTACTTCTTGCGCTTGCTATCAGTTGGATTCAGATCACGAAGAAGCTGCGGCAGGTTCCATTGTTTTTTGACTACTTCATTGTAAAACTCGACCGGGGTGTAAGGTTTCTTGCTATAATCAATCATACTTGTACGCTTTCCTAAATTCACCCCGTCAGCTTCCAACTGAACGGGGTTTTGTTTTTCCTGATCTCGGCACGGCCCATCTCTCCAATGAAAAATAGACACCCTCCGAACAGCGGCACCGTCGAGTGATACCGTTCGGAGGGTTCAGAGAGGCAAGATCAGCCCCTCTGACAAACTTGTTCTGCTTTGAGCTATCGACGGTGCCGAAGTGAACACATGATTATAGAAGCCGATGCCGAGAGAGCCTTATCTTTCTCGGCCACTAAATTGAGCGAGGCCGCGGTAAGCGAACAACGCGAATGACACGGCCTCGTTCTGAGCACTCACGAAAAAATCGTCTTAATTTCCGAAGTGAAACACCTTCCCACTCGACGCACACCTTCGATGTGAACCACGGTGGGATAGCGAATCGCTGTAGAGTCGAAAGGTTAGGGGAAATTCCCACCGATCCCACCCGAGAATGCCCTTAATAAGAAGGTATAAAGGAGAGAACGAACGACGACGGTGGAACCAGAAAGAAAACCCGCAAATCACTTCCGCAGAAATCGGAAAAATCGGGTGGGATGGGTGGGATTTTATTTTTTGATTTCTTCTTTTATAGATATTTCATGAAGATACAAAAAAACTTCACTCCCACCATGATCATGTTTTTCATGTGGGATCGAAGTGTGACATGAGTGGGATACACCTTCTGCAAGACGGATGGACCCAGCACCCTCGTCAGCGGTCGACGCCGCACTTCAACGACTGATCTGGTCCAAAACGGCGAGCACGTCATCCTTGATTCCGCCTGCCGCCAAATGAGTGTAGATGTCTTGAGCACGATCCGAATTGTGGCCAGCGAGAATCTTGCGCTTCTCTTTCGGAACCCCCGCTTCCGCTAGTCGCGTGTTCCACACGTGCCGTAGCGTGTGCGGAGTGAATCGTTTGGTGATTCCCGCCGCTTCTCGATATTGCTCGCAAAGCTGCTCAACGCGCCGAGTGCTGTATCGGGTATGGCGGTTCGACTCAAAGAGATATTTGTTCTTACGGTCTTGGAGATAAAGTCTGATCTTCTCCACCAGCTTGCATCCGATCACAGTTACGCGATCCTTCTTGCCCTTGCCCTCATGAACGAAAACAAGGTTACGCTCGAAGTCGATCCGCCTGACCTCAAGCGAGCAGAGTTCATCGACGCGAACACCTGTGCCCTCCAAAACCTCGAAGATCAGCCGATGAACCGGATTCTTGATCGCCGCAAAAAAGGCGGTAAGCTCCTCGCCGGAGGGTAGTTCGTATAGCTTGCGGCCCGACTGATTCGGCACTGCGAGGTCGCATCGCTCGCGCACACTCCGAAACACGAACTTGAGTTGATCGTAGCTGATCTTGTGGCGGTTGACTTCACGGGCGATATGGCGCACGAGAGTCTGCAAATGGGACTTCGGAATCGCATTTTCGGAAGCGAAATCTCGGAGATTTATGACCTTGGCATCCTGCTTTTTCATGCTCTAAGCGCCTCATTTCTTCGCTAACTGTATCAATTCTGCGAAATCTCTAAGCCACGCCCGTACTCGCTGAACGCGATCAATGAGTCCTCGCGGCTCCCGGAGAAGCAGAGAACGATTTCGCCCGCGTGCGGTCGCCTAAAGCGTTGTCGGTGAACTCATGAATCACTGAGCTTCGTAATTTATACGGTTCTAGCAATGCTCTGGAACCAGTGGCGACTTGCGTTATATTCCGAAACGGGCGACAAAAGGGCCTCGGTCATGTATCGTCCCGTCTAGGGAGAGGCGGGACACCAAAGCTAGTCAGGACGGGGTGCGCGGTGGCTGCAAAGCGCACATGGCTGAGGAAAAGTCGATACAGTCTGAAGTAAGGGAGTTTGTTGCGGCACTTCCGCATTGGCAGAGAATCCTGCTGTGTCAGGTCTTAACTGGTACTCCGGCGGAAGATTCGGCCACCATTCAGAACGCATACGAATCATTTCTTGTCGAAAGCAGCCTCGCTACTTCCGAATCCACAAAAGAAGATATTGAGCTACCCGACCTATTTGGCGGAAGCACAGACAACGCGAAATTCAAAAACCTGCGACTCCGTGGACTAAAAGACGTTCAAAATTTAAATGCTATCCATGGTTCTCCAAAACTGACTTTCGGAGAAAACCTCACGATTATTTACGGCGACAATGGAACCGGAAAGTCTGGTTTCGCTCGGCTCATGAACAACGTCTTTTACAGTCGCGGTGACAAAAGCGTTCTGCCGAATGTCTTCGGCCCAAAAACGGACTTAAAACCTTCAGCGAGCTTTTCATTTCAAGACGGCGATGAAGCTGCCTACGACCTAAGTTATCCGGCTGAAAAGTCTCGCGGTGAGTTCACCAATTTCGCTGTCTTCGATAGTAAGAGCGCAAACGTCCATCTCAATAACGAAAATGAGTTGTACATTGTTCCCCCGATTATTCGGCAATTCTCTAGCTTGGCTGATCTGATCCGTGACGTACTCGCCAAGTTTGAAAAAGAAATTAAGGACAGAAAGAAGACAAACAAGTTCGGCCTGCATTTCGATGGGCCTTCGCTGCTGAAGTCGGCGGTTGAAACCCTATCTGCAAACACAAACATTGAGAAGGTTCGACAGCAGGCGACTCTGACGACCGAAGAAGAAACAAAGATTGCTGACCTCGAAACCGAGCTAGGCAAGCTGAAGTCGGAAAACACCGAAGCCAAAAAGAAGGAATTGATTCAAATTAGAGCAGTTCTGGCCTCGTTAAAGCAGACAATATCGGACGTTTCTGCCCTCGTAACGAAAGACGCCGTCGAGGCTTATAGTCAGGCAATCGAGTCCCACAAGAAAACTCAAGAGCTTGCAAAGCAAGCTGGGGTGGATCAGTTTCAACACGATAAGTTCTTTGGTATTGGATCGCAAACTTGGAAGACGTTCATTCAAGAAGCCAAGTCATTTTCCGAACTTCAAGATAGCCACGGCACTTCGATCACACCGTACCCAAACATCGGAGACTCCTGCCTTCTCTGTAGGCAGACGCTCACGGATGAGTCCATCAACTTGATCGAACGCTATTGGAAATTCCTATCTGGTGAAGCACAGAAGAATCTAAAAACGTCCGCCGAAATTATCAAAAAGCACGTTAACACGTTGACTATGGCTTCCCCAATTCTTCCCGCAGAAGGGACTGCTGCGCAGAAATGGCTATCCGAAAACGAACCGACTCTCTTACAGGAACTAGGAACCACCGTTTCAGAATGCCTTGCATCTGCAAACAGATTTAAGAACGCCCTTGAAACATTGGACCGTCTTGAGTTTGTGCCTTGTTCAATCTTGAATCTGGATCAGATCGACGCGGCAACAAAGAAAATTGACGAACAAGTATCTTCACTGGACGCCGAGAAGGTCACGCAACGAATCGCAACCATCACCATCGACCTAACGATGCTTAGGCACAGGAAGAAGCTCGGGGAAATCGTTGAGGATGTCGTTTCCTTCATCGAGAATGAAAAATGGCTCACCGCCGCTACGGAAATAAAGAAGAAAACCAATGCCTCGAAACTGACTGCATTGAACACGCGACTACACAAAGAAATTCTCGGAAAAGAGTACCGTAAAAAGTTTGAACAAGAATGTGCCCAATTAAACGCACTCTATAGCGTAGACATCAAACAGGGCGGTGACTGGGGAAAAACGAAAAAACATTTATCCGTTGTCGGCTTTCAGCCAAGTCAGATTTTGAGCGAGGGAGAGCAGAAGTGTATCGCGCTCGCGGACTTCTTCACCGAAACGGAGATTGCCGGAATCTGTTCTGGGTTGATATTCGACGACCCCGTGACATCCCTCGACCACGAACGCCGGAAACTGATTGCTGAAAGACTTGCTAAGGCATCCCGCACAAAGCAGGTTGTGGTTTTTACTCACGACCTTTCATTCCTTTACGATCTAAAAAATGAGGCAGAGTCCGCTAAGGTCGATTGCCAGTGCCACTGGGTTGAAAAACTCGGCGACAAGGTGGGCATTGTTACACAAGGGAAAAACCCTAATCTTGAAAAAGATCACCTGAGCACAGAAAAGTCTGAGGAGAAACTAAAAGAGTCTCGAAAAATTGAAATCGACGCCGATAAACGGGAGGAACTCCTTCAGGAAGGAATGTCCAAGCTACGTCGGTGTTACGAAGCATTCGTGCTGGTCGAGCTTTTCAACCAAGTAATGACTAGATTTGACCGAAGAATCCGTCCTGACAATTTGAAAAAAGTCTATGTGACCCGAGAGCACATTGATCTGGTTTGCGAAAAGCACGCATATCTCTCCGGCTTTATCGACGCCCATCTTGAAAGCGATAATGCCAATGTTCCGATTTCTCCCGAGCTTCTTGAAAAAGAGATCAAAGAATTTCAAGGATTTCGGACCAAGTACAAGTCGGATAGAGTATCGAGCCTCGACGCTCTCGGCGTTAAGTTAAACTGACCTGATTAGCCTTCTTTAGCTCCGCGAGCGGAACAACGACTCTTACGCTTGTGCCCCAATCAGGTTGATCGCCTGAAACCGCTTAACACCAATAGAGTAAACCCATAAAGCCCCGACCAACGTGATCCCTACCGCGAAGATGGCGTAACCCAACTCTTTCATTCCTGCGTTTTCAATCCAATCCATTGGAAGCAGAGAAACTGCGGCGGCTGGCGTAATGAGCAATGCAATCCTTCCTAGGCCGGAGGGAAATATCTTTCCCATCGGGTAGCTACTTAGCGAAACTGCCATTTCACGAATTAAAAGAGCTACGACATTTCCGCGAGGAACGAAGAAGGCTAGGCTTCCAGAAAAAATGTAAAGTGAAAATAGCGCAACGATTGTCAGACCCGACCCAATCAATGTCCGAATCCCCATGCCAGACGGCCCTAGGGCAAATAAGACGGCAACTCCAACCAACCCCATTAGCAAGTCACCCAACGCCGAGGGGTGAAGAACGTGCGTCGACACCAAGACCAACGGATGTCGGGGGGTCGAGAGCTTGGACTCAAACTGCCCACTTACGATCAATTCTCCAAGGTCCATCCAGCCACCAAAGAGAAGGTTAATTCCTCCCCAAGCGGTCATGATGAGGGCGTTCAAAGCGATGTAGTAAAATAGCAGCGGGTTATTCTCTGGCTTACCGGCAAATAACATTCCCCACATCCCGATTAGGAAAATCGTGTTGTTGACGAGCATCCCCAAAGCTCCTGCAATAAGGTTCGGGAGATTCGCCGCGTGGGCACTAAGATTATATTTGAGGGATTTAGCCATTAAATTCCACATCATCAACCTCCAAAACTTTGATGCCGCTTCTTGGAGAAGTTAAAGAAGATCACATTCCAACCCGCAAAAACCGCCGTCCAGACAGCAATTCTTAAAAACCACTGAAGCGTTGTGATCTGATAAAACTCTCCTTTAATGCAAAAGTGTCCCACTTGAAAAAACAAGTCCGATGCGGGGAGTTTTAGAAAGATCGACTTACCCGGCTCACCGTAGTCTGCCAAGGGACCAAACACGCCCCCTAGTGCGAGAAAAATCTTTGTGATCGGTAAAACCAAATACCGCGTTTCATGCCATAGAAGCTGCGCGGAGGCTAAAACGGATGCCATCAACGCCTCGATTACTCCCAGCAATGGAAAAAGAAGAAACAGTCGAAGATAAGCCAAAAAGATGAGCTTTGAATTCAGCCCGAGCAAATGAAGAACCACGAGTGCTGTCAACGTGTAAATGATTCGCCCGCCGAGGGTTGTTCCTATCTGACCGAAAAAAGTGAGAGTAAGCCATGAGCGAGGACGAGATAGGGTTATCGAGAAGTCGGCATTTGAGCGTTGCATGAACGGAGATCGCAGAAATGTCATGAACAACAATTCCGTGATCGAAACGTAAATGAATATTTCTTCTTTTGTGTAATGTCCTTGGTAGGAGTTGAATCGCCCCCACATCTGAGTCAGTAGCCAAATAAAAAACGGGTAGAGAAGTAGATATGCGGCTGAACTTCCCAAATCAGTAAACCGTTCTCGCAACTGAAACCAAGCGTAGCGAAGATAAAAAGGAGAAGGAACCGAAAGGCTATCGTCGCGCATACTGCGCCCCTAAAACTTCTTCCAGTGTAACCTCACTGATTTTCAAATCCTGAAGCGAATCTCCGTAGTGCTGAGAGAGGGCGAAAATTCCTTCGGACATAGGAAACCTGTCAGTGAAAAGCTCGTAAATATGGGTGTAAGAATTCTCTCGATGGGTCAACTTAAACTTCGTAGAGTCCAGCACCATCTCTCTTTCGGCATCACTGGTAGTAACCCGGATTCGTCTTAGATTTTTTAGCTGACCCTTCATGTCGTTGAGCGGTCCGTCAAAGCGTTTGCTTCCATGGTCAATCAATATACAGCGATCACACAAGGCTTCCACATCGCTTAGGTCATGGCTCGTGAGCATGAGCGTGGTTTTCTCGTGCTTCTGCCAGTTTTTGATGATTTCTCGCAAACTGTTTTTTGCGACCACATCCAGTCCAATCGTAGGCTCATCAGCGAGAAGAACTTTGGGTTTATGTAAGAGAGCCGCCACGATTTCGCATCTCATACGCTCCCCTAGGCTCAACGATCTAACCCTTCGATTTAAGAATGGCGTAATGGCGAACACGTCCGACAACTCACGAATCCTACTGCGCTTCGATTCGCCCGTTAGGTAATAAATCTCCGCAGACAGATCGAGACAGTGCTCCACCGTCATATGGAGATAAAGCTGGGATCGCGTGCCAAACACCAAACCCAACCGTTTGTTCGCTTCTTTTGTGCCAGCATCGAAGCCTAAGATTTTTGCCGCCCCACTTGACGGGCTAAGAATTCCACAAAGCATTTTGATCGTGGTACTTTTTCCAGCCCCATTTGGTCCCAAGAACGCGACGGTTTCGCCTTGGCTTATGTCAAACGACAACGCCTTTACTGAAGGCTCTGCGATCTTTGGAAACTGCTTTGTCAGTTGGCTTGCGTGGATCGCTAGTTCTTGGTTCGCCACCCTTGATTCTTCACTCATAGATTTCCACCCATTGCCGTCGCCAGTCCGGTGCGGAGTACGGCTCCGCCCAATATTCTTCTACGCGAATGATTTTTCCGTCATGAAAACCAAAATAAGAAGTAGCAAAAGTCTTCTGGCCGGTGTCGGCGACAATCCAGACCGTTGTAACAACTCCTTCGGCAATCTCATGAGCATGAAGAACTTCGATCTTATGATTGCCGGGGTAATAACGATTCACGTTGATGAAGTTTTCGGGTCCAATCATTTTTTCCTTAGATTGAGGCCATATCGCAACGAAATCATCGGAAAGCAGCGCCTTGGCTTGATCCCACTTTTGCGTGCTGAATAACTCCCAAAAATGAACAGCAAGAGCCTTAGACATGGGATGAGCCTTCCGTTTCTTGCATGAGCCGTCGAATCTCGCGGCTCATATCGTCGTTGCGACCCGAAAGCCCTTGAATTACACCCTGTCGATCAAGAGGCGACCTGTTTTGGCTGAGTTTAAATTTTGACTGGATGGAGTCGACCGTCACTTGAAAACCAACGATGGCTTTTTCGAGTACGCCTTTTTCAGCAAGATCGTCAGGAATCCAAAACTTCCACGAATTCGGCTCGTTCTGTTCTGTTTGTGCGGTGATTTTCTCAAGACACGAGATGATGTCGGACTTATTCTCCAACAATCGGCTGCGTCCCTTCATGTGGACTACAGCGTAGTTCCATGTGGGTACGTCGTCCTCGGCGTACCAAGTCGGAGTAATGTACGTCTGAGGTCCATTGAAAATGACGTAAACATCGCGGTCCGCAAGGAGTTTCCAATGTTCGTTTGCTCTGGCGAGATGACCATAGAGAAAAAGCGAACCATTTTTTGATTCTGCAACGAGCGGCAAGTGACTGATGAACGGTCCAGCCTCCGTTGAGGAGATGACTGTCGCAAGCGGATATTTTTTTGCGATGACAAGACTTCTTTCAATATCCTGATTTTCAAAACGCTTCGGCAAGTACATGGCTACATCACTCTCTCAATAGGAAATCGACAAACTTTCATGATGAAGCCACCAATTCTACTTTGATTCGGTCGGGGTCTTCAAAGAAGACGGCGTAATTCGTTCCGCCAGCGACGGGATGTTTCTCTGGGTAGAGAATGGAGATACCCAGAGCCTTTAAGGCCGCGGTGATTTCGTCGACGTGCGCCCGCGACCGAGCATGAAACGCAAGGTGATTTAAGCCGGTGCGTTTTCGGTGATAAGGAGGATCAAGATGTTCGTCCTCCGTCTGAACAAAGACGAGATAGGTGTCGCCGAGCTTGAAGCTAATCCCAGATTCCCATGACTGGAATTTCGTGTACCCGAGCAGCCCCAAGAACCACGCCCAAAACTCGGACGAACGCCGCAAGTCCGAGACATAAATCTCGACATGGTGCAAAAGTCCGGTTTTGTCGACAGCAAGAGGCATTCCTTACTTCTATAGAATCCGCCGATTCCAGTCAATTACGCTTGACTTGTGGATCAGGATTATTTTCGAGAATCGTAAGATCGGATCACCGTTTCAGCCTACGTCGAAACTCCCTCACCATCGCTTTGAAGTCCTCATCGTCGTGATACTCGACCCGTCCGAAAAGGGATTCCAAAGCGTTTCGCTGCCGCAGGTACTCATTGATCGCAAGCCCGATCTCTCGGACAAGCTCCGCGTTACACTCCTCGTCCCAATCGGCGGCGAAGCAGAGTCGCCCGACCAATGCGAGAGTGCGGTCAAGTTTCGCAGACTCATCTTGCAGGGAGAGTGGGAACTTAAACGTCTGACTCATGCTGCCTCCATGCCTTCAAGTCCATACAACGCAGCGATCATGCTCAGATGTTTGCATCTACGGACTTCGCCCCGTTTATAAATCCAGCCGGGACACGAACAGGCAAGTCCCGGTATCGCCGAGTCTGAGTAGCGTCGGGGGCAGTAGGCGACAATGTAAGGCTGGGTATTTCCGAACTTCCAAAGTTCGAGCCGGAAGAGCTGATCGCGGCTATTTATTGAAGTTCGTCGAATCGTATATCTGCCCTGAACAATTTTTCTGACTCGCATGTGGACATCCTCCACATGGAGCTACGCTTCTAGGCGGAATCGAATAGGTCGGATTCTCTGACCAAAAATTTGGCCCAGTCGAATCGAGAAAAAACGCCGACGAGTTTGGCCCTCGCCGATTTAATAAGGCCTGACTTCGCAAACCATTTTACCGCTGACTCCCTTCACGGCCTTAAAGCGATGAAAGTTTGATCCCACTCGCCGCCATTGATATGAAGAACGGTCCTGCCCCAACTATTTTACGCATCGTAACCCATAGGTGTATGGCTCGTAGGTCTTCCGTCCACCCCATCTATATTCGTTACCTATGGCCGCTAGCTTTGTATCTCCGGCTTCAGGGAGAGCTTGCGACTGTCAGTGGACCACGTTCACAGGCCCGGCTTCGCTCCCGGCTCAAGCGAATTGAACAAGCTATGCCGCCGTTCCTTCTTCGAGTCTACCGCGTGAACCCCACGAGATTCCATGTCGGGTAGAACGGTTAAAAGGCTCGCTGCACTTCAGCGCATCCTTGATACGCTGTTCGACCCCACTGTGACGATCACCCTGCGAAAACGGATCGCACTTGAACGTCGAGCCTGCCGCCTATTTGATGTACTCCATGACGAACTTGCCATCGTGCGCGACGACATCAAACGGATTGTGGGGC
>CAZCBS010000078.1:0-13732 GCA_964496965.1 uncultured Bacteriovoracaceae bacterium
CTGAGCATCAGGAAGAGTACGGTTTTCATATTAGCTTCTGGTTAGATCGAAATCTGATTCAAGTCCCGGATCGCGTTGAGCTCGGCATCCGTTGCCAATCGGTATCTGAACGCCAGAATGTCCATCCAGAACACTGATCCTTTCGTGTAAGATTCCGGTAACTGTGGGGTAACTTGACCCCGCCTTTCCAGATAAGCCTGACGAGTGATGGTGGAGATGAGTTCATGGCCATCAGCATCCATATTGTTCGCGATTCTTTTGCGGATTACGCTGATGAACTCTTTAATTTGTGAATCACTTAGATAACTTCTCAAGCCTTGCAACTGCTCGAAAGAGTAATTCGAATCGAAGTAATCCAGAAGCTGGGTGATCACGTTTGCCCGATCTTCGTTGGTGCAAGGGCGATTCGCGTGCGGGTCTGAACTCCAATTAATCCACAGCGAATATGCTTCGACGGTGTCTGCCCAAACGCAAGTATTGAACTGGCTTTGTTTTGCGAGCGAATGCATGTCGAGTCTGGATGGCATGCCTAGGGAGAGGGCAGTCAGCTCGTCAGCGGGAAGTTCACCTTTAAAAAAGTCATCAGCCAATCCCAAATCCAAAATCTTTTGATTGAACTCGCCGGCCATCAATTTCTGTCTGAGAAATAGACCCACTCCTCTTCGAGAAGCATCGCTGTTAGTTGCATGACTGAACTTGCGTGCCACTCGATAGATTGTTTCATGAAGCAGAAGCGCCGCCTTGCTCTGTTTGGAGTGGAGGCGATGATTGTAGAGACGCGAGTCGATCAGAAAAATGGATTTTTCGGGCGAATCGGAATCCATGACTTTAGCCATGGTCGCCAGAACGCAGTGTTGTTTGTCGATGATCGGCAATTCAACGATGTCTTTGTATTGATCGATTCCTTAAGGTGCCATGTGGATCAGATCTCTATCAAATAAATCCTCCATGGTGTCACTCAGCTCGTCATAGTAGTTAACGCTGACGTGCTCGATTCGATGGATCAGACGGTTCGCGAACTCTCGAGGTGTCTCCGATGCTTTAGGCTCAAGCAGACGATTGACGTTGCCTTCGATGTCGGTTTTCAAACGCTCTTGATAGACATCAAGAAGCTCGATGGATGTGATTTTGCTGAGTTCGGAATCCAGGATCGGCCGGTTGTTTTCGCGCGCGATATTTTTTGGAATGCTCTGGTCTGAGAAGCAGACCACAGCGTTTCCGCCTCCTCGGTCCTGACCTGCGTGAGCCTGCACCGCGAAAACACCGAGCAAGAGATAGAACGATAGTTTGATTCTCATTTTATTTCTCCATTTCCATTTAAGGTTTCACATTTGATTCGAGTTAATGGGTACAAAGAAACCGCTATTTGATAGACTTCGTCGAATTCGGATCCATTTCGCTGAAGGAAAGCCATGAGCTCGTGGCGAAAGGTCTTGATCCTCTTTTTCGCTTCCGGAAGGTCTTTGACGTCGATCGCCATCGTTGTGCACGTGTGATCGCGCAACTTTTTTGGAACGTTTTCGAGCGCGGTGAGCGAGAGAGCCAAAACCTGTTTTTGAAGACTTCTCAACGCCGAGTTCGTGAAATCCACATCGACTGTCGTCGTGTTATCGCCTAGAGTTTCGCGCCAAATTCCGTCGGGCAACACTTCGATCAGCCCCACGCGTTCTAGTCGATCCATGGCCAATCGCGCTTCTGAAATGGTGATCCCAAGCCGCTTCGAAATGAATTTCGGGCTTGGTTCAAAGCCAGGGATGCGACTCAGCTCCAAAATCGCGTCGTGATACCAATCCGAAACGACATTGAAGACGTCGACGGTCATTTGGTTGATTTTTCTCAGTTCAGCGGCTTTGCGATTTTTCGAGTCCACTGCTCCCGGGAGCGCCGAGATAAAGGCATCGAGCTCTTTTTTGCTCAGCTTCAGAGACAAGCCCATCTCTTGAATCATCTGGGCTGTGAGCGGCCTCTTGTTCCTGAGAACCATCGAAAGGATGCCGTGATTGACTCCGAGGGACTTCGCAAAAGAACGTAGTGAGTACCGTCGATTCTTGCGACATCGGGAGATTAGCTCTTCTTGGAGATAAAGCCTAAAATCATTCACGGAGCGGGTTATATCGCACTTTATGACGCAATCAATGGCTTTGTACCAAAAGTGGTACAGCTGCTGTACCAGGCCGATCAGCGAGGAGTTCGGGCCGAATTATATGTAGTTAAAATCACGGAAAAGGACCTGGCGTCCTTCAGCCTGATCTTTCGTGAAAATTCACGAAAGGAGTGAGTCCAGAAAAGGCAGAAAAAATCGCTAAGGCCATTGGAGTCCCACCTGCACTATTGGTGCGTCTCGCGATTGAAGAGAGTCTCCAGGCTGCAGGTCTCAAATATAAAGTCGAGCTCAAGCCCGCGGCCTAAATTGAGCACAGGGATTCCTGCGTATATTGAACCTTACTTTGTTGACCTCACCAAACGATAACGAGTTTGTGGTCCTTGCCCGTGGCGTTCCAGAAGATTTTGTCGATGGAGCTTCCGAATACGATTCAGCGCCCAGTTCCGCGAGACTTCCCAGATCGCGGCGGCTTCCTGCGCAGTGAACTCTTTCGCACCGACCCGCGGGAGCAATGCTTCGAGCTGAATAAGGTCGCGTTCCAGTCCAATAGGAGTCGCGGGAAAAGCATTTTCGGATCTCACCCATAGCGTTACCGGAGACTCCGCCTGGAGACAGTAGTGAGCACGACTTTCGGAGACTCGCAGCGGGAGATCCTGATCGGCGAAAAAAGCACGAAGTCGACGCAATGCTTGATGCATCGAATCGGTCGAAGTCCGAGGATGATAGTGCTGATCCGGGAATACTAAGGAATAGAGTTCGACCAGATTCGCGGGACGATAAAAGTCCGCAGCCAAGGCCTTAAATAATCTCTGTAGAACCTGACCTGTCTTCAGGAGACTCTGACTTTCGTTGCACACCGCCGCCCCCTCGAGCCAGACCTCCTGATGAGGCCCCCTGGGTGCCTGGAGCTCCCAACCGTATTGATCGGGCAGCGCCTCATGGAGGTCCGGGAAATCCCGAAGCAAACGCGAACGGTAAGTGGAATAGGGCGTTCCGAAGTAGAGCTTCATCCCGAGCGCGAGATCCTTGCCGTAAACCGAGAGATGATAATCGCAGTCTCGCACCCCTTCCCACTCCTCCAGGACGAGAGCATCCTCACGGATTCGGCGCAAAGCCCCAAGTCCAGTTGAGTCCCCTCCGGCCACGTGCGCGATGGCTCGCCATTTTTCCAAATACAGATCGTCTTCGGGAGATTTACCGGACATCGCGTGCGCCTCTGCGAGGCATTGCTCGGCGTGCTCAAATTGCCTGGCGTAGATCGCACGCTCGGCGTCGAGCTTCAGGATGTTTCGCAAAAGGAGCGTGTGATTCCCAGCTCGGGCCGAGGCATCCAGTTCGCTCAAAACGACGGCAGCCTCCCTGATCTCTCGTTCGTGAACAAGTGCTGCGGCCAAATTCACTTGGCCCACGAGTCGGGCGTATGGATCGAGCGCCGGGTGACTTGAATAGCGTCTCAATAACGGCAGGGCCGCAGCGTAATTCCAAGCCGAAAAAAGTGCGAACGAAACAAAGAGATCTCGCTCGGGAAATTTTTGGGGATCCAAACTCTCCAGAATCTCCACGCCTTCAGTTCTCGCGCCGGCCGCGATGAGGGCGGCGGCAAACTCGAGCTGCTCCTCGGGGTGCGATTCAACGACCCGTGCGGAGCTCGGACGTACGAATGGGCGAAGGAGAAGGATGGATACCCTGGGCAAATAAGCGCGGCGGGCCAGGCGGGAAAGCTCAAGCCGTTCGGGGCGGGTCAGGTTCTGCCCATTTTTCCAAAAAGCTTGGATTCGTAAAGAAGCCTGTCGAATCTGGCCCCGGCGGATGGCCTGATCGATTTCTTTGAAGGATTCCATAGTGCTCGGCTTAATTTCGGGTCGCTTTATATCTCACACAAAAATATCAGTTTAATAATAACGCCAAAAGTCATATTTTCTGCCCATCTGAAGCTGATCCAGGCTGAGGACTAAAAAGAGTTGTTAATTCATAGATTTAACATAGTTGACATATTTGGTCGTTATTAGATATAACCCCGTAGCTTGGCTACGGACACCGCCTGAGGAGGGCGGATCCTATGATGTATTTCGAAACCCAAATGAAAAAAGCTGCCCTGACTGTCGCAATCGCTTTGAGCGCCGCTTTGCCCCAGGCTTTTGCGGGTGACGGACGTGGCGTCAGCGGACCGGATCTTTCGGGAAGTGCGCTTCCGATCGCGGTGGATCGTCAGGTCATCGAGTCTGAGATTCGCCACGTCTCAGAGAAGTGCAATGACGAATTGACCAAAAAACTTTTGAAGATGGTTTATGGCGAGCCCGATTCCGAGCACCCATCTATTACGAGCGAAGTCACGTTGAATGGAGTGAAAGCCTATTATTGGGAAGCCATCCACGGGACAGAGACAAAGACCTTCCAGTATATCGATCTGACCCTCTCAGATCTGGGTGAAACTCGCTTAAAGGTCCTTCCGCGCTTTTGGGTGTCTACGATTAATGATTTCTCGTTTCCGCGAAGCGCCTTTTTAGACGAACTCGTGGTTCTCGGTTCTCCCAATTTGAAAATGCCTTCTCTGCAATACGAAACCTTTACGGCTGATTACGTTTACGATGAGCTGGGATCGGAGGTCAGCCACGAGACCTATGTGAGAAATCTTCGACTCATCAATTCCAAACAAACTCCGGTCCGTTTTCGGAATCTGAAAACAGGAGTCGAGAGCCGTATTGTCGTGGATCTTCGTCCCTACGCCGAGTGTCTGGTCGACGGGATTCAAAGCGGCCGGTTTTCGAAATAGCCCATAAGATGCTTCCGGTTGAATCGAAGATCGAGAAAACTCTAGCCTCCGGGAAAACCTTCCCGGGGGCTAAGTTCTTTTCCTTGCTCGTGCTCGCCCTGGTGGGAATCTCTCTGCACGTGAGCTACGGTGCCGAACCTCAACCTGATTGCAGTCTGACGCGCGAATGGAAGGAGGCGGCCCAGAGAAACTTAACTGGCGCCCAAACGATCGCGGAACGCGTGGAGTTACAACGAGTCGAGTACGAAACGAGAATTCGTGCGGGGGAATTGATCTTCGACGAATATCTGCGCGGCCGTTTGGCCCAGAATTTCGTGAAGTCTTGTGGCGGCGATTCCGAAAGCCAGGCGCTTCTTGGCCGCTCCGTCTCGGCTGCGTTTCTCAAGGGCTCACTCCGCGCGCTCAAGTCCTCCGGCGTCCCTGCGCTGGTACGTCTGAGCGAGCTTGCCGAAAAAGAAGCGGAATCCACCGGAGTTTTCTTTTTCAAGGCGCTGGGCAATCGGGACGAAACCCCGATCGAACTTGGCCCAAGAAAAGCGGGCTTCCACCGTGGACGCCAGTCCCTTTTCATGGACTTCCAGGCCATTGCTCCTGAGGAATGGTTTTTCATCTTTGTTCATGAACTGACCCATCGACTGGATCCCAAGCTGAATTCGGCCATCCAAGCCTATGGGGATACCGCCGCATTTCGCTTCGGATTCGAGCTGCAGACTCGGATGGATCGCGGCGAAACAGTATCTTCACACGCGCTAGAGCCCCTTCGTTCGCTTTTGTTCGTGGGATTGGACCGGGGGCTCTTGGCCGAATATCGCTCGTGGACCTTCTGTCTTTCTGTTTATGAGGCCGGGAAAAAAGCAAGTTTGTGGAAAGAGATCGGGTGGGTGAATCAAATTCTCGCTCAACGAGAAAAAACCGAGAGTCTGGATCGCTTCACGTTTCGCTTCCTCGATCCGCGCTTTATGGATCCCATCCCCGAGGGCTTTTTTGCGCTCCCCATCGTTCGATCCGAGATAGCCTCCCTACGGCAAGAACTCCGAGAGAGCACAGATTCCCCGGACCTGGGGTTGCTGGGTGATCTCCTCATCGACCGAAAACCTAGGTAAAGTTCTAAGATTCCGGCTCCGTCCGGTCGTCATGTTTGATCAACGGCTTGAACCAGGCACTCTCTGCAATCTATTTATTCCTTGGCCTAGAATCCGTCGGAATTCGCCCATGCTGGACCGCAGCTCTTCGTTAGATCGCCTGGTCATTTAAACGTGTGACCGAGAAGGCTCGTGATCGTGACGATAGCACTGCGAAATCCTCAAGCTGCGCATGGCCGGAAGCCGCTTGCGTAAAATTTCTCGGCGAATTGGTCAAACAGGAGTGTTTTATAATCAAGAGGCGAACACTCCTATCTATTTCAAAAATTGAACTAGACGGCGAAGGAAACACAGACCGGAAGCAGAAGCTCGCATGGACTGCCCTGTCTGCAGAGCGGCTCTCAAATTTTGAACAGTCGGTTGAGCCCCACCGGAAAGTCTCCGAAGCTCCGGATGATCTCTCCACTGTGGCAGGCTCAAAACATCCGTTGCGATCGCTCTATCTATTTCCACGTTTTTTTTATTCAACAAGGCCTCAAGTAACTCAGGATGATTTTCCCAGTGCTCGCTAGGTAATACCGCCTTCGCAATTAACATATCGGCTGAATGTGGGAAGCGAATCCCAGCAAAAGAGTATCTATGTTTAAAGTAAAAGTTACGTACCGAATTGTTTCGTTGAATCAACTTTGCAACCAATTCTGCGTGCGTATCCGGATTTAAGCGAAGGAATATATAAGCTGCAGCATAAGGATCCATTGCTGACTTTTTAAGTACTTCCTCCAGCACTTCCGGATGGCGATTGGAAATGGGGAGCCCCAACCAATCGTCAAAAATGTATGTATTCGCCTGAGCGGGATGTTTAGTGCTACTTTTCGCGATCCCCACGCCATTCCAAGTCTTGTGATACGTAGAACGTCTGATGTCGTCGATCAGCAGTTTGACGATTTCTTTTTCTTCCCGATTCGAAAGTGTTTTGCCTTTGGATCGAGCGCTCAGTCTCATTTTTTCGAACAGTCCACGATTTCCTCCGTCTAAATCCTCCATTCCTTGTGTGCTCATTCGAAAGTACCCCAGCAAATCGACATCTAAACTCTCAGGAATGACCTTGATCGCGGCTTTATTTTTAATAACGACGAAGTCACTGCCTGCTCGGATAAAATCAAAGCCCTCCCTGGAATTGGGATCCAGTTGAAAACGAATCGCAAATCCTGTCCCGCGAGCGCCTTGACGTCCTATTTTTGTATAGAATCCATCGCCACTCACTGCAGCTTCGCCAGCCGCACCATCACGTGAAATCAGAACATTTGGATCACCTGTGTGAGCACGAGTAATGCTTTCATAAGAAAGAAAATTATTTGTTTCGTGCGCAACTGTATCGATTCCTAGTTCGCGTGCGGTTTTTCCTGTCTTGCCCAGGGCCTGAGTTCTTAATGGCTCTTTATTCATCCACCAAGAGAGCGAATCGAGCACATCTGTGTCGTTTCGAATCGCTATCAGCTTATTGCGCAGCCCGAGCCGCTCGAGGGTGTCCCAGGCATATTCGATATTGACCGCGTTTTGGATAAGTTTTTTTCCATTTTTCTCGATCCATTTTGAGACATATGAGTTCTGAGCTCCTCGCTTCGGATCGAAGTCATCGATCACTTTTTTAATCTGAATAAGATCTTCAGGCCGAAGCGCGAGCTCGTATTGAAATGCTTTAGTAAGATAACGGATCGCCGAAAGAATCGGTGGATTTCGCCCTTCTTTTGCAAATCTCGTGGTCTCGTGAAGCGGCGAGAAATAGTAATGCAGAGCTCCGTCATGAACATCTTTCAAAAAGTTAGGCTCTTTAGAATTCCAACCCCGGACGTCTCTCACCACCGACTCGCCATCTTTAGGTTTCGTGATTTCTATCATCCCGGTCGAATTCGAATCAGTGTGCTGATTCATGAAGTCGGGAGAGTTTAAGATTGCCTGCTTGTCTCCTATGTCCTGAGTGAGAAGTCTCACTTCCCACGCGGTCTTCTCACCTTGAAGATGCGAATATTTTCGAGTGAGTCTATTTTGAAACTCAATGGCTTGCGCATGAGTCCCATCGATCACGATGTCGAGATCTTGGGTGGATCGATAAATATTGACGTAGTCGTAATCAAAACGATCCGGCTGAAATCTCGGATCGCCCTTTTCGCGCTGCATGTCCCATTTCACATAATGAGCATAGCCTGCAGCTGTCCCACCGAAGAGCCAGGCTCTCACGCCCAGTTTAGTGGCTTCTTGTTCGATAAAGCGAAACTCATCGACTCGCTTAATGCGATCCGAGATTCCTTGCTCAAGCTCGGTGAGAGACGGGCTCGTGGCGGAAGAGTGGGCCTCTGCAGCAAGTAAGCATGGCGTGACCCAAGGTGCTTGAACTGAAACGGACACGAGCAGAAGGGCAAGTTGGAAGATACTTCCCAATAGAATTCTCATCTACCAACTTATCGGACTTTTGGAAGATTTTCTTGAAAGCGCGCTCGCCGGAATTCAAATATCTCTAGAGGAGTTGTCAACAAGTTGACGATAAATCAGACATGGGGCGCAGGTAATAAAATCACCAAAATTGTCCGATAAGCATTGAGGAGGACTCGTGTAAAAGATGGTTTCTGCGAAGCAGCTATTTTTACATCATAATTGGATAATTTTCTGTCTCGTATTCGCTTGCGTAATACCTGCAATGGATTCTTGCGCCATCGCAGCTACGAAGACCTCTTCGGGATGCATTTCTACCATTCGAGAGCGATTGTCCTCTCTGATTCGACCACCAGCGACGACTTCTCCTGCGCTCTCGCAGGTCACGAATGACTCTTTAATAAAGTTCTCAGGACTATCGCCGCAAGAGGCCTCCGCCTTGCTAAGAGAACTGGACGCGCATCCGATGAAAGACAAACGCCTCGAGGAAAAACTCAGGTTACGCCTCTATGATCCGGCGGCATGGGACCGCTACTTGGACGTTCTTTTCAACAAGTCGTTTCACGAGGATATTTGGGACGAGTCTTTGCAAAAAACCGTTCTTTCGATGCCAGATCTTCAAAAAACGAGGATACTTAACCGGATATCGCGAGAGCACAGTTCTCTCTCAAAGGATAAGTCCGAGGGACGATTTCCTCTTCCAAAGAAATTGCGCCCGGGATACATGGCGCCTCGTCGATTCGCGGATTTTTTGATCAAATATCTTTTGCGTGCTGATGAAGATATCGCGTTCTCGATAAGGCAGGGAAAAACACCGTTGCAAGCTTATCAGGGCTACCTAGATCATATCAAGTCCGCATCGTTCTCAGATCTTCCAAACGGAGGATACACTGCCGAAAGCATCTTAGATACATCGCGGGCGTTACGCGATGAAATGGAAAAGAAAATGCGTTCGTCCAATATCTCCGACCCGGAGATTTTCATCGGAGGAAGCTTTCCAAACGGTCGAACCAAAATTGAGAATGGCGATATCGATATTCAGATCAAAGATCCGAACATTTTACAGGCACATCCAGCTTTGGAAGCAGCCGTAAAACAGAGCTTTTCGAAGAGATATCCTTTCGCAAAAATCAAACTCGATTTGTTGCACGGCCACCATAATCAATGGAGACTTGCATTTTTAAACCCAGTTTTGATTCGTATCCGTCCAGGGCGTATCGATATGTTAGTGTTTCCGCCCTTCAATCATCCACCAGGAGATGTGTCATTCAAAAACGGCATATACCCTCAACCCAAAGTCTACCGACTCGAGTAAAGATGTGAGCGCGCAACGGAAAATTCATAATTCGTCGATCTTCGTCGCAGCGGTTATCGCCTTTGCATCGCTTCAGTCATCTTTTGCATCGCAAGTCGAGAGCGAACCAGGCACGAATTGCACCACACAGATTAAAAAAAGACTCCTCGCTCTTACACAGCCAGGGTCAACATTACCGCACGCGTCTGATCGGATTGCTCATTTCAAGGAAAGCCTCGCTGAGGCCGATCGACAAAAGTGGGATGCTCTCGAGACGTCCAGACTTCAGGAACAGTTTTCGGAAATCCAGGCAAAGCGACCATGGTCGGACTGGATCGATCCTGAAGCAGATTACATGCGATTTATCGAGAGTTACACCTACCTCAACAAGAAACCCTATGTCAGCGGGTCGGAGTTGTACGGAAAACCAGTTTATCTCGCATGGAAGAAGGCGGACAATCGCCTCAAATCTATTCCGAGGGGCGAATTAGTTCTTGATCGTAAGTTAATCCGAGAAATCCATGACCTAGCAACCCCAAGCTTCTTCACTGAGCTTACAGAAAAGTACGGAAAGCTTGGAAAATTGCCGGCCGGTCTGCTCACCGCGTTGAGGAGTAATGCAAATTTCTTACTCCGGCCGTTAAAGAGACCGCTCTCCGAACATGCGTATGAGTCGGTGCTTGGCAATCCGTTGCTGAAGTTTATCGAACTTCCATTTCCACTCAGCAGAAAGGGAGCTAGGCGCGGGATTATCTCTTGCGTGGATCACGATCAAATCACGATCGAGATGAACAAGCTATTGTCCTGGTACAACGAGAACAAAGATAAAGCGGATCCTATTCACCTAGCCGCGCAGTTTCAAAGAAGGTTGGTCTCGATCCATCCGTTTGTAGATGGAAACGGCAGGACGTCTCGGCTCATTATGGATCGTATTTTAGCGGAACATGATCTGCCGCCGGCTTTGATTCGCGACATGGATATGGATTTATATTTGTCTCCTCAAGAGTGGGAGGCATCCGTCAGGCAAGGAGTGTTCGCGCATCTGGAAATCATACGAACCAATAAAGGTCCTCGTCCTCCGCCGATCTCTGTTGGTACGGGACCCATGCGATTACCAAAGAATCCAGCCCTATCTTATCTTGAATTGACCGGAAAAGATTTTCAGATCGGATCCCAGGGGTTCAGACTGGGCCAGGACGGCTTCCTTTATTCTAATGAAGGCATTCCGCACGTGTTTCATGACGGTCAGCTCTTTCCAGTTTCCGATCGGGCATACTTTCTTTACGGGAAGAAGAGCAGTGGAATGGCCGGGGCGACTGTCAGCGACGCATATCGAGATGTCATTCAATCGAATTATCGTCTAATCCGAAAAATACAAGACAAGGCGGTGGATGCGAAGTCAATCCGAATTCAATCCTACCGTGCGATCGATTCCAGCAATAAGAGCAGTCGCCTGACCTTGTATCCGTGGCAAAAGCAACTATTTAGAGAAGCTATAACGATTGAAGAGAAGCTTCCGGAGCGAGTTCTCAATAGAAATTTGTCACCCCAAAATCGATATGAGTTTGTTCATTCTGGAAAGGAAAGCAAGCCCTCAGGAGCAAGCCAACTTTCTCACATGATTGCGCAATATGAGACGATGGATCGTGAGTTTTACGATTATCTCAATTTGGCAAAGAACGATTTTCCGGATCTCGTTCCCGAAGTTATTTCGAGTCGAAAAAAGCTGCATCTGGCGGCAAGACAGCTTCTCGAGCCGTTTTTGAAAGAACTGGAAACGCTGACTCCAGCGCAAAGAAAGGAACTGGATCAATTTCCAAGATTTCGCGCCGTTCAGGAGTATCTATCACGCTCGAAGCTCGGCTATCGCACTTACGAAGACGCGATGAGGAGTGTGGACGACAATCAGATGATTCTTTTTAGAAATGAAATGATCCATGCGAGACTGCTTGGATTCAATAGCGCTAAAACGTACAACGATTTCTTTTTCAAGCTGCCGGGGCATCAGGGTTTTCTTAAGCTTGTAAGGTATTTCTACTATGAGGTCTGGCTGCCGAAGATTCTTCCAAAATACAAAAAGAACCCAGAAGAACTCGAGAAACTGCTTCAATGGAAAGATATCGAGCGCGACTTGCCTCCTCAGATCGCCACGGAAGCTTCGAAGTTAGGGAAAGTCGTAGGAAGAGTGGACGAGCTTCTCAGAAGAGTGATTCGCAATTTTATCCTCGAACGAGATGTGCCTGCGAATAGTGACGAGGCATTCAAAAGAGCCTACGTTGACCACGTACTGCATACCAGTGACTATGGACTTAAAAAGAACATTTCATTTACGTCGAGTCCGGCCTATCTCATTCCAGATGGCATCGAGAAAATTTCGGGTTTGAAGTTTACCCCAGGAGCCGGGACGTTTGCGGACGTGTATCTTGTGAGCGTTCCAAAAGATAGCGCGCATTGGAACTACTCCAACGATTGGTTCAATGCTTACGAGTTCCTTGTTGATCGCTCTGTTCCGAGTAGCGCCATTTTGAAAGTATTTAAGGGCAAGGAATTATTGAACGCCGATTTGAGCACCTACTCTGAGCAGGCTCAGGACTTCGTGTCACGTTGGTTAAATGGGCCTTTTTGAAAATGTACCCCATGCCGGCTTGTTAGCTCCTTGCAAGTAAGCGTCGGCATCTGAATCTAGTTGTGGTCTTTCAGCAAAGTTTCGTCAGCAATGGAGTATTTGCCTTCCCAAAAAATGACGAGACCAGGATGTTTTTTTCTTATCCTTGAGAAAAGATTGTTAAGTCGGTTTTCGGCAGCAAGAATATTTCCGAGGTTTCCGTAAAGCTCCGAGATGAGTTCAAACTTATCAAGCGGTTTGATGGTCAGAAGCTGAACGAGACGATCTTCGCTAGGGCTGAGTTTCTTTATCTCTTCTTGGCCCCAGGCTTCCTTTTGTCTAAATCGCTCTCTCCAGGTTGGAGTGAGAGGATGGCGAATTGGATTTTTAATAGTTTGATGCTTTTGTATGCCTTCAATGACCTCAAGCGCGCCCAAAACTTCTGGAAAAGAAGAGGCTTTCGCCAGATCATAATCAAATTGAGCTTCGCGAACTTGCCCCAGTTGCAAAAGCAAGTGGCAACGGTGAACGATCGCCATAAAATAGGGACGAGTCTCACCCTCGAGCTTTAAAAATTTGAGCGCTCGGTTGCAATACTTTATCGCTGCGACAAAGGCGTCGAGTTTTTGGTATTCGCGCGAGATATTGAGAAGAGCAATGCCTGCCGCTCCGGGAACACCTGCTTCTCGGGCTTTGTGAAACACCAGTTGATAGTCGTAAATCAGTTTCTTTTTGGGATGAATTCGAGAGTCGGCGACAACGTGATTAAGAAGTGCCTTCACAGCTTTCTTTTTTGCGCCGGAAGCTTCGAGCGATAGATAGGCAAGGCGATATATTTCTTTCATTTGAACAAAATCGTTCAACGCCTCGTATCCCATGGCGGCGATGAAGAGAATTTCTCCGCTTCTTTCTACGTCTTTTTGAGAAAGCTCTAAAGCTTCAGACAAGAGAATAGGATCGACATGGCGCTCACAGAGTTGTTTTCGCAAAGTGGCGGCTAGCTTTAAAAACTTCACGTCACGGGAGTCAAGCTTTGCGGTCTTCGCGATTTCAGAAAACTTGGATAAAAAGCCTTCGAACGCCTCGGAATCTCCTTGAAGATAGGCGATCAGCACTTGCGCATAAGCGTCTTCAAAGCAGCGGACCTCTCCGAATGTGAGTCGGAATTTAAGAAGCTCATTCAGGGTGTATTGGATGAGGTCGTTCCAGACCGGTTTTTCGCCCATAACAAGGATGAATGAGAGCAAGATAAAGACCAGTTTCGAGCCGTCTCGGGAGTGGATATGCGCTTGCATTGACTTGTTGTTGGGGAATTCAGTGTCTCACGGAGATTCAGATGTCGAGAATTTAGACATATCCCGAGGTTTTTTTCTGAGGGAAATTCATGAAAAACAAAGGCATATCTCTTGCTCTTCATGAAGCTGATTTATGACGTTCATTAAGC
>CAZCBS010000079.1:0-13640 GCA_964496965.1 uncultured Bacteriovoracaceae bacterium
AGAAAAAGTTGGGGGACAGAAAGGAGGGCGTAACAAATTTTGCATATCCTTTTTGAAACAGAGCCCCGAAGGAATTAAGATAACGCCATGCGGATCGCAATCATTGACCTTGGAACGAACTCAGTCCGGTTTGATATTCATCAGCTCGGCCCGAAAAAGGGCGCGGTTCGTCAGCTTCATCGCGAAAAAATCATGGTCCGTCTGGGCCAAGGCGTCTTTCTCAATGGCAAATTGGACCGAAGCGCTATTCAGCGGACGCTTCAAGCCTTTACGCGATTTAAAAAATCCGCCGCGCAGTTTAAGGCTGGAAAAATCATCGCTTTCGGGACCAGCGCATTAAGAGAGTGCAGCGACGGGGAGCGGTTTTTAAAGATGATCCACGAGCGGACGGGGATCCAGATTCGCGTCATTTCGGGGGCGGAGGAAGCCCAGTTGATCGCGCTCGGAATCTTATCGAATGAGAAGTCTTCTAAAGGGAAGTTCGCCTTGGTGGATATCGGAGGCGGCAGTACGGAAATCAGCATTTGCCGGGGCAAAACGGTCGCTCATAGCTGGAGCTTTCCGTTGGGGACCGCGCGCCTTCAACAGGTTTTCTTAAAGAAGAGCCCTCCGGCCGCGACCCATATTCGGGAGCTTCGGGAGTTTATTCGAGGAACGCTTTCGAGCGTGATCTTGAGCGAGCATTGGCCGCGAGTGGATCGGGTGATCGGCTCGAGCGGCACGATTCGCGCGCTCGCCAAAGTCCTGGAGGGGAGCGAATGGGAAGAGTTTCGCCGGGACGATCTTGCCGATCTCGTCGACGAAATGAGCTCGATGACGACTACGGAGCTATTGGGGATCAGTGGGATTGAGTCCAAGCGCGTCGACATGATTTTGGCGGGAGCGATTCTGTTCGAGGAATGCATGAACATCCTGGGAGCGCGAAAAGCCGTGACCACGGAGTATTCTTTGCGCGACGGGATTCTGGAGGAAGAGCTGAGGCTTTTTGAGCAAGGCGATACTTCCCATTTGGCGCTGCACTTGCCGGATCTCAAGGAGAAGGCCCTTCATTTCGGCGCGGACGGCGAGCATTTGGAGCGGATGCTCGAGTTTTCTGGAAAAGTTTTCGATGAGCTCCGTCCGTTGCATAAGCTGGATTCATGCTGGAAGCTCTATCTTCAGGCTGCCACGCTTTTGCGCGATACGGGAAAGGCCATCAGCCTGGCGGGACATCCCGAGCATTCCTATTATATCGTGAAGCATGCCGATTTTCCGGCCGCCGATACCTGGGAAACGGATTTGATCGCGGATCTTTGCCGATTTCACGATGGAACGAAGCTGGATTTGAGCAAGTTGACGTTCGAAAAGAAGAAAGGCAGGCTCGAGGTTTTCAAGAAGCTTCTCGCCATGCTTCGAATCATTGATGCGCTGGATAGCGGACCCGATGTCAAGCTCAGGCTCAAGGGAATTCAAAGAAGCCGCGGAAAGGTGATTCTTCAATACGTCGGAAAAGAGCTAACGGGACTTGAAACGCTGAACGTTGAAAAGAAAGCTCCCTTTTTTGAAAAGGTCATGGGGCAGTCTATACGCGCGCATCTTGGATGATCCAGCGAAGCGAGAGTTCTCCTCGGTTTTGCGCCTCCTGTTCGATTTGAAGCCAGCCTCCTTTATCCAGATCGATTTCGACTCCGATGACTTTCTTGAGATAGGCGGGAATCCAGTCTCCGTGCGAGCAGATCACGGTGAGCGGCGTCTCACTCGAAAGCCAGAGAGAATGAAAGGCGCGGATTTTTTCGGCCCGCTCCGAGTCTGTGGTCGCCTCGTTCAGCGAGTCTAAAGTTTCCAATGATACTTTAGTTTTTTTCGCGATGAGTTCAACTGTCTCAATGCATCGTATTTTGGGACTGGTGAAAATTCGCGGTTTTTTCCGCTTAAAAGCGCGTGCGTAAAGTTTCGCGAGCGCGTGCGCTTGCTTTCGTCCTTGAGAGCTCAGTCCATTATCTGCGTCGCGTCCCTTGGGTTTGTTTCGATGAGCGTGTCGAATGATCACGAGTGTTTTTGTTGGCGCCATGCCTTTAAGCAATTTCTATGATCGAAGTTTATGCAATGAGTTACAACTTTATTTGCTGTCCGCTCTTGCGTTCTACGGGATGAGGACTACACTCCCTACTTCTGGGGGAATCAAAATGAAAAGACGGATCTTTAACATTTCGACACTCGCTGTATCGGCTCTGGCTGTTTTCGCGTCCGGCATCAGCGCATCGGCATTGGCTTATACTTTTGACAGCAACGTTCCTCGCGACGTTCAAAATCAAGTTCGCACGGACATGGAATTCATCCGCGGACTTCAAGGCAACACGGCATCTGGACTTCACGGTCAGATCTGGGGAACTCGCGTGGACGGCCCGACCTATGTGAGATGGTTCGAGACCCGCGTGAACTCGGTTGGAATGAACAGCTGCGGAAGCGCTAACGCTGTGGCTTGCGTGATTCCATACATCAGCAGCTCGAAAATCTGGTTCACGCAGAACTATGTGAAGTTCAGCCATCCACAGATTGCAAAGATGATGGTGGTTTTCCACGAAGCTCGTCACACGGAAAGAGCGAACGGAAACTGGGGACATGCGACCTGCCCAACTCCTTTCGTCGATTCGAACGGCACCGAAATCAAGAGCATCTGGACCGGCGCTTCGCTCGCGGGCGAACCTGCTTGCGACGTGACGCCTTTCGGTTCTTACGGCTCGTCGATGATCATGCTCAAGAACGTCCAGAAGTTCTGCACGAACTGCACGGACAAAGTAAGAATGGATGCCGGCTTGTATGCTGACGACCAATTCAAGCGCTTGATCGACGCGAACGCGATCGCCCAAGTGAAGAAGGATCTGTATTGAAATCTACGAAGTATCTCGCGGCCACGGCCGCGATATTAGCTGTGTCCGGGGCGATCTGGTTCTTTTCGAGCGAGAAAAGAGCTGAGGTCGCCCCTCTGTTTTCAAAAGGCTCGCCTTCGATGGCCGCGCTCACTCAAGCGCAACCGAGCCCTCAGGCAAGCGCTCGTCCTCAATCCGGACTGATGACGATTGAGGCGATGAATCCGACTCCTCGAGATATTCAGCATCTGAAAGTTCTCGACGAGATCTTGGCGACGAAGAACGATAATGATCCGCGCATGGACTCGGAGCTTCGTGGGCTTTCTCCGACTTCCAAGAGAATGATGGAAGATCGCTATCGGTCTCTTCCCGCAGAAAAGCGCAATGAGCGCGGAACGATCGCGTTTCTGGTCGGGCGAGAGATCTCGTCGGCCGATGATGTCGCCTTTATGGAAGGAATCCTTGCCGAGTCTCCGTGTCTGAGCTTGGGCGATTGTTCGCGCGAAGAAAAGAATATCGATGACGAGCATCTGCATGCCGAGACGGGCGCGGCCGTTTCGCTGGCTTATCCGCAGATGGTCGCCCTGCATTCCATCGAAGGTCAGATCGAGAAGGCCGAAAAGGGGGCTAAGCTCTCTTATTTTGGCGATATCCGTCGGGTCATTGAGGAGTCGACGCGTTCTCAGATTCCGGTTGTAGCGGATAAGGCGCGAGCGCTTCAGACTCGACTGAAAAGTCTGGGGTTCTGATCGTAAGTCATTGAAATTGAATGATTTACTCGTTGCTTGGGAATGGCTGCTTGCCAGAACCTAAGTGACGCTTCGACGTATTCCTCTCTCCCTTTCAGAACTTTCACTCGCGCATGAGCGCAAATTTAATCAAACGATGTTGACTCTTATGCTGCACCGCAGTATTTGAGGTTTTCATCAATCAACACGTGCAACGGCTGCCTATGGGTAGATGTGCCTTTTCAGTAGTCAGGGGATGAGGTAGGACGTTGCACGCGTAAGTTTTGCACCTTTTATTCGGAGAAAACTGTGAGCGCGCAACCCCCTCAATTCAGGCACCCACGTCGATCCCAGCCCAACCAGCTGAACCAGCTCAAGAAGAAGGCGTCAGTGTTCCTCCTCTCAGCCTTTGTCCTCGTTGAAACGGCACCCGTTCTTGATCGTGTTTTTTCACCGGCGACTGATGACGGACTTTTTGCCGCGCAACCGAGCGCAGGAGTTTCCTACGAGTTTGCCGTAGAGCCTAGCGGGGTGATTCGTTCAAGCTGCGCTGAAGGAACGAGTCGAATCGAGCTTGCCCCGAGCGAAAAAACCGTTCGAACCGCGGACGGGCTGTTTCGCGAAGTGAGCGTTCAAGCCTCGCTTTGCACGGACTTTGGCTTTAGAAAGCGCCAAAGCACGTTTTATATGCCAGCCGAGCTATTTCACGCGGACTCCGAGGTGATTCAAGGGACCTGGGAAACCAAGACCTACACCGGTGTTCCATCGTCGATTCGCCCGGAAGAAACGTCCACGCTCCAAGTTCGCAAGCTTCAGGACGGGCGGCTTGAAGTGGCTTCGTTGCCTAAGGCTTTCGAGCAGCCCGAGTTTCAGCCTGTGTGGCTGAGTTTTAATTCCACGGATGAAATGACGCCGATTCAAAACTGGCATGCGGGGCTATTGCCACTCAAGGATATCCGCTTTGAGTATGAGCATCCTTTTCTGGCCAAGTCGATTGTTCTACAAGGAAAGTTGAATAAGGTCCGCGTGATCTCCCGCCCGCTTGCTCAGGCATTTTAGGTATGTCTCCTGCACTCTGCCAAATGTATTATGGCAGAACCCAAGAAACCCGATCCGATTGACCTGGGCTTATCCAGCGACGATGTCCGAAACCACTACGAGGAGTTTGCCCGCCTTTTGAAGAAGCGTCGGGATGAGCTGGTTCCGCAGCAGGATTCGGCCAGGGCCAATCTCCACGAACAAATCGCCGAGTCGCCCGGGGATGAAGCGGATATCTCGGTGCTCGATACCAGCGCGGATTATTTTCTTAAGCTCGCGAATAATCAGCAGCAAGAGCTGATCGAGATTCGCGACGCCTTGGACCGGATGGATCGAGGAGTCTACGGCATCTGTCAAAACTGTAGCGAGTCGATCTCGCTGGAACGACTCCGGCGTCTTCCTTACGCACGGTTCTGCATCGAGTGCCAATCGGCGCAAGAAAAGGGAAGGCTTACGGTCGTTCCTCGTCCTTACCCAAAACTGTAAAGCTCGGTCATTCCGTTCTTTTCGACGCTCAAAAAATCCTGCTAAGCTTGGAGAGAGAGAGTTTTGAACCGACTTTCTGAGCGACTTAAGGACGAGTCGAGCGATGCAGTATCTTTTTTGGGAAGGCGCCTTCGCCATGGCGTATGAGACCTGGATTGGTCCAACGTACTTGAGCGGAGTCGCAGGAGAATTGGGCGTGAGCGTGGCGTGGGTGAGTTTGCTCACCGCCATTCCGGCGATCGGAGCGGTCGCGCAGCTTTTGGGGCTTTGGCATTTTCACCGAGCCCGCTCCGTAAAAAATTACGTGATTCGATTAGCAGGCGCGGCTCGCGGACTTTGGGCGATTCCTGTTTTCCTCGCCTGGTACTGGGGCGCGAGAAGTTATTCTTCGCACGAATCTTTTCCCGCGACTCGCTGGTTTCTAGTGACCGCGTTTTGTTCGTGTCTGTCGTCGATCATCGGCTCCGCGAGCGGCGTGGGTTGGATGACGTGGGTTCGCGATCGCGTTCCTCAAAGAGTTCGAGGACGTTTTTTTGGCGTTCGTCAGCGTTACACGATGGCAGCCGTCATCTTGGCGCATGCGTTGGCGGTTTTGCTTGTGGGTTGGCGCCCGGGTGGAATTCATCTCGGGTATGGAGTTTTGCTTCTCTTGGCGCTTGCGAGCGCTGCGCTTTCGACTTTCTTGCTGAGGCGAGTGAAAGACGTGCGGCGCACGCGAGAGGAAACGAGTCCAGGCCCGCTGCGGTTTTCTGACATTCTTGAGCCTCTTCGCGACAAAAGGTTTCGATCGCTTATTTTGTTTGGAGCGCTTTTCAACGGCTCGGTCCAGCTTGCAGGACCGTTTTTCCCCTATTACTTCACTCGCGAACTTCATCTCCCGCTCAGCACCGTTTCGTTTTGGACGATTCTGACCAACCTCGGCTGGTTTGCAGCGTCCGTGTATTGGGGAAAGTGTGCGGATGGAAATCGTCGTCTGGGGCTTCCTTTCTGGGTTGCGCTTCATTTGATCGCGCTTTCGCCGGCATTTTATGTTTTTGCATCGCCTGAGATGGCGATGCGCATTGGACCGGTCGATTATTTTACGAACGGCATTTTTTGGGCCGGTTATAGCCTCGTTTTCACTACGTTGATTCTGGATGCTTGTCCGGCGAATCGCTGTGGGATTTATTATTCCGTCTATGCCGCTTGCAATGGGCTTGCGGGGGCTGCGGGAAGTCTTTTAGGCGGCCAGCTGGCTTTGATTTTGGTGCCAGTCGGTGGTTTCAAAACTCTTTGGGTTGTAGCAAGTGTTTTGCGGCTCAGCGTGATTGGGTTGCTGCACCCGCGCTTGATTCAGGGAGCCAAGCTTCCAGCACGTGAAGAATCCGATTGCGCCTCTGTCGCGGAGCCAGTAGCTTCTTAGCTACTATGCTCGAATGGTTACACGAACTTCACTCTGCCGCAGGAATTTCCCACCTCATTGAGATGGGGGGCCTTTACATTTTGATTGCGATCGTCTTTGCCGAAACAGGGCTTCTTGCAGGATTTTTTCTTCCGGGAGATTCGCTTCTCATCACGGCGGGAGTTCTGGCCAATCCTTTGAATCCCAATCACGTCTCGGCGCTTGAGATCGCCACGCTCAATTTCTGTTTAGCATTGGCCGTGATCTGCGGAGATCAGCTTGGATATTTTCTGGGGACCAAAGCGGGGGGCGCGATTTGGAATCGTCCCGACGGACGCTTCTATAAGCGCAAGCACCTAGAAGCCGCGCACGGCTTCTACGAAACTTACGGAGGTTTCTCCGTCGTCGCGGCGAAATACGTTCCGATTTTCAGAACCTTCGTTCCGTTTGTCGCGGGCTTGGCGCGCATGCCTTATCGCAAGTTCGCGATGTGGGACATGACCGGCGGAGTCCTTTGGATCAGCTCGCTTCTGTGGATCGGCTACTTCTTAGGCCAAACTCCGCTTGCCAATCGCCTCGATAAGCTCATTATTGTCGTGATCTTTGTATCGATCCTGCCGATGTTTTTTGGCGCGCTCAAGCGTTGGCTTGGCAGTCGCCGGAGCGCGGTTCGGGCTGAGTAGTTGAGTGAGCCAGCCGTCGTAGCACAGTTCGAGTTGAGTAGGCGAGCGAGCGCGAGCCAGTGCTTGAGCGCCTGGCTTCAAAGCCCCATCTGCTCCGCACGGTAACGATTGTGTGCGCCACAACGGAGCGTAAGATTGTCAGCCGTATTTTTTCCGCCAAGGCTAAACGGCACGATGTGGTCCAGTTGGAGACCATGCTTGGACTGGCAAACTCTTCCACTTTTTGAGTCTTTATAAGTGCAGCCATTTTGGTCTCTTAAAAGCACCTTTCTTTTTTCTGTGACTGGAATGTAGCGTGATCGCTTTTCTGGCTCTGAGTTTAATTCTGAATCTGCTTTTAACTTTTCCGCTGCTTCAACTCCCGGCGCCGGGGGTTGAGTTTGCTTAGGCGCGACTTGGGCTTCAGATTTTTGCGATGACTTGGGCATAGGCCGCAATTCATTCAATGCAACATCAGCGACCTGTTCGACCAAGACATCCAATCGTCCTTCGAAATTTTTATGAGCCAGCAGATTTTTCAGCTCTTCAAGCTTTGCCATCAGTTCTGCGGAAGCGACGAATTGGACCAAAGTTTTTTGTTCTGGAAGAGGGCGAGTCTTTTCGGTCGGAATCATGACGTCCGGAGAACGTTCCATGAGTACTCGCTGGCCCTCGCGAGTGGACTTACCAAAAAGCTCGGTGACGACTTCGCGCTTTTCTTCGAGAGATAGCTTTTGCTCGCCTTGTTCTTTTCGACGCTGGTCTTCTTTGCGAAAAAAGACTTGGGCTTGGCTTGCGTTTTCAAGACCAAGCTCGCCGCTTTCAATTTTTGAGGCTACTTCTGGGACTGACTTGAGTAAGCGCATCGCGCTGATGCGTCTGTGAGCTGAACCTGCGCTATATCCGAGTTCTTTCATAACGAAAGTATAAAGATCTGGATAACCAATTTCTAAGTGAAGTTTTCTCTCCTCGACTTCTCGAAGCGCATACAGAATTTCCATGAGAAGCACGCGCTCGTTTTCTACCTTGCTTTTTAGATCGCTGAGCAATCTGTCGTTTGAAAGTAATTCGAAATTCATAAGGACCTCTTTTCTAGGGAGTGGAGACCCTACCATGGATTTTCGAGGTGAAACGGAGGGGGTTAGCGGGCTCGCTAACGCGACTTACAGGGTGAGTGCACGATCGGCCTCGACCAAGTTAGAATGCTTTGCCTATTGGCTAAATAGAACGTTTTACGCTTGAATAAAAATTGATTTCAAAAAATGCATTTCAAAATCAGGTTTTGATTTTAAACTCGGTCAAGAAAAAAATGCGTGACGAAAAAAATCCAAAGGGATCTTCATCGGCTTTGTATTCACCAAGACGTCTAAGCCTGGATCGAAACCGCCGCTTCAATATAAAACAGTTCCGAAAATCTGGCGATTGAGTGACAGGAAACTCCCTCTTCCGTGAAGAAGTACAGCTGCGTGAGTCCAGAGCAATTGATTCCTGCCTTTGAGAGGCCGCCCCAGAGATACGGGGTGCCTTTAAAACTATTCAAAAATGCAAGCGGCGATAAGAGCGGGCTTGAAGGGCGCACGAAATCTGTAGAATTGCTGAGGCTGCAAAACGGATTAATAAATTCTCCTCAGAATATAATATTGATTAAAATATGCTGTTATGAATTAATTGCAGCTGCAGCTTTTAGTTGAGGTTCAAACGATCCCCTCAAAAGGGGGCATAAACTCATGCGTCTGGAGATCTTAATGAAAATGAAAGTTTCGATATTTGTCGCGATTTTTGCGGTCCTGGGAATGAACTCATTTGCAGCGGAAAAACGGTTTATCATGAATAACGCCGGACTTCCGGGGTACGCTTCTTATCCGACGCAGGTTTTTCATTTTCCGAGTTACTATGGAAAACTGTTTCTCGCGAACACGGCAGAAGAAATGTTCTACGCCTCCTATCCTGGCTATGCATCTTATCCAGAGTACGCGTCCTATCCCGCTTACGTCTCTTATCCAAATCCGCGCAGAATGTTTGAGGCTCGCGCTCAGCTAGTCTGTAAGTTCATGAACTTCTCCCGCGCTCGCTATGCAAGCAGTCAAGACGCCTCGGTTCCGGCTAACCTGATCTCCGTTGGCTATGACGAATACGGGGATATATTCGCAAGCACGAGAGCGTTCACGTCGATAGAAGATACTCTTCCGACATTTATCGATACTCTTGAGTGCGTAAGATAGTTTTAGAGAAATTGGGAATATACGCGATTGGGTTAGGAATCGTTCTCTGCTCAGTCGCGTATTCCTCTTATCTTAATGACAATTACACGCCGGCGAAATGGATTGTCGTCTATCTGACAGCGACGATCGTGTTACTGATTGCGATTTTTTGTGATCTTTCGTTGGCGGGTTTTAGGTCGTTTCGCTGGCCTTTGGTCGTTTTGTTGATCGCGAGCTCGGCTATAGCGATTTTTCGTCCGCAGGTCGCTTATCATGGACAGATTCTAGACTGGGCGGCGTTTTCTGGAATTGCGCTCGTCGTGTCCGGCTTGTGTTCTCGTGAGCCACGATTTTTTCTCAAAGTATGGATAGGCAGTGTTTTAGCGGCGACATTTCTTGTTCTTGTGTACGGATGTCTGCAGTTGTTGGGCATTGATCCGTTGCCTGAGATTTTTCATAATGAGTTTTCTGCTTCGTTTTTTGGTTTTCAAAATATGACAGCCGAGTTCGTTGGCTACTCGCTCTTGGTTCAGTTATTTGTGCTCGTATTTATGGTCAAAACGAAGCGAGCTCGCCTTTGCTTTTTTGCTCTTTTGGTTTTGTCGGTAGGATACCTCGGGACTCTTCAGTGCCGCGCGGTTTACGTCGCGCTAATTCCGGCGTTAGCGCCGTTTGTGTATTTTAGAATACGATCTGATCTGAGAAAGAAAACTGTTTTAGCTTTTGTGATTTTGGCATTTGCGGTGGGTATGCCCGTATTTGTTCCCGTCGTGACGCAAAGTTCATTCTTGGGCGCTAGTAAATCCGCTAAAGTCAGCAATGCGAATATTAGAATCATTCGCTGGCTCAATACGAGTCAAATGATTTTGGACCACCCGTTAGGGACGGGGCCAGGCAGTTACGAGTTTGCCTATCTTCCTTACCATTTGAGCCGGAAGGTGGATTATGAAGTAACTGAGAGGCAATTGGCGCGCTCGCCTCACAATGCTTACCTGGGTTTGATGGCTGAGAATGGAGTGATTGTCGCTCTGATGTTGATAGCGATAGGAGTCTGCTTTTGTTTTAGGCTCGCCAAAGCAGGGATGCGTTTGAAGTCGCCCGAGGCCATATTGGTGTTATCGATTTTCATATTTACCGCGACAGAGGCAGTTTTCGCTTTTCCGCTCGAAAACGCATTTCCGTTCCTGTTGATCGCGGTCAGTGTCGGGGTCGGGGGCTCGCTTTTGCGAAAGGCGGAAGGTGAGATCATACAGTCTGCGTTTCAGCGGTTTTTGCTGACGATCCTGTTCGTCGCTTGCGCTTGCCTGGGTTCTCTGTACTCTTATTCAAAAATTATTGAAATCAATGCGTTCAATGACCTGGAAAAACTTGAATTTGCCTGCAAAGCATTTCCGCCAAATTGGAGGCCGTGCATTCGAACTGCGGAAATCGACATCGCTAAAAAACAGCTCGTGGACGCGGAAGTTTCTTTGAAGAGGACTTTGCTCGGGGCTCCAGAGAATTTCATGGCGCTTCGATATTTGAGCTACGTTCTTTTCGAGCAAGGACGTCCAAAGGAAGGTTGCCAAACGCTCGCTCACTATGACTCCTTGTTTGGAAATCAAAGCTCGCTTCATCAAGGGTTTAAAGAAATCTGCTCCGCTTTTTAACCCCGCCGCCGGGGGGCTACCTACTTCAAAAAAAGCGCCCGCTCTTCTGACGAAGGAAGCCGGCACGTCTCGCGCTTTCCAAACCAGCGATAACGATTTCTAGCGACCCATCGATAAATCGGATCGCGAAGAAAACTTGGGATGAGCTTCAAGATGGCTAGAGCGCGCCATGCGCTCCCCAAGCGAATCAAGATCTGGATCACGGCCAGAGACTCGGTCGAGACGGATCCATTCTCGTAAAAGACCACAGAGGCAAGCTGAGCCCCGGCGCCGGGGCCGAGGGTGCTCAACGCGGTTTTTCCCTGGAGCGAGGCGAAGCGTAGGGCGTGGGCGCGGTCGTGGCGCACTAAAAAGTCCACAAACTCATTACAAAGGTTGCAGACGCCGTCAAAAAACACGATGGAGGAGGGTATTTCTCTATCCATAGGTCTTCACTCTATCATATACGCTTTATACTGATATGAACCGTTTCGAATTTCGTTTCCAACTCACTGAAGTGCAATTCAGAGAGGCCCACCGCGCTTATCTGAGGCATTCACTGCTGACGGTCAAAAATCTTTTTCTCGTTACGATCGCGTTGATGATCGGAATGGTCCAGACCCAGCTTTTTGGCGCAGCCAATTGGGTTCTTTGGATCTTTGGGTCCATTTGGCTGGCGGTCGTCGGGCTTTCGATCTTTGTCTACATTTGGATGCCAGGGAGAATTTTTCGAACCCGATCCGGCCTTTCTATGGAGCAGGAGCTGATGGTGGACGAGGACGGGCTAGGCTGGAAAACAGGCGAGCGTCATCGTTTGATTTCCTGGGCGGAAATCGAGCGGGCATCCGATATTCACCCGGATTATGTCTATTTTCATCCCCGTCACGGACTGCCTGAAATCCTTCCGAAAAGCGTTTTCAGGTCGGACGAAGAGCTTCAGGCCTTTGACCGCTTTGTCCAAAAGCAGATCCATAGTCGTCAGGCTTGACCCTGGGCAACAGGATTGCTAAAAAGCCTGCCTATATGACTCAAAAATCAGGACCGATTTCGCAGTTTATCAAGCATCATTATCGCCATTTCAATTCGGCAGCTCTGGTTGACGCGGCTGAAGGCTACAAGGCCCATATCGACAAGGGTGGCAAGATGATGATCACTCTTGCCGGCGCCATGAGCACGGCCGAGCTTGGCCTTTCTCTTGCGGAAATGATCCGTCAGGACAAAGTCCATCTGATCAGCACGACCGGCGCTAACCTCGAAGAAGATATTTTCAACTTGGTCGCGCACGATCACTACGAGCGCATTCCGAACTATCGCGACCTGACGCCAGAAGACGAGCAGAAGCTTCTCGATCGACATCTCAATCGCGTGACGGATACTTGCATTCCGGAAGGCGAAGCGATGCGCCGAATCGAATCCGCGATGCTGGAAGAGTGGACGACCGCCGATAAGAAAGGCGAGCGCTATTTCCCACATGAGTTTTTCTATCGCCTGATCAAGAAGGGCGCGCTCAAGCAGCATTATCAGATCGACCCGAAAGACAGCTGGATGGTCGCTGCTGCTGAGAAGAATATTCCAATCGTTTGCCCAGGCTGGGAAGACGCAACCCTTGGCAATATGTTCGCTGCTGCGGTGATGCGCGGAGACGTGAAGAACGTTCACACCGTTCGTACCGGCATCGAGTACATGGTCAACCTCGCGGAGTTCTACCAAAGCGCGACGAAGAACACCTCTTTGGGAATGTTCCAAATCGGCGGCGGTATCGCGGGCGACTTCCCGATCTGCGTGGTTCCAATGCTTCATCAAGACATGAACATTGATGCGCGCCTTTGGGGCTATTTCTGCCAGATCTCCGACTCGACGACGAGCTATGGCTCTTACTCGGGCGCGGTTCCGAACGAGAAGATTACCTGGGGTAAGCTCGGTATCGATACGCCGAAGTTCATCATTGAGTCGGACGCAACGATCGTTGCTCCGTTGATGTTCGCTTACATCCTCGGTCAGTAAAGCCTAACGCAATTTGGCATACTTTAAGAAGCTCCTTTTTTGAGCAGTGAGAGCTGCTTGGAAAAGGAGCTTTTTTTATGGCTATAAAAGGACAGGGCGTTCAAAAACGAAAAGTAGCGGACTGCCGTGAGTTTCCTAGTGAATCGCATTGCACGCTCACGATTTCAGGAACAGAGGACGAAGTGCTTCGTGCGGCGACCGAGCACGCGGTTTCCGTTCACGGACACAAAGATTCTCTCGAGCTGCGAGAGCAGATTCGGAAAATGCTCAAAGACGAGAAGTCTTTCGAGACGGGCGAAGAGGGGCCGCTGCATCAAGTCGCATAGAGCATAGAGCAAAGACGGCTCTTGCTTTAAGCCGCTCTTTGCTCTATGCTCTTCTCTTTCTTTTTAAGCGTAGCGAGCTTCGCCCGCCTCGACAAACGGATGAATGACCCAGACAGGAGAGGTCGACTCGCGAAGAACTTGTCGTGTGACGCTTCCTAAAATCTGAGCTTCGAACCGTGTGCTTTCGCCTGCCATGGCAATCAAGCAAGGAGAGCGTCGGGCTTCTTTCAAAATGGAGGCGGCGACAGGTTCTCCAACGTGATAGTCGATGATCGCGTCCGCATGGACGTCTGCGTGATGGGCCTCTCGGCACCATTGCTCGGCGGTTCGGCGACTG
>CAZCBS010000080.1:0-13635 GCA_964496965.1 uncultured Bacteriovoracaceae bacterium
CTCGCCCGGAGAGGAGGCGAATACGGCGTAATCATGAACGGCCATGTCCATGTCGATATGAGAAGAGTCAAAGCTCGCGCGGACGCGATTTCGGCAAGCAGCCGCGCGGGCGTCGAAAACTATCTTCGCGAAATGCGGGGCTGCAAGGTCATCCAAGGTAGCGCCCGATTTGAAAATCCCCACCAGATCAAAGTCAACGGCGAGACCCTGACCGCTCCGAGAATTTTCATCAACGTCGGTGCGCGCGCGGCCGTGCCCCACTTGCCCGGAGTCAACGAAGTCCCGTTTTTAACCAACAGCTCCGCTCTTGCCTTGGACAGAGTTCCTGAACATCTTGTCATTGTCGGAGGCAGCTACGTGGGACTCGAGTTCGCGCAGATGTATCGGCGATTCGGCGCAAAAGTAACCGTGATTGAGAAAGCTCCTCATCTCGTCGCCCGCGAGGACGATGAAGTCTCAGAAGCGATCCGAGGCATTTTAGAGCGCGAAGGAATCGCCGTTCGCACCAGCGCCGAGTGCATCCAGCTGGGCCAAAATGGAAAAGACATCGTTGTCGGAGTGAATTGCGCACAAGGCGCGCCACAGAGCATTGGATCTCATGTTCTACTGGCGGTCGGACGGCGCCCAAACACCGACGACCTGGGACTTGAAAAAGCCGGAATCCAAACCGATGCTCGCGGCTATATTCTGGTCAACGACAACCTCGACACAAACGTTCCCGGAATCTGGGCTCTCGGAGACTGCAACGGCCGCGGAGCTTTTACACATACGGCCTATAATGATTTCGAAATCGTCGCCGCGAATTTGCTGTCAGGAGAAAAGAGAAGTCTCAGCGACCGCATCCCCGCTTACGCGCTCTATATCGATCCACCTCTCGGGCGCGTCGGAATCACGGAACGGGAGGCCAGAAAAAACGGGAGGCCCCTACTCATCGGAAGTCGTCCCATGACCCGAGTCAATCGCGCGATTGAAAAAGGAGAATCTCAAGGCCTGATGAAAATCGTTGTCGATGCTCAGAGCCGAAAGATTCTTGGAGCGGCGATTTTGGGCGTAGGTGGAGACGAAGCGATTCACGGCATTTTAAACATCATGAACGCAAGTCTCTCTTACGATGTCATTGAAAGAGCTATGCCAATTCACCCAACGGTGAGCGAACTCATTCCAACGATTCTAAGCGAGCTTCGCCCCGCCGACTAGAGCAAATCCCTCATTTGTGCGCGCTCCAACCGCCTCCAGAAAACCCATGGCTCATTGCACCCGCGTTCCCGCCAACACTAGGCGGTGGCGCCATTACAGGAGGAGGCGCGGGAGGTGGTGGCGGAGGTGCAGCTGCGTGCCCCATTCCCCACTGTCCCGAATTAGTATTGGGTGACTGAGATACAGGAGGATTCCATAGCGAAGGATTTTGCGCGACCGAGTTTGGGGCAGTCGATGGCGCGGCAGCTTGACCAGCCATTCCCCACTGCCCACCCTTCCCCGTATACCCACTCTGAAACGGTGCGGGATTTTGCGTTTGCACAACTCCCGTGCTCCAGCCTTCGTAAACCGTTCCAGCGCCAACCGGAGCCGCGCCTATTGCGACATACGGATACCCGACATAAACCGGAACTGACCACCAAGGTCCCCACCATGGATAAAAAACAGGACCCGCGAAATATCCACCGCCATATCCCCAAGAAAAACCGATTCCGAAAGTAACAGGAGGGCCGATCCAGTAAGTGCCAATCCACGGTGGATAATAATAGCCGGTCCCGTAAACAACTACTCCATCGCTGCAGCAATAAGTTCCTAAATAGCCCGGGGTATATCCAACATAAACCGAGTCTGAAGTGGCGTCATAAATCCGCACGTAAGTCACATAATAGATCGGTGAGCTAGGTGGAATCGTATAAATCACAGAAGGCACTCGAGTCGCGACTTTCCAAGGGCCCTCTGATGAGCTCGACTCAAACCAAACTCCTGATTGCAAAGCATAGAACGAATTAGAACTCACTTTGATAACAGGAGTCTTCGTGTTTTCAGCATACTGGAGCTGAGTTTGTTCGATCGCCTTGAATTCCGGAGGACCGTCGTATTTTACTTCGAGCATCGCCTGACTACGATCTATCCTCGCGGTCTGTGGAACCTCATTGCTGATTTTTGCTTCTCCTGCCTGTTGCGTTTCTGGCACGGAAGCCAAGATCGAACCTTTGTGATGGTTTTCAGGAATCTTCGCGAAGTCTTTCGGAAGCTGCGTAGCGGGAACATACCGCCAAGGCCCCTGAAGCGACTTGGCTCGATACCAACGTCCTGAGAGCAAAACGTAATAATTCTGATCTCGCTGATCGAGAAAAATGTTATTCTCCGAGTTTTCAACAAAAAGGAGATGCGTTCCTGAAATCGACTTAAACTCGGGTTTTCCGACAGTTTCTAAAATCTCCGTAGATTCCGTGCTGACATAGACTTCCGGAATAATGTGTTGAGCCAGATTTTTCATCAGCGACGAGCGAGGATCATTGAGCAGATCGACTTGCTTTTCGTCGACAGCGATCTTCTTAGCCTGCTCAAGCGACGGCGAAGGTTGATCCGTTTCAATCCACGGTCCCTGAATTGATAAGGCGTCCATCCAACGATCGCCCATATAAAAAAAGTAACGACCCTTGGTCGAATCAAACAAGATCAAAGCGCGCGTATTAATCACACGCATCAAGCCTTGAGCTCCCGCATCCCGCAATACCGGCGCTCCATCCACAAGAACCAAAAGCGTAGGCGATCGCTTCACGACGATCTTAGGCGGACCGTTTCGAAGAGGGACAGGCTCGACATTGGCCTCGGCTTTCTCGATCGCGAGATTTGATTTCAGATTTTCCTCCGCCACGGGCTTCAAAAGCTGTGCTTTCTGCGCACTCAGTGCCTTGATCGTTGCGTCTTCCAGTTCCGGGGCCGATGGAAACTGCGCCTTTGTAATACGAACGTTCTCAAAAGAGACCCGACGAGTTCCCGAATCGACACGTGTTTTCGAAGTCAGCCAGATCAGGCCATAGACAGGCTGCGGCGACGATGGAGTTTGCACAGATACGACCGCGCGCTCTTTGAGAACGCCCTTGTTCCAGCTTTCCACCTGGGCAGGATAGAGGGTGAACGTTTTATCTTCGCTCGTGAAGGTCTGAGTACCTTCTCCATCGGCCGTTTTCGGAGTCTGATCCATTTGTTTCGGAACCGATGGATCTTTTTTGCTCTGCGATTGAGCGCAAGACCATACGACAATCGCCAACCCGAGACTCACTCGAGCGATCCATTGAGAGACAACCATTAACCCGATATGTCATGCCATTTCCGGTCCAGTTCGAGCAGCCGAGCGAGGGTTCGTTTTCTGCATGCTGAGGTCAAGGGGGCCGCAAGCAGGAGAATCGTCGGCCATGGATTTTCACAGGAAGAGGACAACCGGAGCATTTCTTACTTTAACTACGATAGGTATCCTTGCGTTTCATCACATCGGACACACTCAAACTACCAGCGGTCAAAGCGATTATATTTTTCGATTCAACACCGGCATATCGAGCGTCTTCCTGGCAAACATGACTTTTCCTCAACAACAGCCCATTGATCTCGGCTCGTGCACAGCAACCGAGAAAATCAACGGCCCCTTGGCTTGCGCGGTGAATTGCAGCAATCAATCGGTCTGCCTTCTCGATCTGACAGGCCCCTCAGGATCAACCGTCAATGACGTATTGGAGCTTGTCAGCGAGACACCGTCGACTTCGGCAACAGGTACGGCATCTCCGAATCCGACTGTTTCAGCTCTCCCTTCCGTACTGCCGGGAGGGAGCATATTGTTTGGCAATATGGCCTTCAGAAGCGCGATCGACAAAGCATCGAACACTCCTAGAAGAATCGAAGCCTACAAGACAGCCAAATAAACCGGAGACTTAAATTTAGACATCCGTGAAACGAGGATCCGAATCTTGCGGCAACTCTCCTGCGCCTACCGCTTTCTTGAAAACGGGAGCCGGACGCCCTTCGTTTTCTGCGGGTTTTGGCTTCGAAGCATTCAGGGGAACTACGTTCGACGCTGAAGTTGAGACATCAGGACCTTTAGTATTGAGCGGCTCTTGCTTCGATTTGACTGGGAGAGCGCTTGAGCGGTGCAAGGGTCCGCTTTTTGCCGAGTAGTTACCCGCGCCTTGAATCAGCCCTTCGAGATCCGTCACACCCTTGCGAAGCATATCGGCCTGCGCGGATAGCTCAGAGGATGCGCTTGCTGCTTGTTGCGATGCCGCAGCGTTTTGCTGCGTCACTTGATTGAGCTGCTCCATCGCCTTGGTGATTTCTCGCACTCCGTTTTCCTGCTCTTTTGAGGCATCCGAGATCTGAGTAATGCGATCATTCACTGTCGAGGACTTATCGACGACTTCCGCAAGAACATCGCCACAGCGTTTGGCGATTTCGGTTCCCTTTGTGACTTTTTCGGTACCTTGGCGTACAAGGCCCTCGATCTTCGACTTGCTATCGTTGACGATGCTTTCAACCTTTTGAATGCTACTCTCAAGCATCGCAGTGATCTCGAGCTCCGAGTTTCCGCTCATCTGTGCGAGATTTCCAACTTCCTCGGCAACGACCGCAAAGCCTTTTCCGTGCTCGCCTGCACGGGCAGCTTCAACGGATGCATTGAAGGAGAGAAGCTTGGTTTGAAAGACGATATCATTAATCACCTTGGTCTTATTGCCGATCTCACTGATCACCTTAGTGATCTCCGCAATCTCGTGATTGCTCGCCTCGATCTGCTTGACCATCGCTTCCGTACTGCTTTGAATATCGGAAATCGCGAGAGTGAGCTCCTCCATCGCTTCTTTTCCTCGTGTCGCAACGGCTTGGTTTTGCTCGGACGTTTTACGAGACTCTTGGGCGTTCTCGGAGTTTTTGGTGATCGTCGCGTGCAGCTCTTCAACTGACGCGGCCGTCTCTTGAAGAGCAGCAGCTTGTTCGGTCGCACTGGACGACAAACTTTCGCTCGCGCCAGAAACCTGTGTCGCAGCTGAAGCCACCTCATCCGAACCGCGGCTCAAGCGCTCCGCAAGTTGCGAAAGCGCTTTTCCAAGCGCGCTCGAGAAGAGCAACGCGATCAAACAAGAAACAAAGAGAGACGCAAAAGCGACGCCAGACATGAGCATAATGCTCCAGCTTGAGATCGATTTTGCTTCTTGCGTGGATTTCGCGGCAGCATCCGCGTGAAATTTGAAAAGTTTCTCAATGTTGGTGGCAAAATTTTTGGCGTATTCTTTTCCTTCAGAAAGCATCGACGTGATGTTATCTCGCTTAGCAGGATCCTTGTATGTCGCGACCACGCGATCTGAAAAAGCCTGGTACTTTTTCCAAGCATCGTTGACGACGTTATAAACTTCTTCTTCGCCGGGCATGAAAGGGATATCGTTATAGTCTTTATCCGCTTTAACGTACTTTTCCGTGGAAGTCTTGATTTTCTCCAGCATCTCCGCAGCGTCTTGATCCGAGAGGTTTTTTGCGGCTAACGTGGCCACTGCAATTCGAACGCTTCGATATTCGGCCTGCATCTTGCCAAGCGCGATGCTATTGGGGAGATTGATACTAGCGACGGTGTCATATTTTTGAACTACGCTTCGTAGAGCAAAGACTCCGACAAATCCCAACGCTACCGAAAACATAGCGAGCATTAAACAGATCCCAAGGATTTTCCCCTTCAAGCTCATCGACTTAAACATTGCTATCCCCCTCGTGCTGATTTTTTGTACGACGTCTTTGCAAGCAATGCTCGCCACTGCTTTTCGGAATATCGAGAGCGAGACTTAAGCTTTTTAGTGAATTATACGTCCTTGAAGCGAGGATCCGAATCCTGCGGCAACTCTCCTGCTCCAGCTGCTTTCTTGAACACGGGAGCTGGATGCTCTTCGCTGCTGACCACTGGCTTTGGCTTAGAAGGATTCAGTGGAACGACATTTGACTCAGCCGGTTTTGGCGCACGTTGAGCCGAGGAAAACTCCTGAAAAGTAAACTTTTCCTTCGCTGCGCTCGAGCGTGAAGGTGCTTCTCTTTTCGCAGTGTAGTTTCCTGCACCTCGAATCAGTGCTTCGAGATCTGTCACGCCCTTTCGAAGCGTATCTGCTTGCGCGGAAAGCTCGGATGACGCGCTTGCAGCTTGCTGAGAAGCCGCGGCGTTTTGCTGTGTCACTTGATTGAGCTGCTCCATCGCCTTGGTGATCTCACGCACTCCGTTCTCCTGCTCTTTCGAAGCATCCGAGATCTGAGAGATACGATCATTTACCGAAGCAGACTTTTCTACGATCTCTGAGAGTACATCGCCACAGCGTTTAGCGATCTCTGTGCCCTTCGTAACCTTTTCAGTTCCTTGGCGCACAAGGCCCTCGATCTTCGATCGGCTATCGTTGACGATGCTTTCAACCTTTTGAATACTGCTCTCAAGCATCGCAGTGATCTCACGCGCCGAGTTTCCGCTCATCTGCGCGAGATTTCCAACTTCCTCGGCAACGACCGCGAAGCCTTTGCCATGCTCGCCCGCACGAGCAGCTTCAACGGATGCATTGAAAGAGAGAAGCTTAGTCTGAAAGACGATGTCATTGATGACTTTGGTCTTGTTTCCGATTTCGCTAATCACTTTCGTGATTTCAGCAATCTCGTGATTGCTTGCCTCGATCTGCTTCACCATAGCTTCGGTGCTATTTTGAATATCAGAAATCGCTTGAGTCATTTCTTCCATAGCGTCTTTCCCTCGTGCCGCCACTTCTTGGCTTTGCTCGGAGGTTTTACGCGACTCATTGGCGTTTTCAGAGTTTTTAGTGATCGTCGCACTCAGCTCTTCAACTGATGCGGCAGTCTCTTGAAGCGCAGCTGCTTGCTCCGTAGCGCTAGAAGACAAACTTTCGCTAGCTCCGGAGACCTGCGTTGCAGCTGAAGCCACTTCATCGGAACCGCGGCTCAAGCGCTCCGCGAGTCCCATCAGCGACTTTCCAAGAGCACTTGAAAAAAGAAGCGCGATCAGGCAGGAAACAAAAAGCGATGCGACTGCAAGACAGGACATCAGCGTGATGCTCCAGCTCGAGATCGATTTTGCTTCTTGTGTGGATTTCGCAGCGGCATCAGCGTGGAACTTAAAAAGCTTCTCAATATTGTTGGAGAAGTTTTTCGAGTATTCTTTCCCTTCGGACAACATGGATGTAATTTTATCGCGTTGAGCTGGGTCTTTATATGCCGCGACTACACGCTCCGAAAAAGCCTGATACTTCTTCCAAGCATCATTCACTATGTTATAAACTTCGTCTTCACCCGGCATAAATGGGATGTCGTTATAGTCTTTATCCGCCTTAATGTACTTTTCCGTGGAAACCTTAATTCTCTCGAGCATTTCCGCGGCATCTGCATCGGGGAGATTTTTTGCCGCAAGAGTGGCGACCCCTACTCTCACGTTGCGATACTCAGCTTGCATTCTTCCAATTGCGGCACTGTTCGGAAGATTAATGCTGGCGACGGTGTCATATTTTTGAACGACGCTTCGTAAGGCAAGTACCCCGACTATCCCGAGCGCCACTGAAAACGCGGCAAGCATGAGACAGATTCCAAGTATTTTTCCCTTCAAGCTCATTGTTTTAAACATAATTCATCTCGCTCTTATAAAGTGCACATCGTTGTTTACTGGTATTTTGAATTCACTCCACTCGGTGCCCGCAATTACCTTACGGCATTTAAGTCATAAGACTTAAGTGCCTGAATATTTTGAAAATATTAAGATATTGTCAAAGCCGCTTGAACCTCCACCTACTCATTACACATCTGGTACATATCCGGCACCCCGTTCGCATTGAAATGATTCAGTTTCTCAAAGCCTATAAACTCAACCCCTGGACGATGCGGGTCACGGTCCTTTTCGTCTTGGGACTTGTCATCGCCACATCCGTCTGGACTTTGACGGCTCTTCGCAGGCAAAGCGAAAACCAGGTTCGAAGCGTCTTAGAGGCATTGCTCGCAACAACGGTCGGCGAACTTCAGATCTGGATCGACAACAATAAGAGCAGTGCGCTAGCCCGTTCCCAAATACCAGCTATTGTCAGAGCGATCGAGACTCAAAATCGGCTTCGCACGAATGTGAAGCGACTCAAATCTAGCCCAACACTTAAGCTGCTCGATGACTTCAATATGCCCATAGTCACGCAACGTAGTTACGTCAGTTATTTTGTCCTCAGCCTAAATGGAACTTTGATTGCCGGAACGGATAAAAAAAGAATTGGTCAGCCAGCACTCGAATTGATTGGGCCTGCGGCATCCAATCTCAAAAGCTTACAAAAAACAGTCAAACTCGTCTCTCCTTTTTACATGAGTCTACCGCAGTCAGAGGAAGCCGCCGGCCAATCTGTATCCAAGAAAATCGTAATGGCGATTACGGCTCCAGTTTTCGATCACTTCGGCCATCCTATCGCGATTTTCGGATTTCACATCGACCCCGAAGGCGAGTTCAGCAAAGTCACTCTCCTCAGTCGCGTTGGAAAGACAGGCGAGACTTACGTTTTTGATCAAGACGGCAGGATCATAACAACGTCTCGCTTCGAGACTCACTTAAGCTTGAACAACGAGGATAGACCGCTCAAATCCGTTGCGAAAAACGCAATCAAGCAACGATTTGGCATCGATATCAAAGGTTACAAAGACTATCGCGGTGAAAAAGTCATCGGAGCATGGACCTGGAACAAGGATCTTGGATTTGGAGTAATAACGGAAGTCGACTACACGGAAGCCTATGCGCTGATCGAACGCGCATCGAAGCTCGTGGGCTTTTTGCTCTGTTTTATTTTTGCAATCGTAGCTTTGGCGATGGGAATTCTCATGAAACGCAATCGGATTTTAGCTCATACCATCCGGGAGCTTGAGGATACGGAAGCCAATCTCCAAGACTCGTTGAAGATTCGGGATCAATTCATTTCGCTCGCCGCGCACGAGCTTCGAACTCCGTTGACTCCGATCAATACTCAAATCCATCTTCTAAACAGCATCGTCAACAGCGGCAGACTCACGACCTATCCACTCGAGAAATTAAAAGCGCTTTTAGCCACTTCGCAAAGAAGTTTTTCTCGGATTTGGACCCTCGTCAACATGATGCTCGACGCAGCTCAGATCGAATCAAACGAATTCAATGCTCAAGGCAATGTGAGGACATTCGATTTATCGTCAGTCGTGCGCAAGGTCATCGCCAATATGAGTCCCGAGTTTACAGACGCCGGTTGCATCCTGGAGACAGAAATCGACGACCCTATCGTTGGCCATCTAGATGCCGACAGATTTGAGCAAATCATCTCAAATATTCTTGGAAACGCGGCTAAGTTCGGCGCAAAAAATACAGTTCAGGTTAAATTGAAAAAGAGCGAGGAAACCGTGATTTTCTCAGTTCGCGATCACGGCCCAGGCCTGACAGAAGAGCAACAGGTTGAAATATTCGATCGCTTTTGGAGGGGCTTTTCCGAAAAAAATTACGGCGGACTAGGCCTCGGACTTTTTATCTCAAAAAATATAGCAGAGGCTTATGGCGGAACAATTCGGGTCGAAAGCCATCGTGGCGAGGGGACGCTCTTTACCGTGACATTGCCACTCGAATCACAACAGCGCGCCCCAAATGCAGCTTGACGAATCACTCACCCGCGACGTCGTAGCAACCTTTTCTTCGCTCTAAGTAACCGTGGATCACACAGTGAAGGAGCGGACCATCACCCACCGCGAAATCTCCACGGATATCCGGATTGGACTGAAGATAACGTGCCGCGGAAAAGCCGGCAGCAAGGTTCACGATTCGCGACTGTCTTTCCGAGTTGAGCTGGTGCAATGCTCCTCTAATCGCATTCGAGACTTCCGAAAGCGATCCTACGAAAAGATGTGCATGCGAGTTAATTCGCGAACCCGCGGTTAAGTTTCGAGCACGCATCGCGGTCGAGCTCTTCATCGTCGAGTTCGCTCGGCTCATTGGATGATAGAAATTGTAGGCAACATACCAAGGCAAACTAAAGCTACCTGGAGCGCTCGAATCCTCCAACACCATGGCAAATGCAAAGTTTCCATCATCAGTGGCTTGAATAACCGGAGCATAAGTTTCCACAAACGGAGATCCTGTCGAAGGATCTCTTTTGAAAGCGAGCTCTTTTACCGGCCAGTTTGCGACCTGAAGATCAAGCGTATAGAAACGCTTAAAATCCTCGTTCAAATACGCGGTCGGAAGTTCAAGCTGCATCAAATCGCTCTTTCGATTGGTCGTAATCAAAGCTTCCATGTCAATCGTGTTGGCCCCGAAGCGTCCAAAGCTGACTTTCTTCTCCATCAAGTCGCGAGAAACAACTTCCGTATTGGCATTGACGGCACCGGCAGGACAATAGCCCTCTTTATCACCAGGAGCGAGCCAAAACGCAGGTTGGTTGATCGACGACCAAGAGCTTCCGGATCCAGAGAAGCTTTTCAAGAGCGAGCTCGACGTCGATCCTCGATAGTCTCGATGCGATCCGTTTTCCGTGGGATTATCGCACTCGCCCTTTCCATCATAAGTCCAGGCGTAAGACAACGAGCGACCGTGATCGTAGTTATTGATGAACTCTCTGCCTTTGTATTTAATCGAATAAATTCCGCCTGCGAACAGTTTTGAGAAACCGACTCTGAGCGAGGAATTAGCAATCGCCCCGACCTCATGTGAAGGATCCAAAAGATATTCAAGATCAGCCAACGCGGTTCGGCCCTCATTTTGCCCGTAGCGGATAAAGTGCACCGCCGCGCTCACAGGGTCATTGTTGAGAGGCTTCTGCAGATCCGGATTGAGCTTGAGATAATGATCCGCGCAAAACGCGCGTGATGATTGCCTGCGTTCGTAAACTCCACTCACCACAAAATGCTTTCGCAATTCGAAGCTGCTCAATTTGGCAAGGTCCGGATTAAGATCTCGATAAACAGCCTCATTGAAGACCGGCTCAACCAGAATCGTGACCGGACGTTTTTCAAGAGCCCCATGAACCAAATAATAAGCAGTAGCCGTTGCGAAATCTAACGGACAAAGATCCCCGTTAAAATTTCCATATTCATAGGGCCAAAAACTTGAGACCGCCTGCCGTTGCTCAATGATTCCGTTGTTTGCCCAGTGGTTGCAAAGGTCCACGCTCGATAGGCGCGAGAGATCCTGGTATTGCGCAGCATAATGAGAGGAGCTAAATACGCGCGGATCGCAAAGATCGACGTTCTTTCCTTCATAATTCAAAAAGTGCCCGGAAACGATCACGGGTTTGGCTTCGGCCGCAGGCTGCCGACCCGACTCTTTTTTCACGACCGACACGCCCAACCCCATTGCCAGAGCCAACGCAAAACCGGATAGATAAAAACGCTTTGTCATAGCTTCTCGTCTCCTCACAACTCGTCCCATGGGGAATGCAAGCAGGAAGCCATCTACAGGGCCGAGTTTAACGCTAGATTCGTTGCAATTCGACATCGAGACTGTCTAAGAATTTGACAGTCGCATTTTAGCTGCACTATCTTTTACTAAAAGTTATATCAGCCTGAGATGAAAGCTCCATCAATCACCGTCATCGGAACCGGCGAGGCCTTTGGTACGCAATTCGGAAACACGTCCTATCTCCTTCAAGGAGTGAGCGCTCCTTCGATTCTTTTTGACTGTGGTTATCAGATTCCGGAAAGACTTTGGAAATCCGGACTCGACAAAAAACTCGATGCCGTGTGTTTCACGCATCTCCACGCTGATCATTGCTTCGGGATCGTTCCGCTTTTGACAAGGTATTGGGAAGAAAAGCGCACTCGGCCTCTCACTATTCTCGGAAGCCGCGGCACTGAAATTTTTATCAAAAAACTCTTTACGCTGGGGTATCCGGGAATTTTCTCGCAGTTGAAATTCCCTATCCGCTTTGTCAGCCTTTCTGAGTCTAACTCGATATCTTTTGAAGGACTTTCTTTATCCGTCGCCAGGACGGTTCATTCCGTACTCAATTACACGATACGAGTAGATTTTGAACGGAACAGATTCAAGTCATTTGCCCTCAGCGGTGACGGGCAGATTACGCCTTCGACTCAAGAGTTAGTAAAAGATGTTGGGTTGCTTCTTCAGGAAGTCTATACGCTCCGAAAGAAAATCCCTGTTCACGCCGATTTGAAAACTCTTGAGGCATGGGCTTCCGGCGCCTCGATTTCTAAGATCGGCGTAGCTCATCATGCACGGAGCGAGGTCAATCGAGTGCACAAGCGGATCCAAGTCCTCGCTAGAAAAGACCCTCGATGGTTTGTTTTAAAGCCCGGACAAATCATTTCTCTTAAAGATTAGACTTTATTATTTTAAATTTATTCACATAATCATTGCATGAACACAATCCATCGGACTGGGCTCGCTCTATCATTCATCATCATCCCCGCGCATTTCGCATATTCGGCCGAAGAATCGGAGACACTTACTCCAATCAAGGTCACTGCGCTTGGGGGCGTAACGTTTGGATCGAACGTCAGTCAAAACTACAAGTATCAAGGAACATCGCTTGCGACAACAGACTCAAAAGGCAATACAAGCCCAAGCATAGGACTTGAGGGCATGTATCGCTTACCTTCGCTTCCTTTGTCGTTCGGGCTCCTGACAGAATGGAGCCAATTTAAAGATAACTCCGGCGATCACCCAGACACCGAATTTGGCATCTACGCCCTCGGAAAGGTCCACAAGACGATCGAAAGTTTTGACCTCTGGGCTGGCTTCGGATTAGGTGTGATGTTTCTCAGCCTAGGTACCGGATCCACTACGAACAGCGGATATCTTTTCTCAACGCCTTCAACTAGCTATCAAGAATTTATTTTCACTCCGCGTCTTGGTTTTGATTACAGCGTACGCAACGATCTCGAGATTGGACTTCAAGTTGCTTACTACAACTACGGTGGCAACATGGATGTCGATGCCACGAGAATATCTGATGGCGCAAGTATACGCTTTCAAGACGAATTCAAAAGAACCTGGTGGACGACCCAAGCTCGAGTCGGCGTACACTTTTAAATTTTAAAACATATTCAAGATTTATGGCTTCAAAAACAAAACCTAATTCACGTTGGATTGACGAGTTTCGCAAAAAGCTCGTCAAACTCGTGTTGCGTGGAGACTACAAAAGCGCGCTCAAGGATTAGGCGCGAGCTTGCGGATGTATTGAAGCTCATCGAAAAAAATTTAACCCAATTGATCCCACCGAGCTCGCTCAGTCAATGTGAGCGTAGAGAAGCTGATATTGAGCGTTCGATTTAAAGCTATCGGTGGCTCCAAGCCTGCAAAATGCCTGAATATGTCAAATGCCAGCTGAGCTGCTACGATAGTGTTCGTAAACACGATAGACGCCTTGGGGATCTTACCTGAACCCTTGAGCTTGTCACCTGCTTTAGACATTGCGCGCGCATATGCGCGGCAAGTCTCAGCTGAATCAAGGAGAGGTCCGATCGTAGCATCGTCGACTCCCACGCCTCCGAAGATTACAGGCACTCCGATTTCAGCAGCGGCTTCGGCAATCCATGGCGAGATTTGGCCAATGGGCCGATCCATCGCTGAAACGATAAAATCTGGCTTCGCATCACGTATAATTTGATTGGCTTGCGCCGCAGAATCGATCTGAA
>CAZCBS010000081.1:0-13595 GCA_964496965.1 uncultured Bacteriovoracaceae bacterium
GTCCAATTGAACTTAGGTGAAAGCGAAGCCACATAACGAACAGCGGACCCCAACGGCGCCTCGGGTTGATACCAAACTGGTAGACTGTTTTTAGGTTTCATCCCCATTAAGTATATCTGAAGCTAACGCACCTTGCACTGGGCGAATCATTTCAGCACTTCGGTTACCGCCCTGCATCACGCCGCCATGGCTCCCTACTTGCAATCCGCGTCCCTCGCGTATTCTTCACTTGTCTTGAAATTCAGTTACTGTTGGGGGCTACGAATGAAAAAGACACTTCTGGGCGCAGTTTCATCCGTTTTCGGCGCAGCTGCAATCATCGCTTTAGGCACCGCGAGCTGCGGCAGACCGAATGATGCAAGCCTCGATGCTTCTCAGCGAAGCAATGACTACACTCCAGTGGACGGACTTGCCGCATACGGCAGCCAATGTCCTTACGGAGACGTCGGCGACGTAAAACCGTTGCGGCTTCAGATGTGGAGCTGCCCCATCGGGACGAATACAGTCCATTTGAATGAGGATATCGAACCTCTCTATCTTCAAGCCGACTGCAAATCGCGCATCTTAAGCGTTCGCAATTTGAATAAAAAAGTGGACACTTCTTGGTATTTTCTTCCAAACGGCGACTTTGACGTCATCATTGACGGAGTCACGGCAAAACTGAAGTCCGACGGCAACGGGACAGACAATTGCAATGCGCCTCTTGCGATCAACCTCATGGGCCATGTCGAATGCGGGCCCGTGGGACCCACTCAAGATCGCGCCACGATTAAGTTTCAAAGCGTGATGTGGGCGGGAAAACGGCTCAACGGCCAGGGCACCAACCCGGTGGTAGCGCCATCCTCGACGCCAGGACTGCCTCCTCCGCCAGCTCCAGAACGCGTATCGGTGGCGAACAGATGCAAGCTTCCGGACAGCTGCTATCTCTTTACCCAAAGCGAGCTTAAGCAGTGCCAGTGAAATCGCTCAGGCGACGAACATTGTGAGATTCGTCGCTCGGAGCGGCCTGACCTTGATGGAATTTTTCCCAGATCTTCTTGAGCTCTTGCTCGTCGATCGTTTCTTTAGCCATGAGAATCGAGGCGCATTCCTCGACAAAGTCCTTATTGGTTCGGATCACATGCGTTGCCACGGTGACCGATCGATTGAGCAACCGCTGAATCTCCTGATCGATGGATTCGGCTGTTTTTTCACTATATTCGTAGCTCCGAATACGGGATTGAGCGCCTAAAAGCGGCGTGGGTTCGCGCTCGTAGGCGGCAAGACCTAGCTCCGAGCTCATTCCATACTGGGTGATCATCGCGCGCGCGATCTCGGTCGCTTTATCCAAATCATCCGCGGCGCCCGTTGAAATATCATCAAAAAACAACGTTTCCGCAGCCCGACCGCCGAGCGCGATCGCAAGCTTGGACTCGAGCTCGCGTTTGGCCATAAGATAACGGTCTTCAGTCGGACGCCTCATCGTGTATCCTAACGCCCCGATGCCGCGAGGAATGATGCTCACTTTATGTACCGCCTCATTTTCGCCCATGGCCAGCGCAACGACCGCGTGACCCATCTCATGGTAAGCGACACGTCTTCGCTCGGCAGGATTAAGAACCCGGCTTCTGCGCTCGACCCCCGCGATGATTCGCTCAAGTGCCGCGGTAAAATCAGATTGCTCGACGGCTTCAGCTCCCCTGCGAGTCGCGAAAAGCGCGGCCTCATTGACTAGATTCGCGAGATCAGCCCCCGAGAACCCTGCGGTCAGCGCCGCGAGCTGCGCCGATGTCACCCCCGGAGCAAGCTTCACCTTCTTCATATGAACATCGAGAATCTTGATTCGGCCCAGGCGATCAGGCTTATCGACCAAAATCTGTCGATCAAAGCGTCCTGCTCGCAAAAGCGCGGGATCAAGAACCTCAGGGCGATTAGTCGCCGCGACGACAATGATTCCGCTGGAAGGATCAAAACCATCCATCTCGGCCAAAAGCTGATTCAAGGTTTGCTCTTTTTCGTCGTTCGAAGAGCCGGTGATCGCGTTCAGCCCACGCGCTTTTCCAAGCGCATCGAGCTCGTCGATAAAAAGAATACAAGGCGACTGAGTTCGTGCCGGTTGAAAAAGATCTAGAAAACGAGCGGCACCTAATCCCACAAAGAGCTCGACGAACTCCGAGCCGTTGATCGAAAAAAACGGAACGCGAGCCTCGCCTGCCACCGCGCGAGCGAGCAAGGTTTTTCCGGTTCCGGGAGCACCGACAAGCAGCACGCCTCGAGGCATTCGTCCACCCAGCTTAGAATATCGCTTGGGATCTTTGAGAAAATTGACGACTTCCTGCAACTCTTCTTTCGCCTCATCCACTCCTGCAACGTCATCAAATCGGGTGGCGAGATCCTTCTCGACGTAGATCTTCGCTTTCGATTTCCCAATGGGAAGCATCCCGCTTCCTCTCGACATTTGACCGAAGCGATTGAGGAAAAACATCCATACGGCAACCAAGACAAGCGCCGGAATCGTCCACGACAGAATATCTCTAAAAAGCGTGCTTTCGTGAACCGCCGTAAAGGTCACGTGGGCTCGGCTCAAACGATCCGAAAGGCCGGGATCCTCGACGCGATTGGTGACGAACTCCCGTGGACCGTTCGCTTTCGGATTTTTAAGCTGACCTTCGATTCTTTCATTTCCAATCGCAAGCTTATCGACCTGCTGCTGCTGGACGTAGCTCAGGAACTGGCTGTAAGGAATCGTCTCAACGTTTCGCCGATATTGCGAAAAGTCATAAATCAGCAAAAACATCCAGCCGATGATAAATATATAAAACCAATTGAAACGAGGGAAAGGCGCTGCTGGTTTTTCCTTGCTCATTTCGGCTTTAGACGTGCAATCCAGCTGCCAAATTTGTGCCCAGCGCGCAAGCTTCCTGCATCATTCCGCGAATACTGATTTGGCCGGTATAATTGCCGGTCAGAACGTGGCCAGGAACCGAGCACCAGCCAGAGCGGGCGGCATTCCAAGCGGCCATTGTTTTCTGATCGTATTTAGGAATGGCGTGCGTCCAACGATTGAGAACAATTCGTGCACTTTGGACGCTTGAGTCGTCTAGTCCAAACAAAATCTTAAGCTCGTTCCGAATCAAATCGAACAGCTCATGATCAGCTTTTTTAATCATCTCCGGACGAATCGTTCCGCCAAGCATCATTGTCAGAGAAACCCACTCGGCTTCATCTCGAACCCTGTCCGAAAACGCACTTGAGTTAAAGAGAACTCCGAGGCAATCACGTTTTTCTGCCTCAGGAAATAAAACTCCCACGCCTCTTGGTAGGCTTGAAAAAGCCGCTTTGGAAATAAAAATCGTCGCGCTCACTAAGGGCGCATATTCGATCTCAGAAAGAGCCTGAGAAAGGCGAGAATCTTTCTGAGCTAGAAGCGCAGAAGCCCGTGATGCAGGAACGGCAAGAATCACATTAGGGCTATCTGGCAAGACGGAAACCGTTTCGCCCTTTCGAAATCGATCTCCAAGACGCTCTTCGAGTCTTCTCTCAAGTGCGCCAACAAGAGCGCCCATCCCCATTTTCGGAGCCATCATTTTTTTGGATTGGCTTTTCGGTGCCGACTTTTTCTTGGAACTCAACAAGCGCAATCTGAGCTTTCTCAGCAGCGCGCTCAAAAGCGATTGCCCAGCTGGAACTTCAAGCGCGGGGAACGCCGCGCTCACACAGATCTCAGAAGGTCTCGCAGCGTAAATTCCGGTCAAAAATGGAGAAAGAAGATACTTTACCGCGGATTTACCGAGATGCCGATTTCCCCATTGCTCGAGCGTGGCGGAGCCACGCGAGAGATCTGCCCTTGAAAGAACAAGATACGCCCTTAAAAAGGTTCGGATCAACTCGAAGAAAGAAAGCGGAAAGCGCCGCATTTTTCCGCGCCGATAAATATATCGAGAGCGCGCGTCTGGCCTTACCGGACAAAGCTCAACACCTAAATCGCGACAGATCTCCGCGATTTCGTCTGTCACCAAAAACGAATGCGCTGCTGACTCAGCAGGACCCCATTCCGTGGATTGCGTTGAAATCAGCCCCCCGGCTCGCTTCGATTCTTCAATCAGAGTGACTTTGAATCCCTGCTGATCGAGTACGTAGGCGATCAAAAGCCCCGAGACGCCGGCTCCTACGACAATCGCCTGGCGATCCTGCTCGGTCTCGATTTTCAACGAACCGATCACGCCTTCGCCCCTCTCAGATCGTTTTACTGAAAAGCTGTGTCGCGGGTGCTTGTTTTGTCAAACGAGCATCAAACGCCATGCAGATGTTTCTTAAAAACGGTCGTCCTTTCTCATGCACTGTGCAAGAGCCCGAAGACAGCTCAATCAGGCCATCGCGAACGAATTCTTCAAGGCGAGGTGCGACGCTGTCAAGATAAGGAGTCCAAAGCGCGCGATCCGTCCAGCACGTTTTCATCCGGGTCATGAGGTTGAGCACATGACGACGAATGATCTGATCTTCTGAATCGAGCACATGCCCACGAAGGATCGGAAGCTCGCCCTTTTGAACTCGCGTTTGATAAGTCTCGAGAACCTTCTCGTTTTGTGCAAACGCAGTCCAAGCATCGCCAATCGCGGAGACACCAAGGCCGATCAAAGGCGAAACCTGCCTTGAAGTATATCCCATGAAGTTGCGATGAAGCGATCCCTCGACCGATGCTTTCCAAAGCGAATCCGTCTCAAGCGCGAAATGGTCCATCCCGATTTCACGGTAGCCCACTTCCTCGAGCATTCTTCGACCCATTTCGTAAAGCTCGCGCTTTTCATCGCCGCTCGGAAGATCGGCTTCCGTAAAACGTCTTTGACCGGGCTTGATCCACGGCACGTGCGCGTAACTGTAGAATGCGATTCGATCTGGACGAAGCCCCCGAACGGCTTCGATCGTGCTTTGGATGCTTTCGCGCGTCTGCAGCGGAAGGCCGTAGATCAAGTCGTAATTGATGCTCGTAAATCCTAATTGCCGAGCCGTCTCGGTGACTTCGCGAACTTGCTCAACGCTTTGAACGCGATGAACGATGTCCTGAACCCGTGGATCAAAATCCTGAATGCCCAAACTGAGTCGCTTGAAACCAAGCTTTGCCAGCACCTCAAGATGCTCGCGGGTCGTCACGCGGGGATCCGCCTCAACCGAGAACTCGGCGCCCGGAAGAACTTTCGCATTCTTAAGAATGCCGCTCATCAGCGTTTCAAGCTCGCTAGGCGTAAGAAAAGTTGGAGTTCCGCCACCCAAATGCAATTCCTCAAGCAGAATGATTTGACCGAGCTGAGATCGATAAAGATCCCACTCCTGAATCACCGTCTCGACATAAGGTTGGCCAACTGCGCGGTTTCGCGTGATGCGGGTATTGCATCCGCAATAGGTGCAAAGGCTCTGACAGAACGGAATATGAATATAAAGAGCCGCGCCAATTCCGTCTTTTGCGCCCTCTTTCAATGCCGAGGCAATACTCTCGAGCCATTGTTCCGCTGTCGGATTCACGGCCCAATACGGAACCGTTGGGTAACTCGTATAACGAGGACCCGGCACATTGTATTTCTTTAAAAGCGCTGAGGACAGACTCATTGGCCAAACATCTCCCTTTGAATCTTTAAAAATAGACGAACGTTGCTTTCAGGCGTTTTCTGCAGAATGCCGTGACCCAATCCGCAAATCCAACCACGCCGAGCGCTGGGTGGAAGCGCTTTCACGCGCGCGAAAACTTCGCGTAGCTTTGGCTCAAGCTCTCGGCCGTCGAGCAACATCCAATCCGGATCGATATTTCCCTGAATCGCCCAGCGAGAGCCCCACTGCGTGAGAACGGACGCGATGTCGTGGTTCCAATCGATTCCAAGATAAGCGATCGGAAGATCGACCAGCGATTTCCAGTGCTCAGGTCCCGTGCCTTTCGAGTAGTACGCAATCGGCACATCGGGACAGAGTTTTCTGAAGCGATCGAAAAGCTTCTGCAACGCGGGCACGACTTTGCTTTTAAAAAGCGAAGCATCGAACTCACCCGCGCAAGTATCTAAAACGGCAATCGTATCCGATCCCCCTTGAGCTTGAAGTGCCATGTTTTCGGCCAGTAGATCGATCAACTTCTCGCAAAAACCTTCGTAGCGTCCATCGACCATGCCTTCGCGCGAGGAACTCAACCCTCCCGAGTGGCTTCCATCCACCGCGTAGCAGAAAAGCGTGAGCGGTCCGCCAACAAATCCCAACAGTCCTTTCGAAGGATCCAGTTCTTTGCGAATCAGTTTCATCGCGTCACCTTGAAACTGAAGCTTCTTCACGAGCGCAACGCCGCTACCATCTAAACGCCTCAAGTCCTGAGGCGATCTCAAATGCCATTCCAGCTTCGGGCCAGGGACATAATCGAGTCCCATTCCCATCACTTCGAGTGGAAAAAGAAGATCAGAAAAAAGAATCGCCGCATCGAAATTAAAATCGCGAATCGGGCCCAGGGTCGTCTCGCAAGCCAGTTCAGGCTTTTTGCACAGATCCATGAACGAGTGAGTCTTCTTCAAGTTTTGATAATGCGAATGATAGCGTCCCGCCTGACGCATGAACCAAACGGGAGGCCTTCCTTCATTTTGTCGACGAATTGCTGTCTGAAAAAGATTCATAAAAGTTGATACCCCACTCCGCGCACGCTGCGAATGACTTGCGGATTTTCTGGATCCGTTTCGACCAGGCGCCTGAGGCGCATGACAAAGTTATCGATGGTCCGCGAGGTCGGAAATTCATCCTCGGACCAAACATGATTGAGAATCTCGTCTCGGCTCACGACGTTGCCGCGACGATCGAACAAAAGTCGCAAGAGCGCGCATTCCTTATGTGTCAGCGGATGAATCTCGCCCGAAACGCTCGCTTCGAATTTTCCAAAATGCACAGTGGCTCGGCCGATTTGAACAGCTTCTTTTGAGTCGCCCGTTGCGGTATTGAGATATCGAGCGCGCTTCAACCCGTTGCGCACCCGAAGCAAAAGCTCCTTCAGATGAAATGGCTTCACGACGTAATCTTCGGCTCCGAGCTCAAGCCCGCGAATGCGATCTTCGGGCGTTCCCATTGCAGTAAGAAAAACAATAGCGGTCCCAGGCTGCAGCTTGCGAAGACGAGCCGCGACATCAAAACCCGAGCCATCCGGAAGACCCACATCCATCAGTGCGAGATCAAACTTTCGACTTTGGATTTCGAGATCGGCCTCGGCCGCATTCGTTGCCCAGGCGACTTCAAAACCTTCTTTTCTCAAACGCTCAACCAGAGTGAGTCCGACATTTCGCTCGTCTTCAAGAACCAAGATCCGGGAGCTTTGCTTTTCAACCATTGGAGGTCTCCCGAATAAAATCGAGATTCGCTTTGAAACCCGATTTTCCTGATTGAGTAAAATCGGCTTTACCGCCCATTTTCCGCATCAAAGTCTTGATCAGATATAGCCCGACTCCCGTGCCCTGAGACGAGGCTCCTCTGAAAAAGAGCTGACCCAGCTGTTGCGGATCGCCCTCGTATCCTTTTCCGTTGTCTTGATAGCAAAGACAAATTCCAATCGGTGATGCGCTGGTGGAGAAAACCACGCCGGCCCGCTCTCTTTTAGAATGACGAAGCGTGTTTTCAAGCAGGTTTTTCAAAATCGTTTGAAGGCAAGTCGGATCCGCTTCAATCGTGACGTCCTCAATCGATGCAGTCTGAATTTCCAGTCGGTTTCCGTATACCTCGCGCCAGGATTGCACCATTCGATCCAGCCAAGGCTTGAGCTGGAGGGACTGCACGAAAACAGGGCCGCCACCTTCCACTCGCGCAAGTTCGAGCGTTCGCTCCACCTGTGCCTCGAGACGAGTCGTATCTTCCATCAATCGCCCAACCAAAGCGCGCTCCGACGAGCTTTCAGAAAAACTCTCGGCAATCGATTCGGCTTGCAGACGGATACTTGTGAGCGGAGTTCTGAGCTCATGCGTAACGGATGCAAAAAAAGCCTGAATACTTCTCGCCCGACGCATATCACGCCAATAAACCCAGAAAATAAACGCGGCACTCAAAAAGATCAGCGCGAGAAACGAGCTCGATTCCCAAAAAACCATGTGATGGGTTCTTTCCCATTGCGCGTGGGCATCCGCTACGGTTTGGCCCGTAGTGACTTGAAGCTCTTCAATTTTCCCTGCTTGCCTGAGCAAAAGACGTCCCCACCAAAATCCCAAAATGCAAATCAGCGCAAGCCACACGACGTGGGCCGCGAGCAGTACGCCAAATCTCCGATTGGAAAAGGTTGGGTTTGTCTTCATCGAAGTTTTTTATCGAAGCGTTTTTTCAAATCCTTTAACAAGTCGCTCAAGATCGGCATCCGTATGAGCCGTCGAGAGAAACGAAACCTCATAGCCACTGGGTGCCATGTAGATTCCGTCCGCCAACATGGAATGAAACGCTTTTGCGTAGCGTTCTTTTTGGGTGGAAGGAGTTTGCTCGGGCGTTCTGACGGCTCCGTCCGAGGTTTTGACTTCTCCCAAGACGGTCCAGAACATCGAGGCAAATCGCTGGACTCTAACTTGCGCGCCAGCTGAACGGGCAAGTTTTTCGAGCTGATCGGCAAGCGCCGTCGTTCGCGCTTCAAGTTTTGGATACGGATTTTCGCGCTTCAGTTTTTTAAGCATCGCAAGACCCGCGCTCATGGCGACAGGATTCGCGCTCAAAGTCCCTGCTTGATAAACGGGGCCAGCAGGAGCAACGAGATCCATCAATTCCGCGCGTCCGCCGTAAGCACCGACTGGAAAGCCGCCCCCGATGATTTTGCCGTAACAGACAAGATCCGGAGTGATGCCTTCGCGCTCGGCCATTCCGCCAAAACCGACACGGAAGCCGGTGATCACTTCGTCATAAATGACAAGAGCGCCGTGTTTTTTCGCGATCTCCATCACTCGACGGTTAAATCCGTCGATCTGAAGAAGAAGGCCGTTATTCGCAGGAATCGCTTCGATCATCACCGCCGCGATATCCTTGCCATGAAGCTCGAACGCTTTCTCCACGGCTTGCAGATTGTCCAACGGAACGACAATCGTCGCATCCGCCAAAGCCTGGGGCACGCCCGCGCTGTCCGGCGATGCCATTTCAGCAAGGCCTGAACCTGCGCGCACCAAGAATGGATCGGCGTGTCCGTGATAAGTGCCGTCGAATTTCAAAATCTTATGGCGGCCCGTCGCCCCGCGAGCGACGCGCGCGGCAGCCATCGTGGCTTCAGTGCCTGAGTTGACGAAACGGATCTTTTGAACCCAGGGCATCGATCCGGTGATGAGCTCTGCGAGCTCCAGCGAATAAGGCTCAGCTGTACCGTAAGACCATCCACGCGAGAGCGCAGAATCGACGGCTTCTCTCACTTCTGGATCTTGATGGCCAAAAATCATCGGACCCCAGGACATGCAGAAATCAACATAGTGATTTCCGTCGACATCAATCAGCTCGGAGCCCTTGGCGGCGCGAATAAAACGCGGAGTTCCCCCCACGCCCCTAAAGCCGCGAACGGGCGAGTGAACGCCTCCTGGGGAAACTTTCTTTGCTCTCTCAAATAAGACTTCTGATTCGGTCATGAGTTCTGCTCCAGCCATTGTTTTGCGTTGCGAGCGCCGTAAGTGATGATCATCGAGGCGCCCGCGCGGATAAATGCGGTCCAAGATTCAAGATGCGCGGCAGGTCCGTTGACCAGGCCTTGCGCAGCCATCAGCTCGATCGCGGCAAACTCACCGCTCACTTCGTACACTGCCCAAGGCTTGTTAATTTGCCGCGAAAGATCCGCCAGAACATCGAGATAAGGCAAGCCCGGCTTCACCATCAAAATGTCGGCGCCTTCTTCGGCATCGCGAATCGAGCTTGCGAGTGCATCGCGTGGCGAACCCGGATCGATTTGATAAGTCGCACGATCCTTCAAAGACGTTCCGCCTTTAGGAGCGGAGTCCGCAGCGACGCGAAACGGGCCGTAAAATTTAGAATGAAATTTAGCTGAATAACTCATCAAAAGCGTGCGCTCGAGCCCAGCTTGATCGAGTGACGCGCGAATCGCGCCGATGCGTCCATCCATCATATCGCTTGGAGCAACGCAATCAGCCCCCGCCTGCGCATACTCCGTTGCCGCGCGCGCAAGCTCGGCAACCGTCGCGCCATTCTCAACGTGATCGCCTTCAGGATTTAAAATCCCACACTGGCCATGTGAGGTCGACGAGCAAAGGCAGACATCAACGGAAACAAACACGTCCGATCCAAACTGTTTTTTTATGGCTGCGATTTGTTGGGCGGTAAATGAGTAATCAAAACCTTTCAGCCTCTTCTCTGAAGGCACGCCAAAAAGAAGAATCTTACGTACGCCTGCCTCAAGATCGGATTCGATCTGCTTCAATAGCGATGCAGGCGTATCGCGCCAAGTTCCGGTGAGACCAGGGATGGCTTCGCGAGACGAAATTCCGTCCACCACGAAATACGGTTGAATCAGCTGATCCACCGATACGCGATGCTCGCGCACGAGATCGCGAATCCAAGGATTCTGCCTTAAGCGCCTGAGCGAGAGCTGACCTTGCTTGTTACCCATTTTCTCCACTCCTCTACCGACGGAAAAACTTGAACGTTCGCAGCCCCTGCTTGAATCAAAATCCGATCCGCGGTTTTTCCGAGTCCGCAGGCCTGCTTTGCATTGGATGGCATCAACGAACGCAATTCTTCGAATTGCGAACCGCTGCTCCAAAAGACGTATTTCGCGCGTTTCAGCGCGTCTTTTGCTTCTTGTGAATAACTTGCGCTCACTTTGTACGTCGCGATGACCTGACCTTGAGTCCAATCCGCGCGAGCCGCTTCATGAGTCAGAACAGTCCACGAAGAAAGCGGAGCAAGCTGCAAAACGCCTTCATTGAGAATGGGCTTTAATTTCTCGTAACCCATCAACTCGGCACACCCTTCAACCCAGACTCCTTGCGATGCGAGCTTGAACCAGCTTGAAGTTCCAGAAGTCCAAACGCGCGCGTTTTGAAGCGATGAAGAACGCTCGCCGCGAATCGCTCTGGCATGCGAAACAAAAACGCACTGACTCGTAAGATCCGCGCTCCAAGAAATTTCAGCGTCGGATTTTTCGGCTTCCGCTCTCCAATAAGAGCCGTCCCAGATCTCTTCGCCCAAAAATCCTTGAACAGACGCGGCTGGCGATCCGACTGGGTTCGCGGAGTGATTCCAACGGAAGTCTTCGACAAAGACTCCGTCGGGTTTTACGCCACGAATCCACATCATGCTGCCCAGCTTTTCGGAATGAATCGCCGTCGCGCCAAAGCGCTGGTGGCAACCCCCGCCCCAATCGGCGAGAAGCTGTCGCTCCATCGCAGCGCTCGACGCGCTCGGCTCGTCATGAAGTTTCGCGAGCAAGGAGCGAACACGCTGATCATCCCGACGGCATTCTACCGCAAGCGCGCCTTGCGCAGGAGCCGCGGGACATTCGCGAAGCGGAAGCACCATCCAACGAACTCCTTGCAGTAGCTTCGAAAGCTCCGCACGTCCTTGCGCATCATTCCAAAGCCGAATCAGGCCCGCAAAAGCAAGAACGACCGCATCCAGGTATTTTTCGGAACTTGGAGCTTCATGCACTCGACTGAGGCGCGTGTTCACGTTTCCGCGAATTTCAACGAGCTCAACGGAAGGAGCGCGGCCTGCGACGCGTGGCAAAGCTTTTTCAAGAAACGGCGGAATGTTTTCGATTCGTCGTGGAGACGAAGTTCCAATGCGAAGCTTTTTGCCGGCCGCAAGCTTTTCCATCACGCCAGGACCAAAGAGAACGACATCGCGCGGGTTTTCACGGCGAGGAACCGCGCCTAAGATAAATTGCGCTGGACGATCCAAGCTCAGATCTTTCATCGAATGAACGGTCAGATCGACGCGTCCTTCGTTTAAGGCATCATCGAGCTCGGCGACGAAAAACTCTTTTCCTGCGACTTGTTGAAGGGAAATGTTCTGAATGCGATCGCCGCGGGTTTCAATTCCCACAAGCTCAACAGAAGCGCCAGGATTAAGCCGCTCGATTTCGCGGGCCACCCAACTGCTTTGCGCCCAAGCCAGGAGCGACTTGCGGGTTCCTAGTTTTAAAGAGTTCATGATGCTTCAATAACAGCAACGCTTACGCGAAAACAGCCAGATCTTCCCAACCGTGGTGAATACTGACGGAGTTTCCCAGCGCGCGAAGCTTAGCTCGCTCGTCGCAAGCGCGCAGAGCGAGCCCGATCTGAAGCGAGCGCACTTCTCCCTGCGCTTTTTGGAGTTCAAAAATATCATCCAAGTACGATGCGCCCTGAAGATTCTGCCAGGGTCCGCTTTGAGCTTCTTGCGCACCCAAATGCAAAAGCGTGCGATTCCGTCCCGCGACCGCATTTCCCGCTTTCCACATTTCCACTCGAGCCGGATCAAGCGCCTCATCGACAGGAACGCAAAGAATCGCTTGAAAAGACTTTGTCCAACCCTCGGCCTGTTCTTCGGCGGTTTCAAGGACGCGAACGCGTGCGGAATATTCGCGTTTTAGCTCATTTGCGAGCGCATGCGCCTTCTCGGCGCTTCGGTTGATGATCCAAATTTCCTGCTCAAGCAGAAACGGCGCAACTGACTGCGCGAGCTGACCCGCTCCCACCAAAAGCGTAGGATCGGAGCAACGCTTGGATTGCAGAAATTTGCGCACCAACGTTCCGTACGAAACACCACCCAGATGCTGAAGATGGCGAGAGCGAATCTCTTTCGTATCTTCAAAAATTTTCTGAATATAAAAGTCGACATTTTCATCGAGATCAAACGATGTTTTGCGCCAAGCTTCTTTCAGCTGGCCGAAAACATCCGTCTCACCGACTACCTGACTTTCAAGACCGGTCGCTACACGAAGCAAGAAGCTATAAGCCACAACGTCTGAGAAAATCTCATAGCCCGACCAATCAATGGTCTCGCGACTTCTCTCAAGCTCATCTCGAGTCGTCACCCACAATACACGCTGACAAGTATCCAAATAGAACGCGCCAGAAAGCAATTCTGCTCCTGGATAACTTAGAACGGTCGTCGACCACTCTGGCCCTTTACGGCTGTGTATGACGCATAAAGAATTCAGCGACATAAATATGGATTCAGCTTATTTGATTTGGGCCGCTGATTTGTCACGGCTTTGTCACAAAAACAAATCTTTTTAAATTAGCTAGTTGAATGGTTTTAAGCGCCTCTCGAGAAAGCCGGACTGAACTAGTCAAAGCACTCGTCGCGCGACGAGTTGGGCAATCGAGATACGACCCTATCGGTTCTACTTTCATCCAAGCAATACCCACTCAGTCATCATTCGATTGTCGAATCACACGATCAATCAGTGTCACTTTGGCTGGATCGGTGTCGTTTTAGGGCCAAAAATCCCGTTTTTTCCAGGCATGGGCCTTGCTGTTCGGTCTCGCCATCACATTTGGACCGGGTCAGTTTGCACTGGTTCGGAAATATTCAGGGGATTAAAAGGGGTCTTTAATAAAATGAAAACGAAGAGTGCGATTTTGTCAGTAGTCTGTCTGTTGGGTCTTGGGGTCGGCATGAGCGGTTGTGTTTTTACCGAAACCCAAAACGAA
>CAZCBS010000082.1:0-13522 GCA_964496965.1 uncultured Bacteriovoracaceae bacterium
GGGAGGAAGTTATATCCGCGAACTCAAATGGTGTATGCCAGGTTAAGCATTTCAACACACCGAAACAGCCAATTTTGTCGTAGGTGAAACAAACCTTCGATAGCGGGCCGCGATGCTAAAGATCGGTGGAACTGAAGTCAATAAGGCTGCCTCTTCTCCTGTGGCTGGAGATCTTAGCAGGTCCATCGTTTATCAGATCAAAAAGGCGGATTGGTTCAAACAAGACAGAACGGTATCCTTTCATCAGTCAGCGCTAGACACCTCGCGACTTCACCTTGAGCCCATCACTGAAACTCATGCTGAGGCCCTCTGGGAGCTTTTTCGCGATTCTGAACTCCATCACTTTGTTCCGTTTGAACCGCTGTCTCTTGAAAAGCAACGAGAACGATGCGCGAAGTGGGCTAAGCGGCGCTCTCCGGACGAAACTGAACTCTGGCTTAACTGGGCTGCTCGCGAGAAAGCCACTGGGCGAATTATGGCTCACTTCCAGGCCGGTGTTACGCGAGATGGTATCGCTTCGATCGGGTACGTCGTCGCCAGACACTCTCAGGGTAGTGGCTTTGCGACCGAAGGAATGCAAGCCGTCATCGCTTACCTGCGCGACACGCTCGGAGTCCGCGAAGTGAAAGCATGGTCGGACACGAGGAACGAGGCTTCCCATCGACTCGCCAAGAAACTGGGCATGATCCAAGTCGATCTCATCAAGGATGCTGACTTTTTTAAGGGAGCAAGTTCGGACGAGTATGTGTTTTCAAGGATATTCGAATGAATACTACAGAACTACCTACGACCTTAAGTTCTCAAAAGGTTCAAGTTGTCGCCGCTGTCATCGAACACGAGGGCCGGTTCCTCCTCGGAAAGAGAAGTCCAAATAAGAAATCAGCCCCAGGATATTGGTGCCCCATCTCTGGACGAATCGAACCAGGCGAAACAGAGCAGGATGCAGTAGCTAGAGAAGTATTCGAGGAAGTCGGGCTTAAAACTCGCGCAGTCGATAAACTGTGCGAATTCGACACGCATGACAAAAGCGCCAGAATCCACTGGTGGAAGACTGAGGTCATCGGAGGATCTGCTTTTCTTAAGAATGATGAACACACGGAAATCCGCTGGGTAACGTTAGAGGAGTTGCAGCAACTCCAACCGATGTTCGAGGAAGACCTCGCCGTCTATCAAAAACTGGGTATACGAAAATGAAAACATCCCTGCAGTCCTCTTTCCTGTTTCTTTCTCTCTTCTGTGCTTACGCGCACGCAAGTCCTCCAACAAACGACTTTTTTCCCTGCTCTGATCGCCCCGAACAGTATGCAAAAGCCTCGGCCGAGCTTCAAAAGCTTGAAGCCGAAGATCAAGCCGATCGCCAGGGTTCGATTAATGAAATCGATTGGCCTAAGGTAGCTCCGAGGGACCTCGATCGGCGGATCAAAGTCGCAAAATTTTTTGCAGAGGGCTGTTTTCGCGACGGCAAGGACTACGCGGCAGCGGCCATGGTTTATCAACACGGAAACACAGCCGACCATTCATTCCAAGCGTTCATCTGGGCAAAAAGGGCAACTGATCTGGGGACCTTGGGAGAGAACAAGTGGCTAATGGCAGCAGCCCTTGATCGATTCCTAGTTCGATCGGGACAAAAGCAGCTCTTCGCTACTCAGTATGCGAAGGACACAGGAAGCGAATGCTGGTGTTTGGAGCCTGTGGAACTCTCATTTCCAGAAAACCGTCGCGTGGAATACGGGAAGAAGAGTTTGCAACAAGCACTTGAGACTACCAAGATGTTTGATGCCGATCCTAAGGCATGCACGACAGTTCAATACTGCAAACACGACTTAAAACCTTCACTTGCTGGCACTGTTCCAGGATTCTGGTGATTTACGCATGAAGATCACCTCAATTAACATTTCACAGATCGAGCATCGCGAGCTTCAGTCCACGAAATCTGGTGAAAAGTTTTCACTCTCAGCGGTCCTGAGCGACTCATTCGGATTCAAGGATGTATTTGTTCACCACGAGATCATCCCTCCAGGTCGTAGATCTTCTTCACCTCACGCCCATAGCCATCGAGAAGAAATGATTTTCGTTCTCGATGGAAGTCCAGTTGCTCATATCGGATCTGAGCGCCATCCGTTGAAACCAGGAGACTATCTCGGTTTTCCGCCAGGTCGCGAAAACACTCATTTTGTGGAGAATCCAACCGGTGAACCGGTCAAGCTCCTGGTCATCGCATCCAATTCAGCCCAGGATGAGGTACTTTACTCATGATTTATTTGCCAAAGCACTTTGAAGAAAACGATCGAGAACGCGCACTCAAGCTCATCAAAGATTATCCGTTCGCAACCTTGATCAGTGTCCACGATGGCGCTCCGCAAATTAATCACCTTCCAATCATTCTTGAGGAAACAGGTTCGACTAAGCTCTTGGGCCACATGTCGAGGAGAAACCCTCAGTCTCAATTGCTTACGGATGGCGGGCCTATCACAGCGATCTTTCATGGTCCGCACACCTACATCACTCCGAAGTGGTACGCCGAAAACGATGTCCCGACCTGGAACTATGCTACCGTCCACATCACGGGGCGCATCCGTTGGGTCGATAGCTTCAAGCCGTTGATTGGACTGCTTCAGAAGATGACGAAAGCGTTTGAGTCTGCGGAGAAAGATCCTTGGAGATTCTTTTTACCTGACGACCTGAAAAGCGAGTCGGAGCTGACGAGTGCGATCATTGGATTTGAGATAGAAATCGAATCGATCGAAGCGAAATTCAAACTCAGCCAGAACCGCTCCGTTCAAGACAGAGAGGGAGTCATCCAAGGGTTGGGTACTCGCTTGGACGAAATGAGCCGGAAAGTTCAAACGATGATGCGAGGCTCGGAGTGAGCCAACCATCAGTTCAAGTCCAACGCTTTGGATGCATAGTTCTCACGAACTTCCTAAGTATCGTGCAAAGACGAGCGAGCCCGTGAACTAAGGGTTACATCTATGGCCGAAAAAGCACGCGAACAAATCGAATCATTAGTGGAACAGGTCTTCAACAACCGTAAAGACACGGAAACCAAAACTCTCGATAAGCAGCTTTCTGCATACGTAGCCGACCACAATCGGCGAGGCGTCCTGCGCTCAGGTTTCTTTTGCAATGGTGTCGGCAAACTGTATGGAGAACTTCTAAACCGAGTCCTCGATCAAACCTTAGAACAGTTAGAAACCTCCTTTCGCCAAGCTGGAAGAAAAGATGGCACATTTTTCTGGAATGCAGTTCAGGAGAAGTTAATCCGATTTACCGAACCAGTTCGAACGTCACTCAACAATCAAGCCGTTGACTTCGTTCATCGGAAAACTGGAAACACTGATGGAATTAACGGCAGTTCCCTTGCCTCACGGGGATTCTGTCAGTTTGGAGATCAAGTTCCTAACTATCTGATTACGCGAATCGCCGAACTGAGACTACGATCCAACTTCATCGCAATGAAGTCTGCAGCTGACCGTAAAGCAAACAACATTCCCGACGTAGCAGTGATGATGTGGTTTCCTACCGAAAAGAAAAACACCCCTGAGCAGGTGGCCCACGCGAAACTGAAATACGATGCTATTGTCGAAGCCGTAAAAGAAGCTTCAAGCGGCCTAGCCACTGTGGACAAGATAGACAACCCATCCCTAGTTCACAAAGACCGAATCTCTCCCGCAGTAGAAAACTGGCTCTCCAAGTCCGTGCTTGTAATCTGCGATCTTGAGGGTAACCGGCCCAACGTATTTTATGAGTTCGGATTCGCCCGTGCAACGGGCACAGACGTCATCGCCACAAGGCCAGAAGGCTGCGACACCGACTTTCACTTGGCCCAATGGACGTTAGATGAATACCGAGATCTAACAGACCTCAAAACGAAGATCGTTCCTAGAATTCAACGTACTTTAGCCAACTATGACCTATCTGGTTCTATTTGATATTAACCGTAAGCCACTAGACCAACTTCTTTCTGCCTCGAATCTTCTGTTGCTGCTCACGCCCGATCTGCTCGGCCAAATGAGAGTAATTGTCCATTGTAGCTTTATCTCTGTGACCCAATACTTTTTCTGCCAATACTGGATCTTCGCAGGTCACGCCATAGAACCAAGTCGCATAAGTGTGCCTTCCGACCTTGTGTGGCGACCTGGGTTTTAAACCTGTTGCCTCAAAAGCCTTCATTAAGTCGATATAAAACTTAGATGCTGTCATTCCATCGAACAGCAAATAGTCCCTTTCCTCCGATCCGAATTCTCCATTTTCAAGTTTTTCGATCTGGTTGTTGTAAAGCCTGACAACAACGTCCCAAGCCTCTTTGTCAACGATAGGAATGTAACGAAAGTGCTTCGGGCTGATCTCTGGTCTGTGCTTCAGAGGTTTTCTAGGAACGCTGCCTGCCGACCAGGAAATTCCGAATCTATCTTTAGAAGGGACGCGTGCTCTAATTTGATCCAACGCAGGCTGGCTTTCCAAACAAATATAGCCAAAATACTTCAGCCCGTATTTTGCAATCAGTTCGTGATAGCGCCTACTTTTTAATCCCTCAATTTCTCCTGCTGAAATAAAAGCGATACACAGGCCCAGTGGTTCATTGATTCTTATTCCAGTTCTTACAAGAATTACGAAGAGATCTGCAGAAATCGGGCGAATATCCATTAGAGCGCGATGAATGATCGGAATCTCATGGTCCTCTAGTACGTGCTCAGCGCTTGCCCGTGCGCACATACTTTTTGGATATACGCTGCATTTTTCAAACTTACCCATCACAGGATGAGCAACAGTTAGAAATGACAAAAACAGATTCAGTGATTTGATAATTTTGTTTTGAGTGTTAATCGACAGGTTCTTTTTATCGTATTTAAGTGGCTTGACCTCTCTCAGGTGTGACTTGAACTGGCTGTAATACAACGCCCAGTTTTGAACATTGTTCGACAGCTGGCTACCCAGGAAGAAAGGGAAAACATAAGTTTCCAGATAATAAACGTCGTTCTTCCAGGAGTTCGGCGCGGCCAATTGATGTTCTTTTGCAAAGGCCTCAAGCAGGGGCTTAAAGTTTTGGAATTTCTCTTCCCATTCTTTCCGCTTCAAAATCCGAATTTTTACTGCATCCGCTTCAGCCGCCTTAGAATTGGAATACTCCTCGGCATCCTTTAAGCATTTACATTTTGTCCCGTTAAGAAGATCTGGGATATCGGCACACTGACATTCACGAAACTTTTCTGGAATGCTCTCGACGGATACTGGCTGGTTACGCCTTTTCTCTGGGACATAAGATCTGAAGGTGAAGCGCCAACCGACCTGCAGCCCTGTTCTACGGCAAATCTTTGGAAATGGTTTCACTGACCAGCTCATGACCTACTCCCAGCCTCTGTATCGTCCAGGAAGCTTACAGAAGGTCCTGATGGACCTTGCCCCTGTCGGAGCAATGAAATCCCAAAGGACCCACAAATCCGTCTGTTTCTGACGATAATAAGAAAGGTCAAGGAACTCATGAACGCCTCCCATTTGTAGAGGAGCCGTTAGGGTTTTCGTCAGATTCTCCAATTAGGCTTTGATATCGAAAGGGTGATCCCTTTTTCCCTTCGCCAGAACGGATTAGATGCTGCCTCTGGTGAAGCCACCGAATTGCGATGGCCTTGTCCCTCTTTCGCCCTCGAAAACTTTTGAAGATTTCCTTTTCAGTGAAAGGCCACGGTTTTAGGCAAAGCAGCGCCAAAACTGCTGGCACAAGTCTAGGGATTGAAGCAATTCCGCCAATTTCAAGAGCGCCAGTGCGCCGTCTGATTTTTCGTTGTTTTGATTTCATACTTCACCTGGAATTAATGAAGTATGTTGGCCGATGTTATTTTCAGAATTCTCAGCTTCTGAAACCAGACATTGGGCGTAGAAGTTAACCGTACATTCTGATGTGTAGGCGATCCAAACTTGACTCATTTCAGTAGGGGATGTCCCACTATGGGTAAAATGCGCCCCTCCTGAATTTCTTTTTGTTACTCTCTCTTTCATACTCAAAGCTCTCCTCTCATCTTCGTTTAAATTAGGGCCAATATCCGAGTGTATTACCATGATTCTACCAGCCCCATGGCGCATTGCAATACAAAAGTGCAAAATCTGCATACTATAGGATGTATTTATGTCATAATTAACAAATGAGGCGATTCTATGGCGAAAAGAGTTAATTCCGAAAAAGGGCTTCAAGAAAAGGTTCATCCTAACTGCATTTACTCATTGGATGATCCAAAGCTTGGTCAGTTAGCAAAGGCGATGCTGGTTCGGCTCGCTCACTTAGCCCAAGATCTTGATGAAATCTTCTACTCTAATGAAAGATTGGCCAGTGACCTAAATGTCAGTATACGATCAATAATTAACGCTCTACATGAACTTGAGGATCGCGGCTATATTAGCCGTAAGCAAAAGCACGCCGTTGGAACTAAGGTAACCGAAGTTAACCACAGGAAGATCATTCTGCGATTACTCGAAAGCCCATCAAGTAACCGTCATCTGGCCTGGCTTAAGGCCTATTACAAAACACCAAAGAAAAAAGATGGCAAATACCTTACTTAACTCGAAGAACCCAGATTGATCCTAAGTATTGCTTATCCACTAGAAATTAACCCTTTGGCTGTTTTATAAAAAAGTTCCCCTCACGTACTTATGTGTTGAAACGGAGAACTCTCTATTTCTAACACCTAAGTAACCAAGACCAGTAATCCTAAATCCATATAGTCCAATACCAGAATCACGAAATGAACAAAGTCTATGTAATGTGGGCTGTTTTAGCCGCTTCTGTTTGTGCTCATGCGCGTGATTAGGCGTGAGCAACTTTTGTACTGGTCGTCTAGCGACTTGCTTTGCAAGGCCAGGCGTTCAGAGTGCAAAAGGAGATACGATATATAAGGTGTATGAAACCTATAAATGAGGAACATAGACCATGAAAAAGCAAACTGTCTTGGAACAATTAACGCAAAAGGCCCTTGAACAAAGATTTATCCTTTTCAAAACCACCTGGATCACTGAAACGCATATGGCAAATTCTGCCTTTAAGTTTCTGCTGGAAGATGGATATCAATCTAAAGATCCAGTGACATTAGTTTTGGCAGTAATTTTAAATGCCATGCTCACTCAGGAGCGAATAGTAACTATCTTGGCTAAAAAGCACCTGATGGCACTAGCAAAACAAGATCGTCACATCAAATCATTGCCCAGACGCCTAAAAACGAAGGTTTATAAAGTTATAAGAACAGAATACGGTCTGCTTTGCGCTGCCCTCAGAAACAACACTCAAATATTTAAAGTAAGCGATGAAAAGAGCAGATATGGACGAGAGATTAAAGTCCTGGAAGTAATACTTCCTCAGGTCAGATCATACTTGGATAACGTCGCTAAGGCGATCCTACAGAGACAGGAAATCAAGGCATTTTATAGTACCAGCAGAAAACGCCATACTGAGTATCAGGAAAGAAAGAAACGAGAAGCTGAGTTAAAGCAAACAGAACTCGACGAGGCAAAGAGGAAGCTGCAAGAATACGAGAACAAAAAAGCAAACGAAGTATTACTTCGCGAAGAACGAGCCAAGAAAAGAGCTGAGGTCTTGGACCTCGAACGCGAAAACTCCAAAAGAGAAAGAATGCTCAATTCCTAAACTGATTTTTAGTGCGAAATTAAAGAAGTCAAAGGCAGTCCGTATGGGCAGTACAACCGCCCCAGATCCAACGTGATCTGAAAATTCACCACGCCATCCGAACTAGACGCATCTTCCGCCAATGTCGTCGAATTTGCAGCCGCCCATCGCCATAGATAGTCTCTATGCTGGACAGCAAGTTTTGCCGAAAAGACGTTGCCGTCGTAACCAAGATACTGAGTATCAATGGAGTTCTTGAATGTATCCGTGGTGTAGCCCTTCATTCCCTTGAGATGCGCGACGACTTCAAGAGGGATACGGAGCGTGCTCGTCTCAATCAAGAAGTTGAGGTCGATCGGTCTATTGATGGGCAGGAACCTGGCTTGTATCGACTCCTCAAGCTTTCTGTCGCCTTCAATGCCGTTTCGCAGATTGTAAGCGAGAGCGTCGGCGTTATCGACGAATGCCTCTCTATCATCTTCACTGGATAACAGAAATTCCACTGTTCCAGATTGATAATAGTACCTGTTTTTTAAAAACTGTCTTGTTTCATCCAGATGGGTCTTCTTCCACTCAGCCGCGTCGTCCAAGGCAAGACCTCTCGTATTTGGCGGATAGTATTTGAAGCGTTTAATAACGAGGAATCGCGCCTTACTTCGATTGCAAAAGATGTTTTGCATTTCTGCAACTTTGTCTTCGCTGGAGCGATTGCTTCTCGCCACATTGGCAAATTGCCTAAAGATCGCATCAGGAAAAACATGTGGGTCAATTGCTGGTCGAGTACTTCCACCACCTTGCTTTACGGGCTCGGAGCTACAGGCGGAAATCAAAAACAGAATCAGTGCCAATGGAAGAAACTTAAAACCTTTCAAGCAACACCTCCAAGGACTCCGTACTTGAACCCGTCGCTGGTCGCTGTTTTTGAAGGTCCAAAACTTTTGGTCGATATTCTTTTGGACCGCGAATAGTCAGCTGACGATCTTCAGGGTAAATTGAAACATCGATCGGGTTCTTTAAGCACCGTATCGATCGCGATCGGCCCTTGATAAGGATGTCCACACACGGCGGGATCACACTCAAACTCAAGATGCGTGTGGAACCTAAGACATGTTTCGATACAGTTGGCGCGGCTATCGATCCAGAATTGATGGCTTCCCGATTTTTAACCAGGCTACCGTTTTCAACTTCTCTGTCATTACTTGTAGACGGTTGGTCTTTGGCCACGACTTTCGCGTTGGCGAGATCGCACTTGGATTTGACGAACGCGATATGAGAACCGTCGTCTGATTCTTGTAGATATTCGTCTTGAATTTCACAGTTCAAGTTCTTTACGACGTGATTAGCAGAGACTTGTTCATAGTAGGCGGTCGTTTGTTCCGTAGTGACAGCAACACTATTAACCTCGATTCCCGTAGCCAGTTGATCAACGGCGGCTGATCGCGCTTGAGCAAGCGCATCCTTTCTGGCTAGGTCATCCGATGGGCCTTGGCCCTTTGTAACGGCGGTGAATGTATTGCCCTCACGCTTTTGAGTGGTTCTCTTAGCCCACTCAGGAATGGAATCCGCATTTAAGGAGGAAGAAAGGAGAACGCATCCGATTACCGCCGATAAGAGCTTGCGCATGAATCAGTTCTCCTTTCGACAGGTTACTCATTTTCTTTTTTATCAGATGTAGGTTTGCGCTCTTCGGGCTGTTTATCAAAAGTAACGACCTGAGCTTTTTCATCTTCAGAAAGCATCTTTGACCAATTTCTATCCACCGTTTTAGCGAACTGTTCGGAAAAGGTAGCCTTACCCTGTTGGCGGCGAATGCTATCGAGGACCAAGCGCTTGTACGCGGTTTCATCCAAATGAACGGCGGCCCACGCTCTCAGCTCTGTCCGTGGAATTCCGCTGTCGCTGATGATTTTCACACGTTCAACGTAGGTATGGCCGAGCTTGAATTCATTGGCGGTGAGTCGGCTAGATTCTTCGATCAGTTCACGCAACTGAGACGCGTCGTACCCTGTGCCCTCGGTGGCAAATTGATTGTATGAATTCAATTTTTCGCTAATAGACTGGGCCAGTACTGCCTTGGCCCGCAATTGAGCGGACTTAATCGCAGCTTCTTGCCGTCCGCTGTCTCCACTTATCGTTGCCATCGCCGTAGCTGTAACAATTCCACCGTCCACTTTGAAGGAGTGTGCTTCTTTCAATGAATCATCTTTGCCGTAGGTTTGGATGATTTCTTCTTTGCCGACGTGCTCAAGATCGATTCCAGACTTGGGCGCTGACGAGCAGGCCGCAATCAAACAAATCGCTGGCAAAATGGCATATACACTTTTCATTCGGGTTTCCTCCTATTGGCTCTTTTTGGACTTCTGTTCGGCTTCAACGAAGGCTTTGCCTCTTGCGCGAGCGTCGCTGAACCACTTCACGTACTTTTCGGACTTGGCGTAGACCAAGATCCACTGCCAAGGCTCATCAAGCTTTTTTGGAGTGAAGAGCGTTTCTTCTACTGTCGAATTTTGCCAGGCATCTCCAGACCACCAGCCACGAAGGGCAAGCAGTTCTTCAAAACCCCCCGCAGCGCATGGTTTCGATGCCATCCCTTGAGGAAAATAACGATTGAAGTACGGCGCGTAACTATCTTGATTCAGATCGTATCGAGCCAGCGCACAGCCTGATTTTTCTTTGAGAGTTCCTTCATTGATCACGATGTCGGCAATGCAGTTCACGGAGCCAGGCAAGTAGCGATCCGTCACTTCCAATCTAAAGTATTTCGACATAAATCCGTCAATCGCTACCAAGCACTTTTGGTTTTTATCAAGAAGCTGTCTCATCTTGATGTATCGATCTTTAATCTTTGAATTGAAGTCCGTCATTTCTGAGTCGGGATAGTTCACCCCTCCAAGTTCAAATGACCAGGCAAGTGCCTGCATTGACTGAACAGACGTGAACAAGGCTACCAACAGGAGTAAGTGAAGTTTCATTTTGGACCAGCACTTCCTTTTGTTCCGATCGCGGAGCGGCGCTTTCGCAGAATTTTATGAACCGTCACGCGAACATCGCCTGAGAAAATCTCTTTAAGAACTTCGTCGGCCACGCAATCAAAAGGATCAGGGCAGGCCCACAAAAGTTCATGTAGCGGAACCTCAAGAACAAGTTGAACCTTCTTCAACTGGTCCATATTCAGCGTCGTTCGGCCTGTAACCCATCCATGCAGCGTGGATACAGGGACAGAGCTGAGCTTCGCCAGTTGACTCAGCGATAGCTTTTTCTTCTTCAACAGCATGGGAAGAATTGTTTTGAGTTCCATTTCGTGACCTTCATTTACATCCTCGTAAAATCTTTAACGGAAGTTGACCGTTTTTCCTTATGCTGAATGCTCCTTTCAATATGCGGAACAAACAGAGGCATAAGATTGAAAGAGACTTTCAATATATGGATAGGGATCATGACACCCTCCGTAGCCATTCTTGTGGCCAGAATCGGATAGGACCGATCCGCTTTAACCTGCTTAACGCTTCAAGCTCAGCCAGCACCAAATCTGCTAGGCTAAAAGCATCATTGATTGAGTGAGTGACTAGTTCTGGCGCGAGGTTATCGACAGGAGCTTCGTATTGAACGACGATTTCATTCATGATGTTCAATGCGACTTTAGAAGTACCCTGTACTTGTTTGTTTCTGTACTCGATGTATTTGAGAATGCGGTCGTCATCGCTCTCCACGAACGCTATATTGATTTCGATATTAAAAAGGATATTGCCATTTTCTCGCAGCAAGTATGCGCCTCCCATAATCCAAACCCCGATATAGGTTTGAAATTCAAATCCCCAGCTATAGGAATTTCCTTTCTCATTGGTCGCTAGATACAAGCCGCGTCCGTCTAATGCGGATGCAATCACGGGTACTAAGCGATGATTTTTTAGACTGAGATCTTCAAACATGGCCTTCATTCTCTTTCTAGTCTGGGCTCTACGAAATTTCGGATCTGTTGGAGGTCATCTGCCAGTTCCGTCAGAATGCGGCCGATCGCTCGAAGATCCCCTTCATTGGGAGGAATATTTGCGTCACTGGCCTCAAAGAGAAATCCCAACCCGCGCAGCTTCTCCTCAATACAAAAAAGCTCTCTTGGCGGATTGGTATCGTCAGTCTGAAGTCGATATGTGAGAAAGCCGTCCTCTTCTAGGACTTGCCTTAGGGCTTTGAGTTTTTTGCTCACAATCCTCCCATCTGTGACGGGAGGCAGGCGTTAGGATTTCTTTGGGCGCTTCTGTTGCTGAATTCGATCTAACCCTTCCTTCATGAGCCGTCTTGCGGCCAATGATGGAGTTAAGGTCAATCCAGCTTCGTCCTGCTGAGTAGCAGCATAGGCTTCCAATTCGGCAAGGAGCGCCTTGGTGATTTTGAAACTGACAAGTTGATCAGCTTTCTCTTTGCCTTTTTTCTCTGTAGCCATGCTTTCTTATTATCCTATCGCCAGCCTCCTTGGTCAACTTTAGTTAACTATAGTAAACCATGGTTGACTAAATAAGTCAAGCGAGCTAACCTGTTGATCGGGCGTTGATATTTTGAGCAATTTTCCCAGAAAATAATTTTTGATTTGGAAAGATGTTTTCACCTGGAAAAGTGTCAGGGTTTAGCTTCGGCTATTAGAGGAAAACCCCGATTGTGTGAATTTTATGAATTCAGATGCACGAAATCTAAGAGTGGTAACTTATTCTCGCGTAAGTACCGACGACAAGGGCCAGAATCCTCAGGTCCAGGTCGCTGAGCTTCAACGTTTCTGTGCAGCGCGTGGTTGGACCATTACACATGAGCTAGTCGACCATGGTTATAGCGGTGGAACCGATGATCGACCTGGACTCAAGAAGCTCATGAAGTTGGTCAAAAGCCGCGAGGTAGATGGCGTGGTCGTTGTAAAGCTTGATCGACTCTTTAGAAGCCTGAAGCATCTCGTGACTACGCTCGATGATTGGCAGGCACTGGGTATTGTCTTTTGCGCTACCGCCGACGCCGTAGACTACTCGACACCTGGAGGCCGACTCTTTGCTCAAATATTGGGATGTCTCGCAGAGTTCGAGAAGTCGCTGTTGGTTGAGCGGACCAAGATGGGTTTGGAACATGCTCGCCGACAGGGCAAACGTCTCGGAAGACCTAAAAAGCGCGACGACGTAGCCATTATGAATCTCAGACGAGAGGGGTTGAGTTACAGTCAGATTCAGAAACGCCTGGGAGTTTCCCGTCCAGCAATCCATCGCGCGATCAAAGCAACTGGTACGAAAACGTCTTAAATTCGACAGATAAAAACCCAATCAAATTAAGTACCGATTTTCAAGACTGCCCCTGGTACGGAATCGGACGTTTTCGACACTCACCAAGTCAGTTACATTAGGTTTGATGCCACTAGAATCCCTCGATACCCTGTCCATTGTTAAAAAGGCGAAAGCCCATCTTGAGGAACAAGTTCGATTAGCTGGGAGTCTTCAATTTCCCAAGCTTCAAGAGATCGCGCACCTTGACGTTTGCAGTCCGCTGTTTAAGGAGAAGCCTAAAGTTATAGCTGAAGCTCTTGATCTACCAGTTCGAGGAAGACAGGTAATTTATGTTTTCCGTCTTCGCGGCCAAATAATGAGTCTTTCGGAATTAACAGAACTCCAAGAAGAAGCGAAGGAACTGAAAGTTACCACGCAGACTCACTCACAAGTGACTGGCTTCCGAAAGGAGTTCGGCAAGCCGAACCTTGGTGATCTTGTGCTCTATACTGGAACGTCTTGCGACTTCGCTACTCGCCTAAAGACTCACATCGGACATGGAAGCAAAATGACGGCTACTTTGCTTCTCTGCAAATGGCCATCTCTTGCAAAGCGATATCGAGTAAGTGTGAGTTACTATGACTTTGGGCCAGACCTAGGTGCTACTACGCTC
>CAZCBS010000083.1:0-13477 GCA_964496965.1 uncultured Bacteriovoracaceae bacterium
GACTGAAGGGGTCGCGCGTCGGGTACCGCGCCGTAAAACTCGCCGCCGGAATCGGACTCAACTTTGTAGGCGGACTGTCGCAAGGGTTACAGGACACTCAAGGTCAATCTGGGGCGGTAGTTAGCCCGCCTACGATGAAAAATGCTCTCATGAACGGAGCCGCAAGAGCGTCGATCGAAGAGAGCCAAGATCTTATGAATGAATACAGAAATGAAAAACCAGTAATTGAGGTTGGCGCAGGAACCCCGCTTTACGTTTTGTTTGAAGACTCTAATTCCGGCTGACCTTTGAGCGTCGAACTATTGAAGTCCATTTGGAGTCGCTGAGTCGTACAGACCGCTCCGTTAAAAGAGGGGTTATCTTATGGCTCAATCCGCATCGTCTTCTAACAATTGGGACGAAACTATAAAGAGGGTCTTTGATTTTTCCCAAGCTTTTCTCGAAGAGCTTTGGAGAGGAATTAAGAACAATAGAATTCCGTGGCACTTTTGTTGTGGATGGGGAGTCATTTTCGCCATCACGTTCGCAATGCGATGGGACAGTATCCTTTGGAAGTATCTTCACACCGCAAAGCTCTATCCATTTTGGGCGCCACTCTATTGGGTTTATGCGTCCGTGTGGATCACGATGGGTTTTTGGCTCTGGGGCATCGGACGAACCATTGCCCGTTATAAGCTTATCAATCGCCTGACGTGCGCATTTACCAATGCTGGGCTCGTTACTAGGACTGGGCGCAAACCGGGATTTGTTGCCGATGAAGAGATGGACAAGCATTTGCGGAAGCTTGTCGTCACTTCTGTTGGACTTCCCAAGGCAGAGTTCGAAAAGGCTAAGGCGTTTCTTTCCGCTGAGCTTCAAGTCCACATCGACGAGATCAAAGCCCGTATCGAGCGCGGCACCGTGGAGATTCTCTACGCCCATAGCTCCATGCCTGAAAAAATTGCATTTGATCCCAACGAATGTACGACTCCTTTGCGTTTTAAGGTGGGTGAAACAAGATCAGGTCCACTCTATGTCTCTCTGCGCGAGGTGCCTCACATCTTGACGGGCGGCTATACTAGCTCGGGGAAATCGACCTTTCTTCGACAAACCCTGACCACACTCACTTTAAATAATCCGGGCGTTGAGTTCACCCTTATTGACCTCAAGGGCGGTCTTGAAATGATGGTCTTCAAGGGCCTGCCTGGTGTCCAGGTCTATGCACGCCCGCAAGAAGCGATCGAGGCGTTGAAATATGTTGAGTCGCTTTTAGAAAAGAGAATGGCTCTGCTCGGAGCGAATCGCGCGAATGACCTAGACGCGTTTTTTAAGGTGCCAGAGAGTAAGCGCGTTTATCCAAAGGAATGGCCAAAGGAGCGAAAGCTTAATCGTCATATTGTGGTGATTGACGAGGCAGCGGAGCTTTATATGGCAAGCGCGAGCCTCGCGTCCAAGGATGCTCAAGTCGCAAAGCGCATGACCTCGAAGATCGCGGCGCTCGGGCGTGCCGTCGGAATTCATTTGATCATTGCAACCCAGCGCCCGGACAAAAACGCGGTGGACCCTCTCATTAAGACAAACCTCCAAGGACGGCTCTGCTTTCAAATGGCGGATAACGCATCAAGCATGACAATTCTCGATTCAGTCCGCGCGGCGGATCTTCCGCCGACAAAGGGGCGCGCAATTTGGCGTAACGGCCTCGATTTGATCGAGGTCCAAGTCCCGTGGCTCAGCAGAGACGACATGGAACCGCTTCTTCAGCCTAAACGGACGGATTCCGTTAGCACGGAGCCTTCTAAGTCCTCGGATGGTGATCAAGTTGAAAAAGACCCGTCTGTGATCAAAGACGAGATCGATGCTCACGAACAATCAAAGAATCTTAACGGGAATCTGCCCGAGGGGTCGTTATCATGAGTGGCGGAGTATATCTGTCGCGTGAGCGCGGTACTCCGCTTCTTAGATTTCTTTGGACATGGAAGCTCGCTTCAACGGCGGCTCTAGCACGTAAGTTCTTTCCAGACGTGAAGAATCCCGTTTCCGCATATAACTGGCTTCTCGGTTTGAAGAATAGCGGATATATCACATACAAAACAGATGAGCGTGGACAGCACAGCCTTTGGACTCTTGAAAGGTCGGGATTCCGTGCAATTCGCGATCTCCTTCCTGCGCTCCGTGAGGAGGGTTATTTGTCCGAAGCTCCTCATCATGACTGGCTCGCGACTGCGTTCCACTTGGGAGAGTGGCTGGTCGAATCGCCGAATGGTATTCAAATCCTTTCCGAGCAACAGCTCAGACGTATCGAACCCGAACACTATCCTGAATGGGCGCCAAAAGATTTGAGGCATCGCCCCGATGGGTACTGGCACCGCGTAGCACAAAATGGATCGCGCACGGTTGCTTTCGAAATGGAACTGACCCGAAAGAAAGGCCCCGTTTATCAAAGTATTGGAAGCTTCTACGGAGAGTCGGCGCAGGTAAACAGAGTGCTGTGGGTTGTGCGTGGACTTTCCGATGTCCGTTTTATCCAGGAGAATTTGGATAAGGGTCCAGGCGCTCGGAGTAATATCCATAGCTTTGTGATCCTCAGCTCTTTTCTCAAATCGGGTTGGTCGGCTCCGGTCGAGCATGGCCCTGGAAAGGGATTGAGTGTTGAGATCTTCCTTCGGAAAGCACTCGGTATTTCAGAAAGTGCTTTTGTCGTGCCTTCGCAGTGCCACGGCACTGTCGCGGCACTTCTTGAGACTCGAATAAAACGAATCAAATCAGTCTCATCCGGGACGCGGTGCGGGGGCTAAATTTTCAGCCTGACTACACCTTACGGTGTAGCACTCCTGCTCGCTCGTCCCTTCGTTCAACCGGAGGTTTTACAATGTTACGTGTATTCACAACGCTCGCGGTGGCAGCGCTTGCCGCCGTCCTTACGTCGGCTTGCGCTTCTGCTCCTCGAAGTATCCTTTTCGGAGCAGGAAGCGGAGCCGCAATAGCTGGAGGAACAGGTTTACTGATTAGCCACAATGCAACGGGAACCGCGATCGGAGCGGCGACCGGAGCCGTGACCGGCGGTCTGATTGGCTTCCTTCTTCACGGAGCAAAAGAGAAAGACACTCAAGGAAAGAGCGGTCAGGACATGTCTGACGCCGATAAGTATCCATTTCTCACTCGTCCCGAGGTTCGCACGATCTGGATTCCCGATACCGTCGAAGGAAATCGCTATATCGAGCGGCATCGCGTCTTCGTGATCGAGAAAAACAGTTCATGGAGTAAAGACAATGACTGAGCAGAAGGAAGAAAAGAAGGTCCGCAATCGTTTTCCTGATCGTTTCACCGTTGACCCTGCGAACCTTGAAAAGATCGGGAAACTTCTTGAGCAACTGCGCTCCAGCGTTCAGGGGTCCGACGCCACACGAAAGGAACTTCTCAACTGGATCGTTGAGAAGTTTCCCGAGCAGTTGAGTCCCTCCGACCTGAAAGAGCTTTCGGACCGCTTTTATGATGAGGAGCGTTTTCTCAAGCTTGCGTTAGAGGAGGTACGTGCGGCCAAGGGACGTGGCGAGCGTCTGACCATTGAGGAGATCATGCTGAGGAAAACGGATGTTGCCAGTTCAACGCCACGGCGAATTCGAAAACGAAAAGCCACTTCGGGTTCTGATCAGTTAGAGGCTCCGATGGCTGAAAGCCCGGCGCAGACAGAAGCTGAGTAACCGAGAGGGGGCGTCTTTACGATTTGTGAAACGCCTCCATTTTCCACGAATTGCCACGCCTCCTAGCCACTGACCTTTGACATGGCATCTGCACTTTTGAGGTGATCAGATGAATCAGGAAATTTCTTCGAATGAACCAAAGTCCGACGATATCAATCGCGGTAATAAAATCGCGCTCTATGTTAGCTGCTTCTCGACTGACGGGCAGTACGCCTCGATGTTGGAAAAGAAATTGCGAGATGAAGTGGAGTCATTGAATCAATACCGAAACTTGGGAGAAATAGTTGAGGTATTTAAAGACCAGGGAATGCCATTCGAGTTATCGTTACGTCCGGCCCTCCAAGCTCTGTTGCATGCTGTATTACGGAAACAAGTGACGCTCGTCATGGTTCCTGAGTTTCGAGATCTTTCATCTCGTTCGCGCGAGGTTTTTGATTTGTTCCGATTCTTCGATGAGCACGGCTGTGGACTTCGCAGTCTTAATGAGAAACTTCTGTAGTCATCTTTAATAAGCTCCCCCGAAGTATCCGATCTTTCCGAGCTTTTTAGGTTCCGCCGCCTACCTCTGGCGCATTTTTGCGAACGGAGTTATACAAGATGAATAAGGCAACGGTTGGATTATCGATCGAAGCATTGATCTCTGAAAATCGAATCAAATGGCTTACTTCAAAGGAAGCCGCGTTTTTATTGCGAACGTCGGAAGGCCAAATCCGAAATTGGGTTTGGAATGGTCGGCTCAAAGCCCACCGTTTAGGAAACCGACTTCGCTTTCTCCGTAGCGACGTTGAGGCCCTGTTGAAACCTGCTTTTTAAAGAAAGAAGGCGGATATGGGAGTTAAATCATACGTTGGAAAAAATGGAGAAGTTCTTTGGCTTGCTGAGGCGTACTCACGCAGTCGAGACTTTCCCGGACTCAAAGTTGAAAAAGAGAGGAAGGGATTTGCATCGGAGCGTGAAGCGCTCGGAATTTTCAAACAGCTTCAAAGAGAATGTGAACGCGATATCCTTGTAAAAGAAGCGCAAGGCTCATCTTGGGGAGCGGTGGTTGAGGACTACGACAGTCCGAAAGCCGGCGCTCTCCATGAGACGACCCAAAAGGATTATGTCTCTACGATTCGGAAGCACACCAAATCGTGGTGGAGTCGATCTGCGGCAAGCATTACGCAAATTGACATCAAGGAACTGATGAACGGTCTTGAGACAGACGGGACTTCCGCGAGTCATCGCCGGAAGATGAAGGTTGTTATCAATCGCATCTTTCAGCATGGAATGGAAAAGCGGATGATCAAGGGGATCACTGAGAGCCCCACCACTGGAATCAAGCTCGATCGTGAAGACGACTCGGTTCCTGAAATCCTGACTCTGGGCGAAATTCGTAAGCTTCTCTCGTCGGCAAGAGCGATGGAACACAAGTGGTACTACCATTGGGCGTTAGCACTCTTGACCGGCATGCGAAGTGGAGAACTGTATGCGCTTCTTTGGACAGATATAGATTGGGAGAATAACACCATCACAGTGAGCAAAACTTTCGATAGCCGGCACAAGCGCATCAAGATGCAGCCCAAGGCCGGTTATTGGAGGACTGTTCCGATTTCAAGCGAGCTAAAAGCACTGCTCCTCGAAATCAAAGCTCAAGCCGGAAACCGGCCCAATGTCCTTCATCACATTTGGACATGGACGCTCGGTCTTCAGGCCGGAGAGCTTCGGAAATTCTGCATTGGAATGGGGTTGCCTTCGATCCGTTTTCACACCCTGCGGGCGTGCTTTGCAACCCAACTGATCCGCAACGGTGTACCGCCCATCCAGATTCAAAAGATCTGCGGATGGAAGGACCTCAAGACCATGCAGCGGTATATCCGCATGGCAGGGATCGAGGTTGAAGGCGCGACCGAAGGGCTGAAGGTGCTACCGGAGCCGGAAGTGCTGGCAAAGGTGGTTAACTTGTTCACCCACGATGCTGTCCAACCTAAGACCGAATGACGCCAAGCTTCAAAAAGGGCTTGTCGGAGTTTTGTCGGAGTGAGGGGTTAATGCCTTGATAAGATTGAAAACACGGCGAACCAGCCAATTTTAAAAAAAAGCCCAGCACCCTTTAGCCAGGTGCTGGGCTTTTTTTTGCCCGCTTCATTGCCCGGTACGAGCTTTGCTTTTTTCGCATTAGAGAAGGGAAAAAGCATTATGAAAAATTCTCAGTCGCTTCAAGCCTATGAAATTCTCCACGCGGGCTATGTCATTGCGCCGCTCGTTGCAGGAACCGACAAATTCTTCAACGGGTTGGTCAATTGGGACCAATATCTTTCTTCGGAGATTCCTTCGCGATTTGGAATGAGCCAACGGTCGTTTATGAAGCTTGTGGGCGCAATTGAAATCGCGGCAGGAATCGGAGTGGCTGTAAAGCCTAAGGTGTTTGCTTATGTGGTCGGCGGTTGGCTGCTTGGAATCGTGGGAAATCTTGGAATAAGAAAGCAATATTACGATATCGCGCTTCGCGATATCGGCCTCGCCCTTGGGGCGGTTGCTTTGGGACGACTCAGTCATCAATACGAAGGTACTGTTCGCAAGAATTTGGGGCGAGATATCATCGGGCGTCGGTTGACTGAAATCTCGATGTCTCAAGAAACACCAGAGAAGACTCTTCGTGCGGCTTGAATGGACTAGTTAATCGCCGAGACTCTGTTGCGAAGCGCTTTGATCAAAGACACTGCATTCGTCAATCGTTTACATGTCGTGACTCGTTAAACACTGTCTTATTTCTTTGGGCAGTCGAAAAGACGGATTAAGCGAGCTCCGTGATAGGTCCCGCTTTTATCGAAGTCCCAGGGCGGATACGGAAAAAACTTCGCCGTCGCGCATTGCTTTTCTTGCGCTACGGCCCATTGGCGATCCTCGCTGCTGGCGGTGTGGATTTCGCCCTTCTCGTCGCGGATGGCGACAGCAAACGAGAACATTTGCATAGGAGACACAGGGCGTCCCGCGATAATGGTTTCGTTTTGGTTGACTCGCTCCACTTTTACGATTTCGCCAGTGATCGTTTTGGCGAATAAATAGCTATAATAGCGAACCGTGAGATAGCTTCCTGCGATGACAGCAATGAGAGCTAAGAAAAGAATCGCGTATTTTTTCATCATCTCTTTTCTAACTCATACCGTGCGTCTTCTGCAATTTCAGATTATGGAGCGAACCAAATACGGCCAGTACCTAGTACTGAGTCAAGACCCGCGGCAGTGTTTGAGGTGAGATAGTTCTGGCTTGTGCCGTTTGAGCTCATGACCCAGATATTGTAAGAGTTCGCCGTTGTCGCGCCGATGCTCATCTTGGACGAGAATGCGATTTTCGAGTCATCGGGGGAGAAAACGGGATAGAGGCTATCTGCTCCAGCGGATGTCACGGTGGTCAACGGAGTTTGACTTACTCCTGCCGATGTCATGCTCCAGATATTGTAAGAGCTGGATGCGACGCCGCTGACATTCATCTTTGAGGAGAAGACGATCTCCGTTTTGTCCGAAGAGAATCGAGGATAACGGCTATCCAGGCCGACCGCGGTTTTATTCGTCAGATACGTATTGCTGGTGCCATTCGAAGACATTGTCCAAATATTGTAAGAGCTCGAAGTCGTCGCGCCAATGTCGGCTAGCGATGCGTAGACAATCTTGGTGCCGTCCGAAGAGACGCTGATGTCTTGGCAATCGGAACCCGCCGCTGAGTAGTTGGTCAGCGGGCTTCGACTTGTGCCATCCGTATTGACCTTCCAGACATTATAAGAAGCGGTGGCTGTTCCGTCGTCAGATCCATCTTGTGCGGTTTTTGAAGCAAAATAGACGATGCTATTGGATGAGCCAAATACAGGTCGAATGCTGTCTAAGTTAGCGCCGGTGTTGGCGGTCAGGTGCGTGAGGCCTGTTCCATCCGCGTTGATGATCCAAATATTGTAAGAACCAGTTGCCGTGCCGTTCGCGGAACCGCTTACGTCCATCTTGGAGGCAAAGACGACTTTGGTTCCGTCAGGAGAGAACTGCGGAGCGGAATTACTGTCAAGTCCTACTGCGGTGTTCGCAGTCAATGCGCTTGGACTTGTTCCACCGGATAAGACGCTCCAAACATTGTACGAGCTTGTCGCCGATCCGTTGGAGCTTCCGTTGAGAGCGGTTTTCGACGCGAAAGTGACCTTTGTGCCAGCAGCGGAGAACGACGGATTGTCGCTATCAAGTCCAGCGGCAGTGTTTGACGTCAGCGCGACTTTATCGGTTCCATCGAAAGTGATCGTCCAAGCATTGCTCGAACCGGTCGGTGTGCCATTTGTCGAACCATTGAGCGGCATGAAGCTCGAAAAAACGATTTGCGGTTGATTCTTGACCTGGATGTTGACGATAGCCGAAGCCGATCCTCCGGAATTTGTCGCTGTGATGGTATAATCTGTCGCAGCTGTGATTGCGGTCGGAGTTCCTGTGATCACGCAAGTGTTTGAAAGATTCAGTCCAGTCGGAAGTGTTGGATTTGAACCACAAGATGTGATGGTTCCGCCGCTATTTGACGGAGTGATCGTCGAAATGGCGGTCCTTAATTCTTCGACATAAGAGGATGGCGTAAATCCGATCGACGGAGGAGTATCGTTGACCGTGATGTTGATCGTGTAGGACGAAGATCCCTGCGCGTTCGTGCCAGTGATGCTGTAATCAGTCGCCGCGCTTGCGGCGGTAGGAGTGCCGCTGATCACGCATGTTGGAGACAGGGTAAGTCCCGCAGGCAAGCCCGGAGTTGAGACGCACGAAGCGATGGTGCCTCCAGTATTAGATGGAGTAATCGTCGTGATAGCGGTGCCTCTAGTGAAAGTAAATGGGCTTCCGGAAAAACTGAGGATTGGAGGCCCGAGGTTGACTGTAATGGAGATGTTTCTTGATACTGACCCGCCGCTGTTTGTTGCGGTAATCGCATAAACAGTTGCTCCACTCGTAACGCTTGGAGTTCCTGAGATGACACAGGTACTTGAAAGGCTCAGTCCGGTTGGGAGTGTAGAACTCGATGAGCAGCTGGTGATGGTACCGCCAGTGTTTGTAGGAGTCGCATTCGCGATGGCCACGCCTTGAGTGTAAGTAAATGGGCTTCCTGCATAATTTAAGGTTGGAATAACATCATCGATTGCGAGACTGATCGTCGTTGAGGCAGAACCGCCAGAGTTAGTTGCGGTGATGGTGTAAGTAGTGGCTGTACTGAGCGAAGTAGGTGTACCTGTAATCACGCAAGTCGGGGACAAGCTGAGTCCGCCCGGCAGGCCAGGGGATGACGAGCAAGACGTGATCGTACCGCCAGTCGAGGTCGGCGTGAGCGTGGCCATTGCGGCATTGATCGTTGTACTGAATGGGCCTCCGGCATAGCTGAACGCGGGAGCTGCATCGTTCACCGTGATCATGATGGTTGTCGAGGAGCTGCCGCCGGTGTTCGACGCGGTGATCGTATAGCTGGTTGATCCCTGAATCGCAGTAGGTAATCCAGTGATCGAACAGCTTCCAGCCGCAATGCTCAATCCCGCTGGTAAAGAGGGTGTGGTCGTGCAGTTCGTGATCGTGCCGCCGGTGCTGTTAGGCGTGAGAGGGGCGATCGCCGTTCCTTTTGTGTAGGTAAAACTATAGGTAGTGGGAATGTAATCGATCAACGGCGCCACGTCGTTCACGGTGATCCGGATGGTTGCGCTTGATGAACCATCCGCGTTGGTTGCTGTGATCGTGTAGTTCGTCGCTGCTGCGACGGCAGTTGGAAGACCCGTCAAGTCACAGGTGTTTGAAAGATTAAGACCTGCTGGCAAAGGTGGAGCGGATACGCAAGACGTCGCCACTCCGCCCGTGTTGGTCGGTGATAAGTTCGAAATAGCCGTGCCGACAGTGTAAATGAATGGCGAACCCGAGTACGTGATTTCGGGAGCCGCGGCGATGACGGTAATATTGATCGAAGTCGTCGCTGTTCCGCCGGAATTTCGTCCGCTGATCGTGTAGTTTGTCGCGACTGACGATACGGTTGGAGTTCCGCTGATATCGCAATTGCTAGAAAGACTCAGGCCGGCGGGAAGCGTAGGCGAAGATGAGCAAGATGTGATAGCTCCGCCGGTATTGTTCGCCGTGAGAGCCGGGATTGCGGTTCCTGTCGAAAAACTAAAAGGGCTTCCCGCATAGCTGAAACTTGGCAGAATATCTTTCACCGTGATTCTTACTATCGCTGAAGACGATCCGCCCGCATTGGTCGCTGTGACCGTATAGTTTGTCGCGGACGCAACGGAGGTCGGAGTTCCGCTGATGTCGCAGGTGCTGGAAAGAGTCAACCCCGCAGGTAAAGTAGGGCTCGACACGCAGCTTGTGATCACGCCTCCCGTATTTGTCGGAGTGACCCCTGCAATCATCGTCCCGTTGGTAAAAACGTACGGACTTCCGGAAAAGCTTAAATTAGGCGCTACTGTTTGAATTCGGATGCTGATCGATACGATTTTCGTTCCGCCGCTATTTGTCGCGGTGATGGCGTAAGTCGTCGCGCTTTGAGCGGTCGTTGGGGTTCCAGAGATCACGCACAGATTTGACAATGACAATCCAGCGGGGAGGGAAGGAGATGAGGAGCAAGCTGTCACCGTACCACCGCTATAAGTAGGAGTGATGGGCGCGATGGGAAAATCGGCGTTCCATGTATACGGCGATCCGCTGTAGGCGATAACGGGCGCGACATCATTAACGTCGATGGTGATCGACGTACCTGAGGAACCGGTCGCATTTCCGGCTGTGATTGTAGAGGACCATCCTGATGTGAGAACCGTTGGTGTTCCTGTAATGTCGCAATTGGCGGAAAAGCTAAGACCGGCGGGAAATGGATTGCTTGTGTTGCAGGTCGAAGGAACGCCTCCGATGTTTGTTACGCTGATTGTTGCGGCTTGGTTGATTGTCAGGGATCGCGCTGAAGGACTGAAGCTGATATTCGGGGCAGGCTCTTGGACGTCGAGTGTGAGAGTGGTGGTTGCAGATCCGCCGCTGTTTGTCGCGGTAATCGTGTAGAGCTTGCTGGCCGTAATGGCAGTCGGAGTTCCGCTGATTCTGCATGTGCTCGAAAGACTGAGCCCGGCCGGAAGCGTGAAATCCGAAGAGCAAGATGTGATCGCTCCACCGGTATTGGTCGGCGTAATTGCCGTGATAGCTTGGCCTCTGTAGTAAGTATGGGATGCCGGTGCGTAGCTGATGTTTGGAACAATGTCTTTGACCGTGAGATTGAGAACCAGCTTTGCGCTGCCGCCGTCGTTATTTGCGGAAATCGTGTAGTTCGTCGCAGCAACGGGAGTTGTCGGAGTTCCGGAAAGCTTGCACTGCGATGAGAGTGTCAGTCCCGCGGGCAAAGGCGGAGACGAGCTGCATGAGGTTGTTGTTCCTCCGCCCAATGTCGGAACGATGTTCGTGATGGCGGTTCCAACGGTGTAGACCCAAGTCGTTTGCCCGCCGTACGTGAGGGTGGGGGGCTTGTCTGTAATGGCAAGAGTGAGCGTGAGATAGCTTGTGCCTTGCGCATTTGTCGCGCGTACGGAATAGGAAGTCGAGGCCGTAATTGTCGTTGGTGTTCCGCTGATGGTTCCGTTAGTCGCGTTGAGCGTCAGTCCGGCAGGAAGCGACGGAGAAATCGTCACTGCGGTGATTGATCCGGAGCCGCTTAAGACATTCGACGAGATCGCGCTGCCGTAGGGATAGCTTGCGGGATTGGAAGAATAGCTTAAGCTTCCGGGTGAAAGTTTGCTTGAGTCTGTGCTGCCGGATCCTGTCAGTGGACCGCCCACCATGTTACACGCGGTCATCGTCGCGGCGAGGAATGTCGCCGCAATCAAAAGCGAGATCGCACGCGTGTGCCGTGACGCTTGAGTCGAAAATAATTGTAAATAATTTCGAATCGATTCCACCTTGCCTTCGTATCGGGATAACTACAGGTAAAATCGAGATTTTTATTTAAAAAATAGATATCAATACACGTGTAAAACCGTCGAAAATTTCAGAAATCCGCCGATATGAAGTTATGCGGCTTTTTGCCTTTTTCACTGTCATTTTCATGACTCTGATTTTTGCGGGCGTACGTATCGCCAAGAGCGGCACTCGCTCGGAAAAAGGCCCGCAATCGTGTGTCGCGGACGAACTCATAGGGGAGTTAATCGGCCCGACAGAGATGGAGCACCAACTTCTTGCCGAAGTTCAAGGTGATCTTCGAGAAGTCGAGCCCCTGATCGCCGATAAATGCAGGGTACGAAATGCCGCTGTTTTGAAAACTCTTGAAGAGATGCCGATAGCTAGACCGTCGGGACGTTCGAAGCGCAAAGGGACATTCAGTCTTCAAGAGGTACATAGACTTTATGAGGATGTCATTGCGAACAAACAAGTGAAAAAGACGCTCTGCGGAGGTCCAAGGTACGGCGGTTATCGCGGTTCAGATAACGGTTTTTGTTTTGCTCGAGCAATGGCGGTTCATCTCAAGGCGCTTCAATCCGGAGCGGTCAATGGTAACGTCAAAAAGATTTGGGTGATGGGAGACCTTAATCCGCCAGGCAAAGAGTTTTGGTACCATGTCGCGACAATCGTGCGCACAGATAATGGAGAATGGTATGTAATTGATCCCGATACTTCGCAGGCGCTTCCCCTTCATGAATGGCATAGTCAAATGCAGGACTGGAGCATCGACGGGAAGATGAGACTCTACGTCACGCCGGCTAAGAATTTTCTTCCGTCAGAAATGAAGAAATATACAGTCGAAGACTTTAAATCCAACTCTGAGTTTTTCGTCGATTTTCTCGATGCCTTTTATAAAGAGAACGTAGGTCGACCTGGTCCTTGGAGTCGAGTGATCGCTCGACGAAAACGCGATCGACTGATTCGAAATGCATTAGGCTGGCTTGGGATTGCGGGTTTTTCAGGTGGAGTTTATTATTTTGAAAAATCTGATTTCAAATAAATCGAGAGGCGTAGCCTTTGCAGCATTTGTGATTTTATGCAGAGTCTAGCTAGCATCACTGTACTTGTTTACGCGCTCGCTTTCGCATTGGTGTTGACCGGCATGGTTGTTTGGTGGGCAAAACGTCCGAGGAAAAATCGAATGCCTGGAGAGTCGCCTCCTCGATATGTCGACGACTCCAAAGACCGAGTTGCCTAGAATCATGGCTAATTGGCGAACACTCATGTAAAAACCTCGTATGATCAGCGTGCGAGTGATTGACTATGGTTCGGCGGAATATGCGCTTGAGTTGAAGCTGCGATCCCAGGTCCTGCGTGAACCTTTGGGTCTTCAGTTGACGAAGAAAGACCTGTCGCAAGATCAAAGCAATATCCATCTCGCGGCCTTTTCTGGAGATCGTCTCGTCGGGTGTTTGCTTCTTAAGCCGGAACCCTCTGCATGCGCAAAAATGCGACAAGTCGCCATAGATCCTGGCTTTCAAGGACAAGGCATTGGAAAGATGCTGGTCCATCACTGTGAGCAAGTCGCCAGAGAGTCCAAGTTCGCTGAAATCGTTTTGAATGCCCGAGAAAGCGCCGTTCCGTTTTATCTCTCCTTGGGATATCAAGTTGAGGGCGAGAGTTTTGAGGAAGTGGGAATACCTCACTTTAAGATGAGAAAAAAGATTTCGGGAGGCGCGTAAATGTCTTTTTACCGTGGAAAAACGGCTTTGATCACTGGAGCTTCTTATGGCATTGGCGAGTCTCTTGCGCTGGAGCTTACGAAGAGGCGCGCGAATCTCCTACTGTCGGCTCGACGGGCGGACAGGTCTTAAGCGGTCGCAAAAGATTGGGAAAAAGTTG
>CAZCBS010000084.1:0-6617 GCA_964496965.1 uncultured Bacteriovoracaceae bacterium
TTTGGACGGTGTTTCTAGGAGTTGCGCCGGGCTGGGCGGAGGAGCTGCCGTCTGAGCTGGCGATGAAATCGCGAGGCTGAACACGACGAGAGTAAGAGTCGCGATGGAGGTCAGAAGTGGAGATGGATTTTTTTTCACGCGGTCCCCTGAAGTTTTCGCAAAGCTGATTCGCAAAGACCGAGCGAGCGCCAAGCGCAAGGCGCGCAGGCCTTGTGATGGGCTTCTACGGTCATTCTCTCAGAAAGTTTCTTCTTAGCTTCGCCCCAGGTCAAAACGTCGCCGCCGCGAATGCCGAGGACTTTCATATGCGCTTCATCGAGCGCGCGGATTTTCTCTTCGGTCGCGCAGAGCGATCCTTGGCGATTGGGGCAGGGTTGGCAGATCGAGTCCGTGCCTTCGACGACTTCAATGGGCGTCTGGTCTCCTTCGAGCCCGCGAGTCCTCAACTGATCCGCGATTTTCTGGAAACCGCGAACAAATTCTTCCGAATAGCCCTTGCCTTCAAAGCCGAGGGTGCAAAGGAAATGATGTGGCCTGAACTGAATCGACATCGGCACCTAAGATCGCATATCTGGGCGGCGGATGCCATTCTCAAGTCGCAGATTCTGCGTCGGAGGCAGGCTCAGCGGACGGCGTTCTTTGCTCCTGCAGCTTGCGAATCGAAATCAGCGCCGTTTCAAGCTCGCCTTTGACGGATTCGGAGGAGGATTTCATGGCGGATTCGATCCGCGTCGCTGCCGTAGCTAGGATCTCGTTCTCATGCATCTCGCGCTGCCGGAGATTTCCGACCATGAGGTTAAAGTCGTCCGCGAGCTCGGGGAAATAGTCTTTCCGGCGGAAAAAAAGCTTTCGATCAAAGCTTCCCTTGCTGAATTCGTCCATCGTTTTGCGGAGCTTATAAACCGGGCCCGCGATCCGGTGTGACATAAACAAGCTCAGCATAAAGGTGAGCACGATAAAGACGATTTCAGTCACGATCAAAAGCCCCACCACGGCACGGCGAGTGCTGTAGAGCATGCCGATGTCCGCATGAGTCGGGTCGAGCGCGATATAGCGGGCAAAGTAATCGAAAAGGTTTCCGACAATCAGCGGATAAATAAAGCAAAGCGCCAGAACCCACGCGCAAACATACGCGCAAAACCGCAGCTGAAAAGGACGATTGATAAGCAGAGTTCTGCGCCGATAAGTTGCCATAACTTCAGTGTAACGGCAGCCGGCGAAAGTTCAAAACGAAAGCGCAGTGGGAATTACTTGCCGGGTATCTTCAACCGTTCTACTGGAATGCCATTCATCAAATGCGATTGAACAATCTCGGCGACATCTCGCGGCTGAATGTTTCCGTACCAAACATTGTCCGGGTAAACGACCGCCACCGGCCCAAACTCGCAAGTATCCAAACACCCCGCCTTTTGAGCCCGCACCGCGCCCCCAAGTCCGGCCTTGGCTACTTCTTCTTTGAAGGTTTTAACGAGCTCCTCGGAGCCCTTCTCTTTACAGCACCCGCGCGGATGTCCCGGGGGGCGTTCATTGGTGCAGATAAAGACATGGGCTTTGAGCTTGCGCGGTTCTTTCGACATAGCTTTCGACATAGAAAGGAGGGTAGCTGAATGGGTATTGTGATGCGATGCATAAATTTTGAACTTTAGACAAAGCCATCAGTTTGAACTCAACGAATGAAACGCCGGCCTTTTGAGCTGCTACAGCTGAGTTGTAGTTGTAAGTCTTTAAAATAATTATGCATTTTTGATGCTACCCATTTTATTGCAAGATAAACTACAATATTTGCAGTAAAAATTGTAGAATGGAATCATGTTGCCCGCAAAGGACGAATTCGAGTTTCTAAACTCGTCTCTCTGGATCAATTACACACAGGAGCGGTATTTATCTCCGAGCGAGATCAAATACAGGATTCAGCAGCAGGGCAAGCTCCCTTCTGACTGGGCAGATCTAGCAAAGAAAGTGATGGTCAATCGGAAGGTGGGTTCAATTCCGCTTTTCGTTCCCTGCATTAATAAAAAGTTTTGGTTCTTTCCCTCGGATAGCCTCATTCGGAAAATCGGCGAGATCGAGAAGCTCGGCATTGAGCTCTACAACAGAATCAATATCCAAGGTCTGTTTAGAGATGCATTCCTCATGGACTCGACCGTCGAAGAAGCGATCACCTCCGCGATCTACGAAGGCGCTCACAGCACTCGAGCTCAAGCTCAACAGCTCATCGCGTCTGGCAATAAGCCCAAAAACAAAGACGAGTGGATGCTGGTCAATAATTTCAGAGCGATGAATTGGGTGCAAGAGCATCGAAACGAGCCTGTCTCAGAAGAGCTGATTCTCCAGCTGCATCGGATCGTCATTGAAAATACGATGGATGGCGATGACGCGAGTTTTTCCGGGAAATTTAGAAACGACAAAATATTCGTCGGCCCTCACGAAGGAGTCGAACATACTTTAATTCGTCAGGCAGTCGATGAGGTCATTGCGCTTGTCTCTAAAAATCCTCGTTATATCCACCCTCTGATTCGCGGTATTTTGGTTCACTATTTCATCGCGTACATTCATCCATTTTTTGATGGGAACGGACGCACCGCAAGGGCGCTCTTTTACTTCAAGGCAATGAGAAACGACCTGGATTACATCCAACTGCTCTCCGTATCCGCTTACTTAAAGGAGCATGGTGCTCAGTATGAGAAGGCCTTCGAGAAAGTCGTCTCCAATGATTTCGACGTGACTTACTTCGTTGATTTTTGTTTGGATTCGATCCACTCGGCACTTTCCGCGGTTTCCAAAAAAGTCTCCTATCTGCTTAAAATCAACGATCTTAAGGAAAAGGCCGAACTTACGCCAAATCAAATTGGTCTTTTGCAAAGAATGGCGCTCAATCGATTTCGAGTCGTCAGTATCGAGGAGTATGCAGCGCAAATTCAAATGTCGCGGGAAGTTGCGCGCCAAGAGCTCAAGGCTTTAACTGAGCTCGGACTTGTTGATGAGGCTAAAAGCGGGAAGAAGCTTGTTTACCGAATCAATAAAGTCAGGCTTGAAAAGCTGATCACTTAAGTGGCGACGAGCTCTCGTACCAAGATCCCGCCATTGCGCACTTCCCACTGAACATCGAAATCAAAAATCCTGAAGCCAAACCGCATCCCTTCGCATTCGGGATTTTCGATCGGCATCGCGCGTCGTTGTGATGTGGGCCGAGGATCCCATTCGAGCATTTCTTTAATGAGCTCTTTGAGGCGAGGATGTCGGGTTTGGGAATAATTCTCGATGCTCTGACGGCTTTCAGGCGAAAACTCGACCGAGTAGCACGGAATCTCTCCGGTAGCCCACCCTGAAGCCGCTTCCGGAATGCTGTCAGCGAACGGCAGATAAGGTTTGATGTCGAGCACGGGGCTTCCATCCAAGATGTCCACTCCGCTGAGATGAATTTCGATTCCCCCGGGGGCGTCAAAATCGATTTTTTCGAGCTTTACCGCCGACATCCCGATCGGATTGGGCCGATGGGGGGAGCGAGAGGCAAAAACCCCAACTTTTCGAGGCGCGCCGATCCTCGGGGGGCTGATGGTCGGATGCCATTTTTCCTCATTTTGGTGGAAGACAAAAACCACCCAGATGTGGCTAAACCCTTCGAGATGATTCAGAGCCGTCCGGTAATCGGGGACCGGCTTGAGTTTCAGAATGCCGCGCGCTTCCTGGATCATCAGGGATTGGCGAGGGACTCCAAATTTCTCCGAAAAGCAGGTTTTAATCACTCCAATAGGATCCATTGGGGCAGAGACTACAGTGGCAACGACATACTTGCTAGACAAAGGCGCAGAGTTCTATTATCTAGGAAGAACACTGATGTTCAGGAGTAGCTCAGTGGTAGAGCAGCCGGCTGTTAACCGGCTGGTCGTAGGTTCGACCCCTACCTCCTGAGCCATTTATATGTAAATAATCCCTCGTAGGTTCTCGGACTTACGGGGGATTTTTATTTGGTTAGAAACAAAATCGAGTCGGTTCCTAAGGTTTTTCCTTGGAATGACAATGGCGAATAGATTGTTTTTCGATCAGCGGACTGTATTTTCAATCCGCGAAAATCTGCCCGCGCCCCGTTCGGATGAGCGCTCACCAGTACTCTTTCTATGCTAGCCATATCAGTAGAATTGGCCGAAATGCGAACCTGCTGAAATTCTCCCGGCGCAGGCTTGGGTAAAATACTCAGAAAATGTCCTTGAGAGGTCATCACCAGCTCACTCAACGCATTCTCATCGGCATCCGAGGGCACACGCCACGTGACGATGAGATCTTGAGGGGATGATGTGCGAAACTTTGGAGGAGAGAACCGCACCTTTGCCGCGCTCGTTCGGATGGTTGGAATCGAGTCGTGTTTCCAGTCAGGATCTCCGCTAGGATGACGACCGTCCGGTCCATAATCGCTTTTTTGAAAGTCGCCTAGCGAATCGATCGATTGGTTGAGCGAGTAAATCAATGCGGGAGAAGGTTGCACTTTGTCTTCGAACGATACGATTTGAAGCAACGGATTTTGAGCGTAGTAGCCCTGTTCGCGATAGCGATTCAGTGTTTGTTGATCGCTGCATCCGATGACGGCAAGAAATCTCACGCTTGGCCCGACGTCTTGAAAGAGAGTTTTTACGTCAAAACCGTCATAGCTCACGATCGCATCGCTGATGCTCAAAATCGAGCCCAGCTTTTGAGGTGCGGCCGCGTGTGAGAGCCAGAACACGCCAACTGTTTCAGGATCGTGTAGCGCTTGAAAGAGGTGCCAGGCATTTGCATGCCGAATCATCTCGATTTGATATCCGGACTTCGAGAAAGCTTGATCAAAGATTTTCTCGACCTCGTTTTCTGCCCAATACGAGTCAGAATGAAACAAGCCCTTCGGACTTTGAATTGAGGTCAAGAGTACGACTTTTCCAAGCTCCGAAGCGGAGAGGGAAGTAGAGATCAACATCACGATGATAAAACTTAATATCGATTTCATATTTCCCTCTCGCTTTCGTGCGGATTTTTTCCAACGAGTTTACTTCGAAACGGTCACTAGTTTGGTGAGTGCGGAGAATGCCTCAGGCGACAGCAAGGATTGATATTTTTCCCAGCCTGCCTTTGCGGTTGAAACACGCTCTGTTTCAGGAGAGTTTGCTACGTCACCGCTCACTTGATCAAAAATCTGCTGTGCGATCTCAATCTCGTCGTTGTATGCCCGGGTTTCTTGATCCGATAGTCCCGCTTGGGACGCGATGTCTTCGCTAACTGGCTTGAGCACGACTTTCTGATTGCCAGATTCATCCAGCACAAATCCGACAATCAACGTCATTACGAAAACTTTCATGAAGTTTTCGCTCACTTTAGCATTGTCTTTCATATAATAGCCGGTGAGATACGCACTGATGCCGCTCGCGACGGAAACTTTTGCAAGTCCGTCGAGCACTGATTCTGTGATCAACGCAGGACTCATGAGACTGACGATGGAAGCTTGTGACGTGGAAGCGATAAGGTTGAGGGCCATAGCTAAACTGATTGCGGACACTACGAATGAATTATTGATTTTTTTCATATATACATCTTTTTCTATTCTATTTATTGAAGTTGTAGAGCGATGAGTTTTTGGAGCGCGCTGAAAGACTCAGGGGACATGACGGAGCGATATTGATCCCAGAGTTTGCTAGCGAAATGGTTTTGTTCTGCTTTAGGCTTTTGAGAGATCTCTGCCGAAACCTGATCCAAGACTTGTTGCGTGATTTCGAGTTCAGCATTGTAGGACAGGAGCTCTGCTGGAGTGATTTGAGCTTTTTTTGCGACATCTTCGCCGATCGGCGAGAGCGCAGCCTTGGCGTGACCAGAATTATCCAAGATCAACGTGCCTATTATGGTATTAACGAAAATAGTGCCTGCGAGAGTGTCTTGTTTAGGAATCCACTTTCCGAGAGCGTCGTTGATTCGGTCTGCAGACGTACCTTCGTCGATGTCTGCTTTTTCGTTGACGTAACCGATGGATCCACTCACAAGAGCGACTCCGAAAATCGCACTGATTACACTATCAAGCAACGCAGGAGCGAGCAAAGTGGCGTTTGCTTGAGTTGGAGTCATCGCTGTAACAGCCATGACGGCGGCTAGTGGTAAGGTTAGGATTGATTTTTTGATCATATATTGTCTCCGATTTTCATCTCAGTTTTTCAGCGGCGAAATTGCTCACCTGAATGGCGCGAAATCTAATGATCTGTCGCGTTATAATCCACTGACGCGGCCTGACATAAAGAGGTCGAAAATTGTAAAATTTTCACGGTCAGATAGATTTTAAGTATTTGTAATTATTAAGTTTTTATAAATAAGCGGAATTGTTGACAATATAAGTATGAAAACCTATAAAACTCGCATTGGAGTGAATGTGAGGAATTCCTTTTTCCTAACCCTATTAGCTGTCCTGAGCCTGAGCCCGAGCACGTGTGCTCTTGCGGATTACATAGGACATGCAGAAGCGCGCATTTATATTTCCGGTTTTAGTCACAGGCTCGTCGATGAAAACTCGATTAGATGGGGAAGTGCCGGTTTTAAAACCGTGAGCGACTTAGGTGCGGCGTGGGACGCGCATTTTGCTGGAGAGCTTAAGTTTCCAGATCCGT
>CAZCBS010000084.1:6627-13416 GCA_964496965.1 uncultured Bacteriovoracaceae bacterium
CACCGCTCGTTTGTTGAAGTTCAAGAATTCGAACTGTAAAAATCAAATCACGAGTCTGAATAAGCTTCTGGACTCGTACGCACTCCAAGCCGAGAAAAGCCAAGACGGAAAATTATCAAGCACCCGAGACGACATCTCCGATCTTTTGAACGAAGGGCGAAACATTGGTTGCTTTGATGACCTTTCTCGCCTTTTGGCCGCGCGTTCGTTGAGCCTGCTTGCTCAAGATGATCGTTATGACACATGCGATGGCCCTATTTCTCGATGTAAATTGAAAAGAGCTGAATTGACTTCAGATGCCGTACATCTGCTCACCAATGCTCCAAATGATAAGTCCACCATTATAGCCAATAATTGGGTGCTTAACCTCATTGCGATCTCGCTCATCAATCATGATCACGTTGTTTTCATGACGCCCGAGCAGAGGGCACGTATTGGACTCAAATCCAATTTTTTGGGCGCTTATGATTGCGGCGTGAGCAAAATCTACTTAGATCCTTTTATGTCGCCTTTGGATCTCGCTGCGACGTTTGCTCACGAGATCGAGCATGTCATGAGGGACAAGTTTTTGGATTTGTCTCAGACGGGGCTTTCGGCAAAACAGTTTCTTATTTTGGATGAAACGCTTGCTGCGTCCTACGCAGGATTTCTGCAACGCAATCTCAGTCAATTTTATCAGACGTCGTCGACTCAAAAGAGGGCGCTCGACCTCATCGCTGATATTGCCGCGCTTCACTTTGGTCAAATGGGAAAGGATAGTCATAATAACTATGACTTGGAGGGCGATTTATCTTTCTTTAGCCCGACCGGCCCGTTGAACTCTCTTTGGACAGCGTTGGGATTTCAGCCGCTGATGGCCGAAAAAATTTTTGAAAGTGGCTTGAGCTTGGTTCATTCGCTTTCCACATGGTCCGACTTCGAAGATATGACGCTTCTCAGGGCGGACTCCGAAAAAATTCCTGCTATTGCTGACAAGCTCCAAGAGTTTGGGTTGGCTACTATTGATGCACATGTCGATGAAGTCTATGGCATCGTGAAGAAAGTCTATTTCAATGAGCCGATGACCAACCAAGATCGAGAGAGTTTTAATCCAGCCCATCTGGGACTTGCGATGGATCCCTTGGCCCAAGTGCTTCGTTCGACGATCATTCCATTTACACAGGACCTTAGCCAGAGAGAGTCTCTTGATCTCATCTCGCAGCTTGACATGATTCAGTTTGAGAAAGTACGGACTGGCTTTGGAAGCGACACGATTTCGCAACTCTTTGGCGGCGGTTCTGCATCCTATAACAATCAGAAGAAAGCGCTCGATATCCGTTTCAAAATCGATGGGATTCTCGAGCAGCTGGATCTTCTTGAAGCAAGTTTTTCCGGGCCAAGCGCTGTTTGTATCAAAATCGACGAAGCCGCAAAACGAGGCGAGCTTGCGGGATATGCCGGAATTGAAGGATACGTAGGGACGAGGCCAGGTGCCGAAGGTGTCAGACCCGGTTCTGAGGGCGTTCGACCTGGAGTTGAAGGCGTGCGTCCTGGCGCAGAGGGTGTACGTCCCGGGCTTCGTATTAGAACCTGTGTTTCACTGCCTCGAAAACTATAGAGGAGACTTTAGAGAATGGTCTCCAAGCGCAAATCAAAATCTTATCCATGGATTCCGCTGGAAAGTCGCTGGGCGGCTCAAAAAGAGATGCCTAACGTTCGCAAAGCGCAAGCGGGACAAGCAGCGGCATTTCACGCGCGTGTTTCAGGGAAAGATTATCGGCTCGCAGAAGCGCTTCTTTTAAATGGTGACAATGAGCCGTTTCAAAAGATCAAAACCTATCTTGCGCGCGGTCATCTAGAGAAGGCGAGAGAAGAGCTCGCCGCCTTGGATGCTCAGGCAGACGCATCCGTCGTGGAATTGAACTTGGAAAAAGCGCGTCTTGCAGCCTATGAAGGCGAGTGGGAGACTTGCGTTTCCTACTGTATCGAGGCGATCGCGCAAAATCCTCCTGGCATCAGTTTGCTTACGTTTCTGCAGATCCGTGCACTGGCTTGTTACGAAGTCGGCCACTATCCTCAGACTTTGCGCGATCTCGAGAGCATGGATTCGCTTAAGACGCTCTATCCTTATTCGCCTGTTTATCATTACTCCAAACCACTCCGAATTCGTTTAAGCGCAAGAACGGGGAATCTCGATCACGCTTGGTCGCAGCTCGATCTCGCGTGGAAAGAAGCGCTTCAGTCTGAAGAGCTTAATTTGGATCTTTTGCTTACACTTCTACGGACCGAGATCGATCTTAGGCTCTTTGCAAATCGTGACGCTTCGGCTTTCGCTCTCGCCTCGTTTCTGGTCGCTGAAGTACTGGGTGATCGTCTCTACGCTGCTTTAGCAAAAGTGGATCTTTTTCGCTCAGGAGCAGGAAATCGCGCTCTGTTCGAAACCTTAGAACAAGAGTCGCGCGAATATATGAAAGTGAGAAAGCTGATTCAGCAGCATGGGCTGAGTCTCGCTTCCATCCGTCACACGGTTTCGGACGAGCTCTTGCAGGCACGCACGCTTTTCTTTCCGGAGCAGCGTCTCTTGGTCCACCTTAAGCCATTTCAAGCGCATGTTTTGAACGAAAAAGAGCGCCTGACTCAAGTGATATCGGCGCTTAGAATGGGCCCGCTGACCAAAGAAGAGCTTTTTAAAAAAGTCTGGGGTCTCTCCAAGTACGTCCCGCATCTCCACGAAAACACGATGGATCAGTCGTTTTCTCGTATCAAAAAGAAGTACGGCCTCACTCTCAAACGGGATGGCCAATCCATTCGATGGGATGGGCTTTTGTCGGTTGAGTCAGTTTGAGTATGCATCGTCTCGATGCGCTCTTATCTGAGGAATCGGTTAGAATTTTCTCATGAGAAGAGCCGACTCTTTCAGAACTTAAGTCGTAAACCGAGTGGGACGACTCGAAGGCGGTAGATGTTGTCTTGCAATGACCCTGGATAGGTCTTACCGCCGGTGACAACGTTTCCACTCAGAGTGCCGAGGGTCATCCAACCGTCGACCCAGCCGACATAGCCAAGAGCTTTGTATAAATTGACTGAAGTCGCGATTCGAGCCATCCCGGAAAATGCGGTATCGCTGCCGGTAATTGAATAAGAGGATGTGTTTACCGTCAAATTTCTGAAATTGAGGCCGGCTCCAAGCGTTGTCTCAATAGTGACATCATCTGCGACCGGCGCAACGAAACGAATCTGCGGGCCAATCGCATATGATGAACCATTGCTGGAAGTTGCGGTAGTCGAGCTGTTTGTTGATGTACTTGCATAGGAGAAGTCAAAAACTAATCCAATATCAAAGTATCGCGAAGGGGCGTAAGCGAGAGCAAGCGATGCAAACTCTTGATCGTCAACATCGCCACTATTCACAGTGCTGTTTAGAAGATTAAAATAGGCATGCCATTGTCCCATGTAGACCCCTAAGGCAAATTCCATCGGAGCTGTTCTTAGATAATGGTTGGTGGTGTTTGAGTCGCCTGAGGCTGTGACGCCAGCGCTAGAGATCTGCACATTAACTTTTCGCCATGTTGAATCGTATGAAAATGCGATGAGATCGAGCTCAAATCGAAGCTTATCGGTTTCGTTAAGCATCTGCGATGGATAGTGATGAGCTTGAGTTGGTGATGAACTTTCCTGAGTTGCTGGGGAAGGAAGAACCTCTGCGATAGAGCGGTTCTTTTCGGCGCTCCCGCGATCAATGGATTCAATATCCTGCCAGCGAAGTCTCTTTTCGTTTCCATCTTTGAGAAGGATTTGAACGTGCTTTCCGAACTCTTCTTTTATTACATCGGCGCGATAGACATCGCCGTTTTTCATAGTAATGACGTCTGCTGATGCATGAGCTGAAAGAACCAAGACAGAAAGAGCCAATAGAGAGCGTTTCACGATGTTCCCCTTGAGGATGAAATGCATGATTGGAAATATCTAATTTAGAATAAATTCTGTTTATACTATCTGTCTATGGGCGGAATTTGCCTACATTGAAACTATTTAAGTTCGAGTGGTTAGCGGTTTTTGCGCGCGGAGAATTGCGCTTCTCAATGATGAGCTATCGCGAAAAACGAAAGACATTTTTACAAGTCCCTTTCCAAATAGTCTTTGAAGGACGTCGATTAAGATACGAAGCCGCCCTCTTCCTGTGCTGTTTAATAATTAGCCTCCGGAATCATGCTCTTTTTAGGACGGGGAAAAATATACCCAGTGCCATTTTAAAATGCGTATGTATTCTAATATGAATTAAGGCGAATTGAACATGGACATCACTACTCTTAACGACATTCTGGATTTTATCGAGAGCGACTATCGAGTTCACTCCTCAATTTTAGAGTCGGGACAAAGAAAGGTTTACGTTGCAAAGAAAAATGGATTTGCTGAAAAGTACGTTCTTAAGGTCTGTCCGCTTCACCCGATCTCCGTCGCTAGAATTCAGAGAGAGATCAAAATTCTTTCAGAGTTGGACTCCGAATATTTTCCGAAGTTTGACTTTCAGTATTTCGTGACAGACGAAATTATAAATTACTTTATTGATAATTTCGATCCGAAAACCCAGCAAGAACGCATTACCCAGATAATGTCTTTAAAGTTGAATCCATTTCTGGTGACGGTCGAAGAACACATTGAGCACATGCCGTGGAAAGGTTGTGTCGATAGACTGCGAGATGAACGAACGTTTTTGATATTTCTCAGACACCTCTTTGCGGGACTTAATTTGTTATGGGAAAAGAAAATTGTTCATCGCGATCTAAAGCCAGACAATATTCTGATCCGTCCCGATCTTCGCCCTGTAATCATCGATCTCGGAATCGCAAAGAGTATGAGTGAGGGAGCCACAATAATAACTAATCCGGCTTTCCCATCTCCATGTACTCCCCGATTTGCAGCACCGGAGCAACTAACTAATAATAAAACAGAAGTTACTTATAAGACGGATCAGTTTGCAGTAGGAGTGATAGCATTTCTTGTCCTGACCGGAAAATTTCCTTATGGGAACGATGCTGAAATTGGAATTGAAGGTGTGGTTCATAACTGTCTTTCCGGAAAAATGGAGTCATTCCGAAAATACAACACGGTGGTAAGCGACGGAGTTGTCAAACTGATAGAACGACTGATCAGAGTTCATCCGTTTCAGAGGTTCAGGACATTGGAAGAAATTATGGGGACACTCGCTGATATTGAAGGGGCGAAATGAAAATTTTCCATCAAGCTGGACACAATACAAACTGGAACTTAGAAAGCTTTCAGGGTGAAAGCTGCGGCGGCGGAATTATATTTAGTCCGGTACATTTTACGAAAGATCGGCTAATTAAAGTCACTAAGGAGACAAAGAACGTTAGTCTTTTCGATCCGCAGTTTTATATTCCTGATTCGCAAAAAGCGAAGTTGCATAGCTATGATTTTTTTCCTGAGAAAATAACTAACGGTTTTTCTACAATTGATTTTGAGGCAGTTGCACATAGCTCGGCTTCAATGTGTGTGGACTTCCAAATTGACAACGATTTCGAATCGATCATTGTACCTGCACGATATTTTCCCGAACTTGTTACTGACTACATTGAGAAGCAAAAGGCATTCACCGTCGAACCTTTTTTGACAGAACTTGCGAAACGCAAAACGAAAAAAAGGGTGTTTCTTTCCCTTCCTGTTACGACCGCGATGACTCAAGACAGAGAATATCGCAACCAAATTTTAAATTGGATCACCTCATACGCAGAAATACACGGCGTGTATCTGCTAAATGAACTTCGAGAGAATACTAAGCAGATTAGCAATTATGAAAAACTGCAAGCCTACATTGAATTTATATGGGATCTTCAGGCCGCCGATCTGAAAGTGTTAGTGGGCTACTGCAACACTGAGTCCATTGTGCTTTCGGCTCTAGAACCCTATGGTGTGGCAATTGGCGCATATGAAAATACGAGAAACTTCTCTATCGACAAGTTCCTAGAAGAAATGAATGAGAAGCGAGGGCCGGCGCCGCGGCTGTACTTCCCAAAGTTACTGAACTGGATGAGGTATGATACGGCGGTCGAACTTCGAGACGATCATCCTGAAGTTTGGAAAGAGATCTATGTTCCAACAGCTCACTCTGAGACAATTTTGGCGACAGGTCGGCCTCATTTTACAAAGCCTGAGCTATATAAACATCACTTCTTACTAATTTCTGCACAGCTAGACGAATTGGCTGAGAAAAGCCAATCTGAGAGACTTATAGCAGTGAAGGAAATGATTAAAGAAGCGAGATCTAATTATCAAAAGATTGAAGCGACAGGCGTGATGTATTTTGACCGCAATTGTAGCGGCGACCATCTAATAGCATGGAATCGTGTGGTCAATAAGATCACTTAGCGGAAATGTAGTTGTTGTATGCTACCTCGTTAATGCGGAGGTAGTATTCTGCTAGTTTCTTTTCGTTCGGTTTTGGAGTGAAATGAAACTGAAGCTGATCGTCATTAAGGGAGATTAGCCCAATATTGAACAACTCAAATGAGGCCAGGTTTGCGAGCGCTGACGATATTCTAGATCCGTCCAGCAATACGAAAGAAAAATCTGAAAATCTTCGATAACGCTGCGCTTGGGCCAGAGCTTTTTTCCAGTCCTTAAGCTTAGCCTCAATTGAAATAACAAATTCAGTGACTGGCTGGTACTGTTTCGCGACTCGGAATTGGTCTTTTCCAGTGGCTACAATGAAACCAGACTCTTCGTATTCACGAAGCATGCGTTTAGCACTGGCTCTTGTAAGGCGATGAACTTGGCAAAATTCATCTAGTC
>CAZCBS010000085.1:0-13230 GCA_964496965.1 uncultured Bacteriovoracaceae bacterium
TAATCTATTTCCTATGAGGAAAGTATGAAGATCCGAGATTTATCCATTTGGGAGTCGTTTTATTGGGTGGCCAAAGAGGGAAACTTTACCAGGGCCGCGAAACGACAAGGATTGGGGCTTCCCCTCCTGAGTAAGAGAATCGCCAAATTGGAAGACGATCTGGGTGTTCGACTTTTTCAACGATCGACCAGAAAAGTGAGTCTCACCCATGAGGGAAGAGGTCTGTTTCCCGTGATCCAGTCCTTTCTTGAGGACGCGCAAAGTCTTGAAGAAAGGTTTGAGACAAAAGAAGAGATTTCAGGAACGATTCGTTTGAGTTGTGTAACGGCCTTTGCTCATCGGATAATTGCTCCTTTGATCGTTAGGTTTAGCGAACTCCATCCCGAGGTCAGGTTCGAGCTTGAGATCACGGACAGTTTGATTGATCTCATCGACAATCAGATCGACCTTGCCATTCGAGTGCAAGAACCAGCGGGCTCTGAATATGTATTTAAAAAGCTCATCCCAAACGAACTCATCGTGTGCGCTTCGCCTGGGTATCTCAAGAAGGCCAAAAGAATTCGAACCCCAGAAGATTTGCTGTCCCACCCGATTTTGACTCTTCAAGTATACGAAGACTGTCGCTTCAATGGCTCTAAGTTGAGCATTGGCAACTTAATGAAGGCTCGGACAATTCATTGCGAAAATGGATTGTTTTTGACTGAACTCGCCTGCCAAGGAGCGGGAGTTGCGATCCGCTCAGCTTGGGATGTCGACTCACTTGTTCGATCTGGAAAATTGGTACGGATTCTTGAGCGATTTCCGCTTGAGCCGTTTGGAAACATGTACGCCATCATTCCCAACCGACGACTCCTGGCTCAGCGAGTGCGTTCGTTTATTACGTTTCTGGAGGCAGAAGCGAAAAATTGGAAGTTTGCGACTCACTGATGCGCTCATTTAAGAAATGACTACGAACCAGGAAGCGCTCGAATTTTCTCAATAGAAACGCCCTCCCAAGCAGGTCAGCAGGGCATTTTTAAACCGACTTCATCGATATCTGCTCGGCTTATACCCCTTGCATCCCGCTGCCCCTGCGAAGATCGATGGACAGCCCCAATCCTGACGAGCGTTTGAGATTGCGACTCCCCTTGCCTTCGCGACGGCTTTCCAAACTGTGTCTCCGTATCCCGACGCAGTGGACAGCACAAGGAACGTGACAATCGCACTCATAACGTCAGAAAATGACGGCATAGCAGATCCCTCCTCTTAAACCTTACCGGTCCATCTTTTATGAATTTGCCCGACCGAAGGCGAAATCCACTCATTCTCTTTTCGATTTCGATAACCGCGACGATTCAACTCCTCGGCGACCTTTGCGAATGACAAGCCTCGTCGATCTCGAAGCTCGACGATAAGTCTGACGACTTTCATCTCGGCAGAATTCGTCTCAAGACGTCCCTGATTTCGCTTGTATCCATAGGCTGGATTTGGAAATCGATAATTATCAACATCACGCCCTCGCGTCTCACCACTTTAAAGCACGTGTCGAAGACTAAAGACTCCAATCAACTGCTATTCCGAATGCAGGAATTTAAGAATCTATTTTGCGCAACTTGGGGAGAGTGCGTTTGGTCAATTGCTGACGCATCCAAAAGTACAATCAAATTTATTCTTTCCGACCATCCAATCACTGTTTTCAACGAAATGTGTTATCCAGGCACTCCTTCCTGTAGCGACTTTCTCGATCCGGACATTCGAAAAGTAGCAACTTACACACTCTTTCCATTTTCTAAAAATAAAATAATAATTTTGACCAATTTATCGTGGGTTCGAAATCCGTATCAAAACCCGGAGCGTTTTCGACCAAATCCTAGGCTTTTTGGAAATTCAGTTACAGCATTGCATCAAATTCAAACCGGACGAGAGCTTTGCGAACAAGAAGTAATTAATATTAACTTAATTATTAAACAAAGAGCCTATCGGTACATCGCAGCGGAGAAAGAAGAGTGGCTCTATCCGGAACTCAATATACAGGAATATGGTTGGCGAACATTAGCGCAAAGAGACCTATTGATGCCCGATCCAAGATCTGTGAGCTTCTCCACTCAAATAATTATAGGATACACGGGAGGCGGCTCAAGCGTATCTGATGAGTATGGAAGAACGCCCTACAGCTTCGGGTACGGAAATGAAAATGCCAGATTTAAGGAACGTGAGACATTTCTTCGACATCAGGGAGAGTACGCTAAGAGGCATGGGCCTAAAAGGAGGGGGCGTTCCTTTGAATTTCATCGCCTCGACAATGCAGAAGATAGCCCTGAGATTCACGCGATGCACTTAAATTACCTTAAAATGGAGAAATCAAACTAACCTGACTCTGAAGTAGCGATTTTTCCAAAAACGCATTCGCGCGCACTCACCCATCCGTTCTCTATACCAGGAAACCCTTAATAGAAACGTCCTCCGGACTTAGTCGGGAGGGCGTTTTGATTTCCGCTTGGGTGATCAGATCAAGTCTAAAAATGAAGTAATTAAATAACACTTCCGCGGACTGACGGATTTAATTCGTCTCGATACGATTGAGTCTAGACGAGTGTCATAAGTTTGTCATTGCTCCGGAATGTCGCATCTCATTAATCTGGTACTAGAGGTCAGAGATGCGATTCTACGCTTTGCTTTGGATAGGGTTACTTCTAGTTTTGGAATCGCCTCTGTTGGCATTTGTTCAAGTGGAAGATCCTGGCTGTTATCGTGTTCAAGGACAAATCAAGTCCATCTCTAAAAAGAAGCTTGTTCTTGATGTAGCACCGGGCACAAGAAGCCACGAAACTCTCAACATTCTTCTCGATAAAAATATCGCATATAAACCAGGTACCTGGCTTGAGCTTTTGGTCTATGTGCCTAGACGCGGCTCTCCCACAAACTCACTCTTAAAGTCCGAAGTCAGCACTTTTAAAAGACCGACCTCATCTGAGCCTAATTTTTCCGACAATTGGAATTGGGTGGGAGACGCCCAGAACGGGAAATGCCAGTGAAAGCTAGAGCACTCTTCTTTTTGTCGGTGTCTTCAATTTTTTTGCTAATTGGCGCAAAGCTTGTTCGCGCAGATTGCGGCGAAGGAGTTCCTCCGAAATATCAATTTGTAGTGGTCTGGAACGGCGTAAATGGCTTTCCTGGTGGACAGCCGGGGGCCTTTGATAGTTCGGTTGAAGAGGCCTCGAGAAGTTTTGGCGCGAAAGGTCAAGCGCAATGGCTTGCTTTGGGTGGGTTCTTGAGCTCTGTCAATGGAGAAAAGCAATACACAAAGGCCGCAATACCGAGCGAAGCTCTAACAAGAAATGCAAAAGTTGTATCTGCAAGTATTGATGGGCTTGAGGAAATAGCTAAGGGGATGAATCGCGAGTTTGAGTTGCTTAAGTCGCGAAATAAAACCTTTCGTCCTGACGAAGTGCAGCTCGTCTTCGTCGTTACTAACCATGGAACGGTCAAAACAGGAAAAAACGGTAAAAGCTACGGTGTTGCAACCGATCCCCGAACAAAGTCAGACAATAAATCGGATGAAGGAAATCCCCAAATCGACGAGAATGACCTTACCGCTTTTGCAAGCAAGCTCCCGGCAGGTATTCGTGTAAAGGCTATTTTTGGCCAGTGCTTTGGTGCGAATACAATGGATGCTTTTTTTAAAGGCCTCCGTGGAAAGACCAATTCGTGCGTTTGCGGAACCTCCGCTGCGGATATTGGCCAAGCAGCCATCGGTATAGAAGGGGCTGCATCTTGGGAAGTCAATGTAATGACGACTGGTCAAGGAAAGTCACTGATACACGGAGTGAGAGCTCCTCAGTTTAAAGATAAAAACAATTTAGGACCAAGCAGCAGTGAGCTCTTTTTGTATAAATACTTTCTCGCGAAAGCTTCGAAAATTGGAATAAAAGCCTCGAGCGGAAAGGATGTCTTAAAAAACTTTCAGAAAATCAGCGATTACAGTCAAAAAAATGGAAAACCGCTGAATCAGGAAGATGCTTCTTTAGTAATCGATGTTAAAAAAAACAACAATTCAACATACTACCCATGGATGCAGGACCTTAATTCTCTCAACGCAAGGGACTCGCTGAAGTGGTCTGAGCCCCGCGATGATTTAGAGATTAAATATAAAGATTCGAACGACCCCTTAATAAAAGATATCTTTAGAATTTTTGCATTTGACCTCATCAGAACAATGGAGAGGGATCACGCTCGAGAAGAGATTTTAAAAAGTTTTCTCACTTTAGCGACAGACTCAGAGAAGGCTGAATTGAGAAGCTTAATGAAATGTGAGCGTGATCCTCTTGATGCAGCCCCACCACTTGAGGATATGGCAACATGGTTTAAAGGCGAGCCGGCGGTGGATTGCCAAACCGATGTTCCAAACTTGGAAAAAGATGTCGCGCACGCTTTTGGATTTTAATTTGAGGGCTGTCCATCAAGTTAAAGTATAGTTGGCGCGAAACCGCACAGGCAGCAACTGAAGAAACTCTTCGATGCTTTGGGGAGAGCTTTTCGTTAGAATACCGTTGATATCTTCCCAGTCTAAAGTCGAAGATTTGAAATAATCGTCGTAGAAAGTCTTAATCGACTTTTCATCGAGATGGATTACGTCTCCGAAAACAGGCGTCCATGTAGTAAAAATAAGAAGAAGGACGAGCTTTGTTAAACGCATCACAAATTGCTCCCGAAAGGTAACTCAGCATGTCGTGTGCTATCGCGGAACCCGGATGCATGCAGTGAATTCGCGGGTTCGTCCCGCTGAGGTGCGCCCCTCAACTTAGACAAGTTGAGGGGCGCACCTCACGCCAATAAAGGCAAATAGTTCCATATTTTAGTTATCTAAAATTTCGCAGTTTACGACGGCGGCTATGCCATCGGTGCCATGATCGTAATTGGCGTTAGTGATAGACAAATTTCTTCGCGCAGAGTCGTCGCCGTAATCGATGTTTTTCCGGGGCTGAACCACTCCGACCGTCTGAATGGTAGCGCCGGAAGTACTCTTTGCAAGTATATTCAACAGCGTGCTCACCGCTCCGTTTGGCGCGGAAGTGATTTGACTGGCATTTGCGGATACTTGATAGTCTCCAATGGTACCCAGCTCAACCTTCGCCGAAGTAAGGCCTGGCACGACTGTTCCATCCGGAAGCATCGCTGGTACCAAGCGCAGGTTCAGATCCTTTTGAGGAAGAACGGTGTCGCCACCGTTAGTCCAACTTGAAATATTGCAATTCAACGTTGCCGCAAATGAATGGGTGGCAGCAAGGGCGATAACGATAGACAATCCAATTCCTTTTTTTACGGTTTTAGTAATCATAAGAAGATCCTTTATTTTAATTTGATTAGTTTGACTTTGAAAAAACACGTCTCCATTTCGCTGAAGATTCTCGAAGCTTTTGCGCTCCAGATAATTCTCAGCGAGGTCAAAGACTCAAATGACCGTTGTTTTTCTTATTATTCTGGAAAGTCCGGGTTCGCGGCTTTCTCACGAATTCCTTTGCAGAGGTCAGAAACGGTATCTGGAACCCTCAGATAGGCACTACCTGGAACCTTGGGAGTGTACGATCCGGCCAATTGAAAGGCGCGCTCTCCTGACGTACGAATTAGTTCATACTTAGGTTCATCCGGGTATTCTTTGGTCAGGTCGAAGAATGTGGCAAAATAACCCCAAAGATTATATCCACGCGGATCGTTAATAATGGCATTAACAGGGTCCTGATCGGAACAAATAGTTTTATTTAGATCAGCAATGTAATTTTGCAGTTTATTCAATGCCTTTCGGGTCATATACATTTCGGTGCTGTGATTATTGACCTTAAATCCTAAATCGTAGAGCTGCTTCTGCAAGCCCTCTTCAGTCAGGTCAGGCGAAAATAGTTCCCTTGTCAGCTCCCGGATGTTGGATTCAGGAACCTGATTTTTCATCGCTACCCCTTGCATGCCGCTGCCCCTGAGAAGGTCGACGGACAACCCCAATCCTGCCGCGCATTCAAAGTCGCCACTCGCCTAGCCTCCGCGACGATCTTCCAAACGACATCGCCATGTCCCGATGCAGTCGTTAGACCAATGAAAGTAACAACAGCCCCCATGATTTCTGTGAATGACGGCATAGCATCCCCTTCCCTTTAAACTTTGCCGGCCCATCGTTTATGAACTTGCCCGACCGATGGCGAAATCCACTGGGTCCCTTTTCGATTTCGGTAACCGCGGAGATTCAATTCCTCAGCGATCTTTGCGAATGACATCCCCTGCCTATCTCGAAGCTCGACGACGAGTCTGACGATTTTCATCTCGGCGGAATTCGTCTCAAGACGTTCCTGGTTTCGCTTGTATCCATAGGCTGGATTTGGAAATCGATAATTATCGACATCACTTCCTCGCGTCTCGCCTTCTTCAATTCGACGACCGTTGCTGGGCTCTGTTTCTCATCCCAATGAGCAACCACAGTATCCCGGTGGGCTTTTATGGGAGCAAACATATCCCGCAGATTTTGAGCAACCCGATTGAAGTCAGCATGATTAGGGCGCCCTTCGTCTCGTTCTTTAACTCCAGGAAGGAGCCTGTCATAGGTCTCGTCGAACCACCTCATCGAAGCTCGTTCAAACTCCCTGGAAACCGCTCTCGCAGCCCACTGCTCGTCTTGGCCTCCAGAAACCACTTGCTTCGGATCAACGGTCAACCCCCGCTTCTTGTTTCTCTTGAACTGATCCAAGTGATCACACTTGAAAATATTGAGCACTTTCTGCAAGCGTTCACAGAAGTTATCTAACCGGACAAACAAACCATCGATGCTCGCGAAGAGCATCTGCTGATAGATCAAATCATTCTTGATCAACCGGTCTTCACAGGCTTCAAAAAGCCCCATTTGAAGCCTATAAAGTCGTTTAAGCTCCATGAAATAATTGATTTGCTCATATAGTAACGAATCAAAGTCCTTCGGTCTCGGCGGCAACGTCTTCTCCATCAGCCGCTTCGTACTATTTATGTTCTGACCTTCATGAGGTCGAAGCTCACCTGTCTCCTTGAAGCCCATCTTTTCCCAGAAAGGGAGCACGGGATTCGCGTCAACGACCGCGAGTCTGATCTTTTTCGCAACTAAATCTTGAATCGCGTAAGCTTCAACCGCAGCATACGCCTCTTTTCCAAGTCCTTTGCGTTGTGATGTTTCTCGCAACAGAAACAACCCAAGAAAGCTGGTGCAAGGCTCTGGAAAGTCCTTAATAAGGTCAACGACCCCGATAGCCTCCCCATCACACTGAATCACAAGGACGTGCTTCTGCTCTCGAGCACAGTTGGGTGGTAACGCGGTTAGAGTATCCCGTCCACCATTTGGCTCATGGCTTAAGCAGGAGCTTCACCCGAGACCTGCCAAACTCAAGCAACCCCCGGAATCCATGCTTCGTCGAAACTTTTCGGCGGAGCCTTTTTTATTTCACTTAAATTTAGAATATACGACACAATATAAAAGTAGAGCGCTGACGCGTCGTCCGTGCTATGCATAGAAGTGAAAAATGAAAGACAACACACCTTCAAGCATCCCAAATTCTTTCCGCATTACGCTGAACTTACCGTTCGGAAGCCCCCGGTTAGACCAACCTTTGCTTGAGGCGTTGCGAGGACAAACTCAAAACACTCAGCTCCGCGAACTTTCCCGTTCTGAATTTAAAACTCTCTTTAAGAAGGGAAAGATTCAAATCAAGGGACAGAACGCAAACCCGTCTTCTTCTCTTGCCCCAGGAGTGACTTACGTCGATATTCTTCTCTAATTTCAGCAGTTAAGCCAAATAAGCTTCTGCTTTCACGGTAGAGTTCATCCGTAACAAATTTCGCCGTCGTCGAAGCAGAGGCTACTTCACCCCAGGATGTTGGGGTGTATACTTTTACTTACTTCATAATTAAATTCATTGCTAATCTGGCATTGAGTTCGATCCAGCTTTTCTCTACGGATGAATGTCGATATGTTCAAGCTATCTTGAGAACGCCTACGGTTGAATCGAATACAGCGCTGCGTTGATGGAAACTTTAACTGGTGAAGACGCTCCTACGGCCGAGTTGAATCGAAATAAGCTGCAGCCCGTTTCGTCCCGAGTCGAACATGTCAGCCAAATCCTGAGAAGTGTATTGTTAGCAAGATTGTAGTAGTAATCCGTTCTTTGAAACGGATTCTGCCCTGCTTTGCGCCCGAAAGGGCTTGAAAACAGAGATTCCATTGGCTTTATGGCGCCTTTGAAATAATAAAATCTTTCCTTGGAGTCTTCAGAAAGAGCGAGTTTCTCTCCATCCATTTCATCTCCGAGAGAAAACGAAAAACCAGCTTGAGCCTGAAAATCAGGATCTACAGACGAAAACTGTATCGACGCATGAGCGTGATGATCATCTGATTTTGTGAAAGAAAACTGGACGAAGTATCTTGCGAGCAATGCCAAGGAAGACGAATCAGGAGCGCCAGATTCCATCGCACGGTAGCTATTCCAATTGAGCCACGTTTTAGCGCCCGAAGTATCGAGACCGCCCAATGAATTCTGAATTTGGACCTGCACAAACGAAATCACCCCGTTAAAACCTTGAGGAAGAGAACCATCGCGAGCACGAGACGATAATCCAAGTCCTGCTGTCGAAGAGCTTCCGCGAAGCGCTGCCTCAAATCGGGCCGAAATTGAGTAATCGAGATCGCTCTCGATCAATCCCAACATTTCATGAAGCGCTAGAGACGCTTTAGAGGAGCTATCTTTCTGGCTCCACCTTGTAACGCTGACGCGGATCTCTCGCATCTCTGGAAAATTGATCGCATCCACTTCTTTGACTTGATTGCTGGTGTCTGGATCTGATGATAGCTTCTTAAATTCGTCTTCCAAGATCGGCGTATGCCAGCCTTCGGAAGTTCGTTTCAAGAAAAGTCTTGGGCTCGATGAGTAGCGAATACTCTCGGACGCTCCAGAGAAAAGCGCAGCATTCAATTTCTTGAAATCTCTCTCTTGGACAAAGTCATAATGACCTTTTGCGGCTTCATCGCTGAGAAAACCATGTACCTCGATAACGTAAGATGCAAAGTCCTGCTCAGTACGGGAGTCCCCTCCATTGCCCACACCACTTCCTCCTCCTGCCCAAGCAGGATGAGTGAGGGCCAAACAAAGCAACAAAGCCGCACAAAAAGACTTCATTTCACTTTTCCTCCGTAGCACGGAAACACTGAATATTGACGTGATAGATGGCTTCGCCTTCGTCCGATTGAGCTGAGCAACGGCCAATAGATTGAGCGCACTTTTGGATAATCTTTTGAATTTTCTCCAAATCACTCTTCTTAATCACGACAGTGCTGGATGAGAGATATCTCTCGTCAGGCGTCTGATGGGCGATCGCTTTTTTTCCGCGCTCAAGCATTTCCGTATGATATTGCTGCACGGCTTGCTGCATGCCTTGGTCTCCGGCCCACAGCCGGCCTTTGGGAGCTTTTCTCAGTTTTCCATGAGTGCCACGTTTCAGCAGGCCAAGTCGGATCAATCGCTCGATAGCTACTTTTGCCATCTCAGCCGTCACGCCATGACCAAGTCTTTTTGCGATCCACTCAGGCGTCGATTCAAAATCTTTTAGAAACGTCATTTCAATAATCGGAAGATAGTACCAATCCGAGATCGCGCGAAAACGATCGATTTCCAAAGAAGTAAAATGAAGCTCGGGTCGCAAAGATTGAATCAATTCTTGATAAAGCTCTTTTTCAGACGGTGTATTTGCCAACTCGAAGAGACTCATCAGCTCAAAGTATTTGCTCTCTTCAGTGGACAGCGAGAGCGCTTGCGAGATTTTTCGCGAGACTTCCGGCTGCATCTTTGTTGTGTTATTGAGGAGGCGCGATAAAAGCATAGGGTTACAAAATCCCATCTGCTTGGACCACGACCTCAAAGCATACCGCGGATTCTTATCTTGCTTTTGTTTAAATACTGCCAGCAAGAACTCTCGTGAATTTGGGTATTCGTACACCGATCCATGTTTCATCGGCGGGGAATATAGTCAACCCGTCGCACCCAGTCAAATCAGTCTTGTTACACTTTGAATATTGAGAGGTTACAGGAGTTGCGTAACATCGGATGTTACAAAAAGCACGTAGTTACAACTATTTACTTTGCCAAAGCGACATCCCGCAAGTAGATCGTGGCGCTTCAAGCAGGCCCCCCTTTGAGAAAGAGATTATGAAAATGAAAAGAATGATCATGCTTTATTCAGGGGCCGAAAAATATCGTACTTTTTGGACGAGAACAGGGACGAGCAGAGGAGGATACTATTACGATGGGTATACTGGGTCCTTGGCGTCTACCATCAACTATCCCTTAGGTAGTGGAGCCTATGGTTCCGGTGACACAACTCTTGTTCGTTGCGTTACACAGCAATAAACCAAATAAAGAAACATCCATTTTCTAAGCCACGTAGTGCCGATGAGCCATTAAAACGATTCAACAATGCTTAGAATCGCTGGTGTTTTTTTGTTCCGAGATGCTAACGTGATACCAAGCGCTTAGGAATGAGTGATGATTCAGAACGACAAGTTACTCGAACAAATGATTGGTGAACTCACTCAGAAGCATCGCTGCCACACCTTTCTTCTTTATGGAGCTCGGGCAAATGGATGAGACTGACTTCGAAGGAACTCTAGTCCTAGAAAGACTTGCCGAGATCGGCAAGGTCGAGGAGTTTTTCGAAGCCATCGATTCGGATGATTTCGATCAGGCTAAGGCCCTCATGAAACGCGCGCAGGTTGACTCGGAAACCATTGCAATCGTCTTGAAAAAGATGAGAGCAGCAGATGGAGAACACTGAACGCGCAAAGCAGACTGGAACAAAACCCTATAACAGATTCGGCTTCTGGGAAGCTCTGAGCTGGGGTCCGCTCGAATTCTTCTGGTCTTCGAATTCCGAGGAACCATTCGTGGCTCAGGATGTTCAGCGATAACGGGCTCACTCCCATGTTTCGACTGAGCGCGAGCGTGCTCTCCCTAGTTATTTATGTTTCGCAAAGGACTTCTTTTTCGTCTTTGCCCTGATGCAAACACAATGATTTCCATAATTTACACAAAGAAAAAGCGTGATATTGTAGCCTTCAGAACCTGGAGTATTAATTATGGAAACTTCTAAACCACTACCTTCAAAAACGGGCCTTCGTGAAGCCATCGATCTCTTGAAACGTCTTCGTGAAAAAAAGCCTTCAAATGAACTCATCAAGATCGTCGACGAAGTTACAGAGAAGAACGAAAAAACAAACGATGAGGCGAATGATCGCGCCGCAAAAAAACACGATCGCGAAGTGGACTTATAACGATGGGTTACGCAGCACCGTTTACTTCGGCACGTGAGGTAATCGATCGGACCAACGCCGTGGAAACAGGTTGTCTTGTCGATACAAATTTCCTGGTAGCTCTGACTTACGAGCCTCACGTGTTTCATGAGCACGCCATTTCCATCTATGATGTCCTCGCCGAGCGCAAAGTTCCAATTTACGTCGGCCTTGCATCGAGATCAGAACTCCTAGACGTACAACGCCGTATTATCATCACCGAAGCGCTCATGGATATGATCGCCCCGAACTCCGATTGGCGGATTTCCAAAAGCGCCGTTCAAGAAATAAGAAAACACAAGATCTGGATCGACACGCAGGCAACGGGCGACAAACTCCCGATCCTTCCTGACGCACGAATTAAAGACTGCAAAGAAGTCTTTCTCCCTAAAACGCAAAGCGGTCAGAGCGGATGGATTGAAATTTGTAACCACTTTCTCGCCGATTTGAAATCAACCTGGGAAGTGGCAGAAAGCGAATTGGGACTCAGATATCTCGGCGTCCGCGAAGCCGAAGACACTCAGCTCCTCGAGAAAAAACTCGAGTGGGAAAACCTTTACAAGCTCTCCGCGTGAACCTGCATGGCATCACGCGACGCCATGATCTTGAACCTTTTTGATTGTTCAGTATTCCCCATCTTGATCAGCACGGACTATGACTTGGCGTATGGGAATTTGGCTGAACAAAACGAAAAGGTCGTACTACTACCCGACGGTCTCTATGAGAGAAAAATCAAGAGCCTTCGCTTTCCCGAAGTAAATCAGTGACTCACCACTTTTCACACGTAGGTGCGACCGTGGTGAAAAGCGACGCTATTTGGCGCGGACAGGCGGGCTAGAACAAGCATTTGACCTCATGCATCAAAACTGTTACAGCGGTAGCCTCTTGATCTGAATCTTCTTCAGGGGAAGCCCGGTGTGAATCCGGCACTTTCCCGCAACGGTGAACGGGATCTCCGCGCAAGTCCGATCCCCGTGGAAGCATTATCCCGAGGAGGACGTCTTGTTAAAGCTCGTTTCCATCATTGTTATCTGTTTCATCGCATTTCAATCCGAAGCTTTTGCAATCTCAGATTGCGAGACCACTTTTTTGAGCCCACAAGAGCAAAGCTCGGAATTCATCCAGGAGCTGGATTCCGCGATTCAAGAGCAGTCAGCGCTCAATCGCGTTTATCTGAAGATCAAGAATCGACTCTCACAAAGCCGCATTCTAAAGGAATGTGCGGACAACGGCGCTTGTACTAATGCGGATGTTGCACATGCCGTAAATGAAACGATTCAAGAGACTTCGTCAAACTCCGATGCCAAGGGCTACGCCTTTTTAGTGGGTGGCATGATCGCTAATTCCGCCGTTTCGGCCGGAATCACAGTTTGGGTCAATCCCGGGGCCCACTTTTTCCCAACAATGGTTGGATATACGCTGGGACAAGTCACGTTCATTACGGCAAGCTTTCTCTCTCCGTTTTCTGAGCCAATCTCCGCGAAGATTCGTCGCTTCGCCTTTGGCCTGAAAAGCAAAGCCAGCGTTGACGTCGCTCAAACCAACAGTAGCGCGCTGGAGTCGAAAGCGGATGCCATCCATTCGACTTATACGCTTCGAGAACAATACGCCATCGACCGAATCTTCTTATTTCGAAACGCTCTTCGCCAGAACTTTCAAACGGCAGCATCGGCTCACGAAAATGGTGATCAGGACGCTGTCGTCGCCGAAGTCGCGGACGCGGCGATGGCGGGCTATCAGTATTTCAAAGATCTCGATCCTCGCGAGCCCGCGATTGTGAACACCATTCACGCGAGCTTTCTAGTGAAGGTCAAGGATCCGTCTCAACTGATGGAACCAACGATGGCACTGATACGGGCGCGAGAACCGAGCTTTGATTCGAAAGCTGAAGCGTATTATGAGCG
>CAZCBS010000086.1:0-13026 GCA_964496965.1 uncultured Bacteriovoracaceae bacterium
AGGGCTTTGTTTCACCCAAGGTAATATTCACTGCGACGCCATCACTCAGCGTAAACTTGAGTATCTGGCTGATCAATGCCTCAGCCTGTTTCATGATGGAATAATCTAAAACATCCCCCCCCTATCTCACTCCTTTTTCATTGGTGAATTCGTAACGCAGGCAAATCACTTTCTTTGTCTTCTTCATATCCGATACTCCATTCTAGAAAGAGATTCCCGTAGCATATCTGGCGCTCGGCGCCAAATTCATTTCAAACTCGCTGTACTTAGCGATTGGCTTGATCCCATCTCGCTTACCTGTGGATTTCCGCACCGAGATGATCTTTCATCGCTTTGTTTGAAGCGCAGTTTCGGAATCCTGGACGTAATCAAGACAAACCCGACTTTCCCATTTTTAGCGACGTAAACGCTGTTTCGAGTTGAAACCGTAGGTCAATCAGTTTTCAACGACTCACTTTTTTTAGCGCATTCAGGTGAGTTGGCAAAATCGTCCGTTCGATTTCCTGAATTCTAGCTTCTCCAGTTTCAAGAGCGGTTTGATTTGTGTGGACGGAGTACATCCCTAATGCCAACGGGTGGGGATGCTTCACGGCCGATCCGAGAACAAAATCAATCTTCTCTCGTGCGATGACTTCAATTTCTTGGCTACCTTCTTCAAAGACAGCGATTTCTCGGTTCAAGACAAGGCCACTGACTTCAAGTCCTCCTTCATATGCCGCAATCCAAGCAATGTCGTGTCCTCGGGGAGGTTGATAAGTCCATCGCTCTCCTTTTTTGAGGCTGACGTGAAGATAGTTCGCTTGGGATGTCGGCAAGAGGCGGCTACGAGCTTTTCCGTATGATCCCAAGATCACCCGAGCAGGCCCATCCTGTTCGACTTCCTGAGATAGTAGGTAGTTACTGACGGCTGGAGCATTCTCCAATTCTGGAGGTAGAGCTATCCACAACTGAAAACCTCGCGCACGTCCGGGTCCAAGTACAGCACCTGTATGCCAAACACCACCACCGGCCTGCATGCATTCAATGCCACCCGAGGGCAATATGCCAGAACGCCCTGTTGTGTCTTCAAACTGAATCGCGCCAGACAGAAGGGTGGTCACTGTCGCGATGCCTGAGTGAGGATGATAGTAGTCTTCCATGAAACGACTGATCTCTTTTTGTGGGACTGGATCGACATCAACACGATCCAGAAATACGAAAGGTTTAATCAACCCTCCTAGATCATGTGGACTCACAAGTCTTGTGATCCCTTGCCCCTTTCCGCGAGTTCGGCGAGCAATTTTTCGAACGTGGGTATCTTCCTCTAGATTTTCTGGAGCTTCGAACGCAGTCATAGCGATTCCTTTCAAGAGCTGCCGACTCGGATAAATAATTGAACGCCAGTGGTTGCCATCCAAATTCCTGCCCATACTAATTTGGCTCGACATTGCTTTTTCATAGAGACCTTACTGGTACGATGAAAGAACCGGAGGAAGTCACACGAGTCTCGTCGCCAAGTGTGACTCCTCCATCGACCGAGGATCTTAGGCTTGTGCCGTACATCAGACCATGCCTGAGTTGCCGACCCAAGATGCCGTACTCCAGACTACGCCTTTTGATGGGATACATAAGATCCTCGCTCATTTTTCAAACTCGAACAGCGTCTATCGCCTTTTCGAGAGCGGTTTCTTTGATTCCGGGTGTTGCGGCGCCTTCGACCCGATAGACGGTCACGTCTGTCATCCCGAGAAAACCTAGCGCAGCTCTGAGATAAGGTTCTGTGAAGTCCCAAGCCTTCATCGGTCCATCGGAGTAGACACCCCCACTGGCAATCGACAGATAGCTCTGGGGCTGGAGTGGATGACGAGTATCTTTTTCATGAAATCCTTCATTAATTCTTGAGGGAGTCCCTGATGGATCAGGAGACTTCCTCGATGTATTAACGTTTCAGGAGGTGGAGAGTGCGGCTTCTGCGTCCATAAGCGACGATGCTCGCCACAACAAACAGGACGAGCGCAGGTCCAAAGTTTCCGCCAATGATGAAGGCGTGGGTTAACAACGCTCCAATCATAGTGGGAACAAGAAGAAGTGCTCCAACGCCAGCCAAACTCGGGATGAAAAGAAGAACCGCCGAGCCGACCTCAATACTGCCAGTCAGATAACGGAACCACTGTCCGATACCGACGGCATTGAACATCCCGACCATTTGGGGGTCTCCGGAAAGCTTCGCGTAACCCGCCATGATAAACATACCGGCAGCCGCGATTTGCAGCGTCCAAAGAGCGATATTCTTAGCTTTGCTTTCTTCGACGAATTGAGTTCCGATTGTTTGCGTAGTCATAATCATTTCCTTTCGGTTTTGTTTCGTTCACCTGACTCTAGGATCGCAAAAAACCGCATTGTTGATTAGACCGGATATTCCGGATATATTGTCCATTAGGATGGACAATTAAATGCAAGACCTTAATTCAACTATGTTTTTTGTTAAGGTGGTACTGGCAGGAAGCTTTACAAAAGCAGCCACCTTACTCGGGGTCCCGAAATCCACAGTGAGCGATAAGGTCGCCCAACTCGAAAAGAAGCTTGGTGTAACTCTCCTTACAAGGACAACCAGGAAGCTCAAGCTCACCGATGTGGGCGAAGAATTTTTCAGAAAAGCAGAACAGGGAATCAGCCAGCTTCAATCAGCTGGCGAAGAGGCGGCACAAGCTCAGAAAACCCCAACAGGTACTTTGCGGCTGACCGGGCCAGCGGAACTCATTTTCTTCGGAAATATGTTGGACGCGATAGCAGAATATCGATCCAAGTTTCCTCAAGTAAAGGTCGAAATTGATTTCACCGATCGCATGGTGGACATGGTTTCCGAAGGTTTTGACATTGCCATACGTGCGGGTGATCTCCCCGATTCAGGACTTAGGGCAAAGCGGCTTGGGGTTTCTAATATGATTCTAGTTGCATCGGATCGTTACCTAAGAAAGGCCCCGACTTTGACGAAACCAAAAGATCTTCGTGAGCATCTTTGTCTTCGATACATCGATCCGCCATCAGACGATGTATGGATGCTTTACTCCAAGCAGGGAAAGTCAGCCAAAGTTCAGATTCCAATCAGTTTGTCGGGCAATTCCTATTCCGCGCTGAGGGCACTTGCCGTCTCGGGCCAGGGGATCGCGCTTATCCCCAATACACTTTGCCAAGCGGAGCTTGCAGAAAAAAAGCTCACTCGAGTTCTTCCTGACTGGGCGACCGAGAATGTTCCCCTCCATCTCGTGTATCCAGGACAACGCTTTTCGTCTCCAAAAGTGAGAGAAATGCTTCCACTTCTAGAAAAAGCTCTTCACAAACTGGTTTTTCACTAGACCGCTATGTCCAAGGTATTGCCAATATACTTTTGGCTTTTTAAGTAAGAATGAAATTTCTGTTAGCTACTCATGTATGGATAATGTACATGGCGGCGAGAAACGGAACTCCTTATTTTCAGTATTCTGACGGAGAGGCCAAGTACAATTTAACTTGTAAGCGGTGATCACCAAGCGCGCCCATCTTGAGACCACGCACTAAAAGACCGGTGGACCGATTGAAAGCGCAATTTATGGCGTTTGGGGACATGCTCGCCGTTACTTGGTCAAAGGAAAGAGTTGTGCTGAAAGGTGATAGACTTCGTTTCCATCTCCTTCTATCAGCTCATTGGCTATTTCGTGAAGCACTTCCGAAAGCCGCATTTTTGCCAGTGCGATTTTCTCTGATGATGCCGTAATGGTTAACCCAGTAATGAGCCGCTTTGAGAAGTGCTCTTCGGACGTACGAGTTCTAAGCTCTTCTTGGGCTTTACTCATCATCTGATGATGAAAAGTACGAACTTCTGCCACCGATTTTGACGAGCCCCATCTCAATTTTTTTCTGGTTTTGAAATATCCACCGTTTTTTTCTTGAACAAGTCCCAAAGACAATAGCTCTTTCATGGCTGATTCCACCAAGACCAGTGAAATTCCAAGTCGGTCCGAAATCATTTTTAAGGAGCCATCATAATTTTCCAGATTTGTGCACTCTAATATGGGCAAATAATACCATTGCCTCAAAATACTGAAAGAAGGTTTCTCAGCAAGGTCCCAGCTTTGCAAAGTGGAATTCGCTTCGGTCTCAGGAGAAAGCGATTGATATATTTTGCTTTCAGCGTACTTCTCCTTGAAAAGCACGAATACTTCATCCTCGATCTCGAGAACGCTTTTTAGCTGCACAAGCAGTGAAAAAGGGAGCGGCTTTTTACCAGAAAAAACGCGACTTAAAAACGAGGGCGAGACTTCAAGTCGTTTTGCTAATGAGCGAATGGAAAATCCCGATGAAGATTTTTGTCTTTTATTCAAATATTTTTGTAATGTCTCATGGATTTTCATTTAATCCACCGTGGCCAAGAACTTACACTCATTTGATTAGTTTTCATATTGCAACCCGTGATCAATCCAGAGCGGACTTTCTGGATTAATTGCATGTCTCGGTCGTCCGTTTTTTTAAATTGTACTTTGACGTCAGCAGAACAATCCAGTGGAGTACCTTCTTCGCTTTCTGCGTTCAGATAGATTGGAAAAACTGCCTCCAGCATTTTTCTGGTTTCACGTACAATTTTTTCTTGAAGCTCAGTCTTTCGCCACATGAGAGCGGGAAAGAGAATAGTGAATAGTTCCTCATATTTCTGATTAGGTTTAAGTCGAGGAACTGAGCCGTCTGGGGATGGCTCATATTCGTAATTCAAATAGAGTGCTTGAAGTCCCGGGTATTCGAGGGGCTCAAACCGTATCAGAGGGTACTGAAGATAAAAATCTGAATCTAAAGCAATATTGCTTGCAAGGATCTCCGTTATGACTTTGTCCTTAAGCATGAGGGCGTCGCTATCTCCGCCGCCTCCGACGCTGGACCCACCGCCTTCTTTGGCTAGCAAATTGTCTTTTCTGAAGACTGTTTCACCATAGGACTTGATCAGCTGGTTGCGCAAAGATGGATTCTGAGAAACCTTATTCAATAAACTTAAAGCACCACTTTGAGCATAGGTGTCTTCTTGATAACCAAGCACGCCTAATGCTTCATGAAGCTCCAAAAGATTAATGGCGGCTTCCGATTGAGGCGTACCAGTAGATGTAATGACTACTTTCTTTTTGGCTCTGATATAGTAGGCGGATCTACGAAACCCACCTGCGATATCATCGGGAGGAGCGGAAGCGTTAAAGCTCCATTGAACTGTTTTGACCTGATTTCGAAAAGCTTCTAGGTCAAAGCTTCCAATTTTCTGAATACCGCTCTTTTTGAGCTCTTCAATTATCGTAAGTGCGTGATCCCCTGGTGCTTCCTGCTCACGGCCATAAAGCGGCAGATTCAGAAAACAAAAGAGCGCCAAGAGTGAAGGTATCGTAATTTTAATGTTCATAATCATTATGTAATTTCGATCGACACTTACAGCACTGTTGACCTTGGGTCAACGCTATTTAAGTCGGAAGCTTGTACTCAAAAAACGATCACGCTATACGCTTTCGATTAGGAGATTGCCATGAAAATTAAGTCACTTTTTTTGTCTGCTATCGTAATGTGCTCATCTGCTCTAGCTTTCGCAAACGGCGCCACCTGCAAGCCAGAATCAAATCAAACGGGTTGGCGTCAGGCCGAGGTATCGTACCTTTCGAATGCTTCTCAGGTGCTCTTTCAAGTCAAAGCTTCGGGCACTTACTTGGCTGCAGACTTCATTTGCAACCTCGACAATTGTACTGGGTTCATTGATGGCGGTCCTGCTGCCGCTCGCCTCACCCTGGATCCCAAGGATTCGAGCAAGGTTACATCGCTCACGATTGAGTGGGGATCCGCGTTTCCGAAGGCAACATTCCTCTGCAATTGATTATCGAATTAGCAAAAAACTTAGAACCGGGGACAAAGTCCCCGGTTATCTGATGGATAGATTCCCTGGATTTTTACGTCCCTAAGAAGAGGACATAAATTTAGGGCATTTTTCACTCCCATTTCAGGCACCTCCTGAACGGGGGCGCGAAAGCGATCCGAGAAAGCTCGTCAGGCTGCATCTTTGTTTGCTTTGAGCTTTCTATTCGTCGCAGGCTCGATGTTCTGGTTCACGCGGAACAAATTTTTCGGATCGTACTTGGCTTTGATCTCGGCGAGTCGCGGATAATTGTCCCGATAGGCCCCTTTTACCATATCCTGGCCCTCGTTCATGATCATGTTCACATAAGCCCCGCCGGCCGAGTACGCGTGGAGCGCGGCCCAATATTCCCTCGCCCATGCGATCATGCGGCTGTTGTTGGCCGGGTCGGGATCGACAGCGATGATGACTTCAGCGAAATTGGCGTCGCGGAAACTGAACGCGGTATCTCTCGTGCTAAGCCGATGCGTCGCTCCGTTGATCGGATAAAGGTGCATGCTCGAGAGCATCGTGGGCAGCTTAGCCGCGTGCTGAACATGAAGCGCGATCGCCTCGTCGCTGATTTCTCGGAAAAAGTCGGCCTTCCAGTACCATTGCAGTCCTGGAGGATACAAGGCATCGAACAGGGACTGAAGCATCGGGAAGGGCACCGGCCCGGCGAGATCAATCGCGCACTTTCCGAATGCGCGAATCGGCTCAAAGCGTTTCTCCGCCTGATCCATCGGACCCAGGTAGCACCAGATAATCGCGCACATTTTCTTAAGATGAAATTCTTTCGGAAACGGGGACACAGGCGGAACCGTGATGAACGCAAACCAACCGTTGATGTCCTCGGGCGCGGTGAGAATAAATTGTCTCCAAAACTTCATCAGATCTGCAGCTTGTTCCATCGGCCAGATCATTGGACCGCCGTAGACCGTGTTGACCGGATTTAGGCGAAACTCGAAGGAAGTCACGATCCCAAAATTGCCACCTCCCCCGCGTACAGCCCAAAACAGATCTTCGTGCTCCTCAGCGGAGGCTGTAACGAGGCTTCCATTCGCTAGGACGATGTCGATGGCAAGCAGGTTGTCAATCGTCAGACCAAAGGAGCGTGCCAGATAACCGATACCCCCACCCAACGTCAGCCCTCCTACGCCAGTGGTCGAAACAAATCCGCTTGGCGTCGCCATCCCGAATGCATGCGTCGCGTGATCTACATCCCCCCAGACGCATCCGCCCTCAACCAGCACCGTCCGCGCCGCCGGATTCACACGGATGCCCTTCATGCACCCAAGATCCACGACCAGCCCGTCATCGACGAGCGCCAGGCCCGGACCATTGTGACCGCCGCCTTTTACGGCAAGCGGGAGATTCTGTTTGCTCGCGAAGCGGACACACTGGATGACGTCCGCGACATCCACACAGCGAGCGATCAGCGCGGGTCGTTTGTCGATCATGGCGTTGTAGATCCTGCGAGCGACGTCGTACTCCGCATCGCCAGGCCGAATCAGCTCTCCGCGCAGATTCGCCTTTAATTCGGAAACATCTGCATCAGTCACTCGTCGTGCAGCCTGAACTCTCTCCATAAACCAACCCCGATTTTGCAGGGAATGTGCCTCTAGAACTGCGCGACGAGATTTTCTCGGCTTTGCGAAAAAGGACATCCCTCGGTGGGATCGAACGAATGGCAGTCCGGAAATCTCACCGCAATTCGCGTAACCATCCCTAACGGTGCATGCACCGTATCCTTCGGTCCTGACTCGATTGGGTCGGGCGGAATGACCGTGCGGCTCAGGCAGCCTTTTTCTTGGCCGCTGTGGCGTACTCCGCATAGCCGACGTCGACAAGCACGCACGGAGCGTCTCCGTCGACCCACGCAATATGGCCCGGAGGGACTTGAAAAGCCTCGCCGGCGTGGATCGTGAACTCTTCGCCGTCGTTCATACGGAATTTCATTTCACCTTCCAGGCAATATCCCGAATGAGGCGCTTCACAGGTTTGCGTTCCCACGATGGGTTTGACGTCATCGGTCCACGACCATCCAGGCTCAAATGTACCGCGCCAGATCGTCAAGCCATTCTCGAAGTTCAGAAAATCAGCGTGACCGTGACCGATGAAGTCCCGTCTTTCATCCGGCTGATGAAACCCGCGGCTCTTATTCGTTTTCATGTTCATGCGGCCTTTCGCACGCCGGGCACTGATTGCAGCCCCTTGATCAGCTCGTCGCGATTCATGACCGGGCAAAATTCGATTTCCGCTCCGAAAATCGAAAAGAACGGCTCAGCAATTTGCGGTATCATCGATGGATCTTTGAGATCGAAAACGACCAATGCGGTGCGCTTGCCATTGAGCGCCGTAAAATAGGCCGCTTCAGGCTTCACGAACGACAGCACCGTTTCCATCGTTTGCTGCATCTTTCCTTCTTGAATCGCTTCATTCGTCTTTTGCACGTCCATCGAAACTTTAAGTAGAGTTCTCATAGGGGTCTCCTTGATAGTTGTTGATAACCCAAAGGTCGTAGCACATCCATTTTAGCTAGGAAGCGTAACTCGCTTCAAGAAGTCGCCGCATTGCCAGAAGTGATCCGTGTAGCTAACGCTTCCGTGTAGGTAGCCCGAATCCTATCACCGACTTTAAGATTCTTGAGCGCTGCCTGATTTTGCGGGTCTTTCACTTGAATGCTGTTTTTCTTTCCATTAGGTCCCTCAACCCAGATCTCATTCTTGTCGAGATCAATCTTGGTCACCTTCACACTCGCGGTGACCTGCTCAGCGACCATTCCGCCAGGTAATTTTCCAGCGGCACGCTTGGTGACATTCGTTTCGGAGGTACCCGTCTTTCCAGGTCCTTGAAGCGAAAGTGCCAGAGATTCATAGAAAGTAAGATGCACAGTATCACCTGGCTTGACGTTATCGAGACGACTGACGCCCTGAGGAACCTCGACCGTAAAGGGCTTGCCTTGTTCACCTTTGACGGTTAACTCGCGGTTTTTCAAGTCGACCTTTTCGACCTTCGCTGAAGCAGTGACCACTTCTCCGGCCATCACGCCTTTAGGTGCTTGAGCCGAAGTGTTAGAATTAGGCGCTGCCGCATCATCAGCGCGTGCGTTAAGAACAGAGACCAAAACTAAGGAACACATTGCAACAAACGTAATTTTTTTCATGCCGCCAACAGCTGCAGGGTCTAGGCCACCGTCTCACTACCTACCGAACGAGCTAAAATTTGTTTGTTACCGTTTTCTATGATTTAGAAGAAGAAGTGAAAGGATCCCTCATGAAATCCACGACGATCGCCAGCCTGTTTCTAGTCCTGTTACCGACCCTCTGCTTTGCGAAATCTCTTCGCTGCGAAATCAAAGAAGATAGCGTGCCCGTGTTTTCGACGCAAATCGAGACCGTGGCTCACGTCAAAATGACACTCGGTCAAACTCCGAATGTCGTCGCTTACGTCAAAGAATACGACAACGGGAACTTGACGCTGGAAGGTTTCCTCGTCAATTACCAGGCCCGCTTTTACAGCACAGGCGTTCTTAAAAGGCAGAACGATACATTGATCGCAAGCATGTGGATGCGCCAAGTCGCCATTGACGTTCAATGCACGCTTTTGAAATAACGTCGGCATGGCCCGCTCCTTCCCCCCTGGCCAGCTCTTCTTCCACTATCTCTGTGTAAAACTGCATCCGCCGAGAATAGCTAAGGATTCCAGCTGTTTGATTCAGAGCGGACATTTGTTGACTAATTTAGTCAACTGAATTATATACAACTCTCGCCTGCGTGAATTGCAGCGAAAACCAATGTGAAGGGAGTTGTCGTGAGTTTGGTCCGTAAACTTTTTTTCAGTGCTGCGACTTGTCTCTTCTTTTCACTCCCAAGCCACGCCGGCGTGGATCTTTTCTCCTCTCTCCCTCAACGCCTGCCTGATCAAGCCGCCGGTGACATTTATCACGCGCTCTGGAACCTCGGACTTGAGCGCAAGGACGCAGACGGAAAACACGTAATTGAATTAATAAATTTTTACTGCCAAATCGCCGACTTCAATACGCCAGATCCAAAATATGCCTGCAGCTACGGACTGCACGGCGAAATTTCAGGCGATTATGCGCATCAGATCTACGACGCCTTGGTTCAAGCTGGATTTGTCTCCGATTGCGATCGTCATGACGGCACCTGCGATATCGATCCGATACGTTCACTGAGCTGCGAAAAAACGATCGATTGGATCTACGACATCTCTTACAGCTGCACGATCACGATTTAGGCGCCGGATTTCAAATACCGAAACTCAAGTCTTTAACAGAAAGATATCTAATTTGCCAAAAATAGATATCTTAGATATAATTTATATATGAAGACCTCCGTCGAATTAGACAAGAAGAAGGTTGAGATCGCCAAAAAACTGGGGCGTGTCTCCACCCTTCGTGAGCTGCTCGATCAAGCCCTGGATGCCTACATCGCTCAGACCAGACGCCATTCCATGGCGGAGCTCTTGGGTACGGACTTTTTTGCGGGCGACTTGAGTCGCATGAGGGAGCGCCGTGGCCCTGCTCGTCGATAGTTCCGTTTGGATCGCCGCCGCGAAACCTCAAAACAGCGAATGCTTGCGGCTCAAGCGGATGATTCAGAAAAATGAGTTTATTTACACTGCCCGGCCGATCCAGGTGGAGGTTTGCCAAGGCGCACGAACAGAAGAGGAATTCCACCGCCTCTGGGAAGCCATGCTCGGATTCGAGTCGCTCGAAATCACGGATCGTCACTGGGGCATTTCGGCATGGAACTATTTCAGATGCCGTAAGAAGGGCATCACCGTCTCCACCGTGGATTGCTTGATCGCCACCCTGGCTAAGGAGTATGGAGTTCCCCTTTGGAGCTTGGACCAAGTCTTTAAGCGAATTCAGCCCATTATAGGCTTTGAAAGGGCGAATTTCTAGACGTAAGCTTATCCACAAGCACGCAATATGAATTCCAAAGAGACACCGCAACCTCAAGATACAGAAGACTATTACATCGACGAAAATGGCTTACTCGTGTTTACCGAGGCCTACCATCGTAAGCGGGGATATTGCTGCAAAAACGGCTGCAGACACTGCCCTTATGGTTTCAAAAAGCAGCCGAGTGAGAGCGAATAACTTTAGGGCGCTTCCACTAACAATAGCACACCAACTCCCCCATCTTTTTCTTTCGATTCTCGTCGTCAAACTCACGACGCACGGACCATTTTAGACCGTGTCAGCAATGACATACAAAGCAAAATTCTTCATGAAACCCAATTAACAGACCGATATCTTAAGAGATGCGATGTCCCTGTAAAAACCTTTCTCACGCTATACTCCTGAGCGCGCTTCTCTCGCTTCAGGCACATTGGATGCCGTTGAGCGCTTTTGCCGCGGAGAACTCCGTAGTCGTCGAGAATCTATCGCTCAATGAACTTGAAAATGGGATCTCGGACCGCCTCAAGCGTGTCGAAGAATTTAAGTTCATCGAGCAAGAAGCAGTAAAACTCGGAGTGCGCGCATGGCTCTTTGGAGGAACGTCTGCTGGATACGCCCATTACGTGAAATGGGATCTTCAGCGTGAAAAGGGCGATCTGAGATTTCAGCCCAATCGCTTTGATTACGACTACACCAATATCTATCGATCCACCCAAGATCTCGATATCGTGATCGATGGAAATGCCGAGCAAGCACGAAAGCTTCAGAGCGCCCTTACAGAGAAGTACCCCCATCTTCAGGGATCCAAAACAGCTTGGGAAGTGAGATTGTTGACACAAAACTTAGGCGATAAACTGGCGATCTTACATAATCCTGATTTCATGAATCAGCATACGGATTCTAACTCCACCGGGATGATCGAGCTCACAAAGCCCAAGTCAGGCGAATCGGTTGTTCGAGACGTAAGAGATTGGACCTCAAAAGAGCCTATTTTTCTTAAAGATGTTCATGATGATACGCTTCATTTTTATTTTTCCAATCTTCACGAGACGACCAAGTTCGCAAAAGAAGGACGAAATCCCCCGATCATGTCGGCGATCCGTTATCTCACAAAAGCCTTTCAATTCCATTTGCGGATGCGACCCGAAGATTTTGAGAAAATAAAAAAAATCATCCAGGATTTTGATCCGGTAAATGCCCGAAAAAATAGCTATGTGGAGAATTGGATCGAGAAAAACGCGAAGAAGCTCATTCATAGCGCGGTGGATATCGAGTACGCCACCCAGGTTCTCGACCGCTTGGGACTTAGGCAGAAACTCGCCGCGATTCATAACAATCCGGCCGAGATCGAGTCCCTTTCGTGGTGGATGAACAAGTCGGCACTTTCCTCAAAACAATTGGGTCAGGGCACAGGTAAAACTGTCGCCGAACTGGTTCGCGAGCACAAATTGCCGGACGATTTGATCGTTACGCATGAAACACGCAATTTTTTGACTTACGAATCGATTACCAAAGCGCACGATGGCGCTCCCAACGTTCTTGAATCTAGAGCAGGTGCCCCCGGTGAGGCTGCCGTCCACGGCAATGGCTTTTATACGAGAATTGGGCGGCACGGGGCGAGAGGTACGAACATCTCTGTTCGTTTCAAAATGAATCCAGACGCCAGGTTAGGTTCTGACTTTTTGATGATGGGCGAATATGTGATCTTTCTCAATAAGAACGCCTTTCGCGTCATCCCAGAGAACTTGAATTGGAGCATGACCGATTACATTCGCTTTTTGATTCACGGAGAGGCAATCGATGCATCTGAAAAAGCCGTCATTGAACAACTCAAAAGACGTCTCTCTAATCGCGTGAATGCTCTTACAAGTTCTGAATACGATGAAATCGTTCACGAGATTGACACCGCGCTTCGCGCAGGCAGTCGACCATGGGCAGCGATTTCAACGCTCATGAAGTTACCGGAGGGCGCGACGCGCGGAAAACCATTGTTGGAGAGAGCGCAAGAGGGTATTCCGCAGATGCCCCTTAAGGATATCGAGCACCTCATCAATCTTCAGGGGCTTAACGGCCAGGAAGCGATGATTCGCAAATTAACTGCGAGATTAGATCAAATCATCGCGACGGAGCCCGAACAAAGTTGGAACGCCATCCGGATCAAGGCGCTCATCTTGGCGAATAGCCCATCAGAAGCTTCTCAGTTAGAGATGATCAAGACGAT
>CAZCBS010000087.1:0-12985 GCA_964496965.1 uncultured Bacteriovoracaceae bacterium
ACTACCTCCTTTCCTGAGAAGAAAGGAGGTGATCCTATGAGAAATAAAAACGGTCTCGACCGTAACTATTATCTCTATCGGATCAAGCTGGAAAAACTTAAACAGAAAACCTGGTATCTGGAAAACTTGGTATCTGGGTTTGGTGCTTTATTTTAATTAATTCCAGAGACTGCGAAACCGATAAGCAAGAACCATGAGAGTTCTCCTCATTCAAGATGCTACAGAAATTCGAGAAAAGCTGATTTTCATGATCGAAAGCGGTTTTGGCGCCGTTGTTCAGGCCTTCGCTTCGCTGGAAGAGGCTAAAACTCAGAAATCCCAGGAAAAAATAGATCTTTTGGTAGTGGATTGCTCGACCGGAATCAAAGCCGAAATCCCGGACCTTGAGCCTTTAGCGCCTGGAGCCGCCTTGATTCAAATTATTGACAGTTCGGCGCCCGCGCCGGCTCCTGCGAGCTCTGCTCCAGCGGCTAAGCCAAAGACTTTGCGACCCGTCAATCCGGCTCGAAAAACTCAGTCAGCGGCACCTGCGCCTGCCGAAGCCAAGATTCCGTTTTCAAAGACCGTGAAGCTGGAGCGCACGGAGCTCACGGAAAAACTTTCTCCGACTTTGGACGATATGATCGACCATGGCTTTATCCGAGAAACGGAATCGCCCGAGTCGCGCTGTCGGATCCGAACCAAGCTTCTTTTGGCGGTTTCTCCGCTCAAGGGAGACATCTATATCCGTCTTTCAGAATCAAAGTTCGTCAAACTCTTCCGCCAAGGCGATGTTTTTGATCGAAGCGATCTCGAGAAATACACTGAAAAGAAAGGCGTCGAATATCTTTATATCCGGAAGGATGATTGCGCGCTCTTCGCGCAGAAATACCGCGATGATCTAGAAAAGCTTCTCAAGCAGCCTTTCATCAACACCGAGCAAGCGATCAGTTCGGCTGAATCTGTTCATGAGGCCGTTCAATCTTTGGGTAATACCGTGGGCTTTGCCCAAGAGGTGCAGGAGCTGGTCAAAGCTCAAGTGAAAGTCGCGATGAAAGCCATGGCAGGTAGTCCTAAGCTCAGTGATCTGTTTGAAAAGTTGAAAGCGCTCGAAGGGCAGTACTTGTCTTCGCACAGTCATTTGACGGCGTATTTGGCGTGCGCGATCGCATCGCAAATGAAGTGGGGCTCGGATCAAACTTTCCTCAAGCTGAATCTGGCCTGCTTTCTTCACGACATTACGTTGAGCAACAACACGCTTGCAGCCGAGACTTCGCTCGCGACGGTTGAGGCGAGTCATGCGAAGTACACAGCCCAAGAGATCAAAGCTTACAAAAATCACGCGCGCGATGCCGCGGGCCTTGTCAGGCGTTTCAACGAAGTTCCTCCCGATGTGGACATGATCTTGGCGCAACATCATGAGCTCCCAGACGGAAAAGGCTTTCCGCAGGGCTTGAATCACTCTCGGATTGCCCCGCTCAGCGCGATCTTCATCGTTGCGCACGATATGGCTCAGTTCATCGTGGAGAACCATTACGTTTTCGATCTCAATCGCTTCTTAGCGAAGATAGGCGAGAAGTACGTGGGCAGCCAGTTCAAGAAAATCATGACTGCGCTTCAGAGTATGCACGAATTTAAGAATTCCGCGCCTGCCGCTCCTGCTGTCGCTGCGTAAAGACTTGTTGGTCCGAAAATCGGACAACATGACCTGAGTTCGACAGTGATGTCGTTCTAATCGCTTCTTTCTGAGCATGGAAGTTGCTGTAATGGGCCACCAGCCAAACCCGGCAGCGTAGAAGGAACTACCTCCTTTCCTGAGAAGAAAGGAGGTGATCCTATGAGAAATAAAAACGGTCGAACCCGTAATTATTACTCTGATCGGATCAGGCTGGAAAAACTGAAGCAGAAAACTTGGTATCTTTGTTTGAGTACTGTTTTTCTGATTGTTTGGTGATTGATAAGCATTTGAATTCCGTGCGGCGTATTTAAGTCTATGTCACGGTTGGTCGATAGTTATAAGTGTCCTTTTATCGTGTCGTTTCTATAGTAACGATCCTTGCTTCCGCTTTGAGCTCAGCGGCGGATATCAATCCTAGGCGAGCAGTATCTCACTGCCCGACACTCCTTAAAAGTTTGCAGGACAAGCTCCACACTCTCTCATTCGATAAGATTGAACAGCCTCGGTCTGCGCAACTTGATACGAAGTCTTTATATCATGAAGCCAAGCAGATACCCGCGAGGGCCCAAAGCTCCAAAGACCCCATTGCTCGGATTGTAAACTACATAACATTGAAATTCCGGGAGGGTCCAATCGGCATAATGGAAGGCTCACTCTTTAGAGGATTTGCAAGCAGGGATTACACCGAAAAAGACTTGATTCGATATTTTAAAGGAGACCGCGGTCACGAAGTTCAAAGCTGGGACTATTCCCAACTTTATCGACAACATATTTCAAATGGATTGAGTGCGGCAAAAGCATCTGAACTTGCAGATATGCAAATCGCTCGAAATATTCGCGATGAACTCAATGAGATCTATAAAAATCTTCCATATAAGCATGCCACCGTGCGTGAGTATTATTATCGACAGGTTTCCGGAACCAACCGTGCAAAAGTGGCTGAACAAAAAAGGGGAACTGCTATTCCTTTTAGCCGCATCAACAACGGAGGTGGATACCCTGTAGGGTACTTGATGCGGGACCTAAATCTTCTCATTAAAGAACCGGATGCATTATCACAAAAGCCAGTAGGAATCTTACTCAAGGTTAAAGAGAGACAACCGCGCGGGATTGGATGGCCGATGTCAGATGAATATTACATTCTCTCCCATGTACCTGTGGCCGATGTAGAAGGCGCTTATGTCGCTTTTCCGAAAGAGTCTGCGTATCACTCAACTAAAGACCACTCCCCTCAGGACCAATGGCTCAACTGGTATTATGTGAGTATCATGGAAAGAAATGATGATGGTTCTGCAAAAGCGATTGCAGTAAGCGCTGCTAAGATACCTGAAGGTTCGTTCACTCCCACAATCAGTCATGAGATCTTTCACTGGTCCAAAGAAAAATCCCCCAAGGCGACGGAAAAAATACTTTTACATCTCCAACATTACCCTGATCTCATAAAGCTGATTGGTGAATTGCTCAAATAGTACGTCTGATTTTTCGCGAAAGATGACCGTTAAACGATCGTGACCTTACGGAGCAAGTCGAGATCTTGAAGCGCCTTGCCTGAGCCGCGAACGACGCAGGTGAGGGGATCTTCGGCCAAAGCGACCGGCAGACCGGTCTTTTCCTTGATCAGGATGTCGAGGTTGGCGAGAAGGGCTCCGCCGCCAGCCAAGATGATGCCATTGTCGACGATGTCGGCGGCGAGTTCTGGTGGCGTGCGCTCGAGAGCGGTCTTGATCGTGTCGACGACTGCGGAGACTGGCTCGGCGAGAGCGTCGCGGATTTCTTCGGAGTTCACTTCGATCGTCTTAGGAGCGCCGCTGATGAGGTCGCGGCCTTTGACGACGTGTGGTTTTTCTTCTTCGAATGGATAAGCGCAGCCGATGGAGAGCTTGATCTCTTCAGCCGTGCGCTCGCCGATCAGAAGCGAGTACTTGCGCTTGATGTACTGAACGATCGCATCGTCGAACTTATCGCCGGCAACGCGGACGGATTTCGAATAAACGATACCGCCCAGGGAGATCACGGCGACTTCGGTGGTTCCGCCGCCGATATCGACGATCATGTTACCGCTTGGCTCGCGGATCGGAAGACCTGCGCCTAAGGCTGCGGCCATCGGCTCTTCGATCAGATAAACTTCGCGGGCGCCGGCGGATTGAGCGGATTCTTTCACGGCGCGCTTTTCAACCTGCGTGATCCCGAACGGGATACAGATGATGATGCGCGGGCGGATAAAGGTTCTGCGTTCGCTCGCCTTGGCGATGAAGTACTTGAGCATTTGCTGAGTGACTTCGAAGTCGGCGATAACGCCGTCTTTCAGAGGGCGAATCGCTTGGATCGAGCCAGGCGTTCTTCCCAACATGTCCTTGGCTTCTTTGCCGACGGCAAGAACGCGGGTTTGGCCGCGAGCGTTGCGGTGAATCGCAACCACGGACGGTTCGTTAATGATGATGCCGCGATCCCTGGCGTAAACGAGCGTGTTCGCCGTTCCGAGATCGATTGCAAGGTCATTGGAAAAGAAATCCAGCATTCTCTTCAGCATTAGGTCACCACTTATAGTGTCGAATATGTTCACCGCGTTCTGCGATTTCGCTCATGGACTTGATCCCGATCTCCAAGTGGAGGTCCGTGAATCTGCGGAACACCGCCTTCGCGGACTTCTTGGTTTTGATCCCACCTCGTTTAAAAGGAAGGTCCGAAACCAGGAGCAGTGCACCAATCGGTACCTTGCTCGCGAAACCGCCAACAAACAACGTCGCGGTCTCCATATCGATCCCCAAGGAGCGTTCTTCATAGAGCGCCGCCTTGAATTTTTGGTCAAACTCCCAAAAGCGATAATCCGTAGTATGAATGACTCCGGTCCGGTAATCCAAGCCCTTTTCAACAATAACTTGAGAAACGAACTTTTGGATCTTGAAAGTCGGCAAGGCCGGCACTTGCGGAGGCATGAAATGGCGGGATGCTCCCTCGTCACGGATCGCAGCGGTCGGCAAGATGAAATCGCCGACTTTAAGTGAACGGTGGAGGCCGCCGCACATTCCAAGGAGCAAAACTGCTTTGGGTTCAATCACGGAGAGAACTTCGATGATCAGAGCTGCGGTTGGCGAGCCGATCTTGAAATCCACGATGGAGACGCCGGTCTTTTTGCTGTGAACCGCAGCCATGGCCGATCCACGAGTACGTTCGTCGCCGACGAGGTTGTGGAAGCGCTCCAAGTAATAGTCGAAATTAGTCAGAATGATCTGCTTTTGGAAAGCCTCAAGAGGGCTTCCCGTGTAGCGCTCAAGAATATCACGAGCGATCTTCTGCTTGTTCGGATTGGTGTAAACCCGATTGGTGTTCGGAATAATGTAAGGATTGTTTCGCAGGCCTTCTGGGAGCTCCGGAAGGGCGTTCTCATTTTTCTTCGAATTCGATTTTCTTTGCACACCATGAGCTTACAATTGCGGATGAGGCTAAACAAGAGATTCTATTGAATTCTTGGTTAATTACGGCCCGGCGTGTTATCAAGGAAGTTCTCATGCTTTTTCGACTGACTCCAATTTTGGCTTGCGCAGCCTCCATTTTGCTCATGGGCTGCAATTGGATGGGACTGCCAGACGTAGCGATTCTCAAGACCCGTTACCCTCTAGTTCACTATTCGCCGCTCCCAAAGCCGAAACCCAGCAAGCAGCCCGGTAAACAGTCGAAATCGACGGGAGAAAAAAAGCCGCGAGAGACGACGATCAGTTTTGAGAAATCCCGCCCGGCTCAATGGGTATCGATTTCGGAAGTTTCAAAGAAGGCGGTGGGCGCGATCGTCGTGAGCGAGGATTGGGCTTTCTATCAGCATCGCGGCTATGACCCCAACCAGATCAAAGAAGCCGTGAACCACGACCTTACGACTGGAAAGTTTGCCCGAGGCGCTAGCACGATCACTCAACAGGTCGCTAAGAATGTCTTTTTGGATGCGGATAAGACAATGACCCGCAAGCTCAAGGAGCTTTTTCTGGCCGTCAAGCTTGAAGAGGCGTTCAAGAAGCCGAAAATTTTGGAAATTTACCTGAACATCGCCGAGTTCGGCGAAGGCTTGTACGGAATCGGTCCTGCTGCGCACTTTTATTTCGGCAAGTCAGCATCGGAGCTGACGGCTAAAGAAGGCGCGTTCTTAGCGATGCTTCTTCCAAGTCCGAAGCGGTATTCGGTTTCCTTTCGTCAGAAGCAGCTCACTCATTACGCGCTAAAGACGATCTATTCGATCCTTGGAAAGATGGTTCAGGCGCGATATCTGACGGAAGAGGAAAAAATTGCCGAGCGCGCCCAGCCGCTCTCGTTTGAGACAAGCGCCGCCGCGACCCCTGATCCGGCGGAGGATGTTGAGAGCGAAAGCGATTTAGACTCGGAAGATTCTTGACCGACAGCCCGGCTGCCGTGGCATGATGAAATCTCGGGGGCTCCCAGCGTATCATGAGCAGCATCACCATGCCGAGTAAGCGATTTCAAATCAGTCGTTCTAAATGGGGCCTTCTGGCCGTAGCAGTGATTGCTATAGGTGCTGGTTTTGCGCTGAAGAAAATGTCCCCACATACGCTTTCTCAATTGAGTCGTCGACCTGACTTGGTGACCAAGGAAAGCCTAGCCCGCATTTTGGGTCAATCAGCATCTTTCTATCATTTTCCAACCGAGATGGAGATTCCGGGGATCGCGCCCAAGGTCGTTCTTCAGTATTCGTTCGACCCCGGCCTTCAAGACGAGATGGAAAATCTGTTTCGCCAATATCGTCCTGATTACGGCGCATTTGTGGCGATGGACGCATCGACTGGACAGATTCTCTCGGTGGTCAGTTATTCAGAAAAGTCCGATATCAAGGAGAACATGGCTTTTAGGGCCACGTTTCCCTCTGCATCGGTTTTCAAGGTCGTGACTGCGGCTGCCGCGATCGAAAACCAAAAGTACTCGGCAGAAACCCCGATTCAGTTCAACGGCGCTAATCACACTCTTTATAAGCACAATATTTTAAAGAATAAGATTAACCGTTGGACGCGGCAGGCAACCCTGAAAGATGCGTTCGCCAAATCGATCAATACGGTCTTTGGTCGCATCGGTGCGTTTACGGTCGGACCGACTGAGCTCAGAAACTACGCGGACCGATTTGGATTTAATCGCCAGATCCAAGCCGATTTTTTGTTTCAGCAAGGCAAGGCGCCGATTCCGGACGATGCTTGGGGAATCGGGAAACGTGCCTTCGGCTAAACGCGTGAAAAGACGATGAGACCGATGCAAGGCGCTCTGATCGCCGCGGCGATCGTGAACGAAGGCGTGATGATGGAGCCTTATCTCCTTCAATCGGTTTTCACTCCGGAAGGAAGCGAGATATACGCGGCCAAGCCCAAGGTCGCGCAGCTTTCCATTGAGCCGTCGACGGCCGCAGAACTTCGACGCCTGATGCGCGAAACGGTGATTCACGGAACTTCTCAAAAGTCTTTCCGTGGTTTTCAGCGCAGCAAGTTCTCCGACATCAATGTCGGCGGCAAGACGGGCTCTCTTACCGGCACCGACCCTCAAGGCAAGTATGATTGGTTCGTCGCGTTCGCCGAAGGCCGCGGCCGTCGCATCGCGTTTGCGTCGCTGACCATTCATGAAAAACTCTGGCGCGTGAAATCGTCTTATCTCGTTCGCAAGGCGATCGAAGCTTATTTCAAAAAATAAGGTGGGCGTCGGGCGAGCTCGATGTCGATGTGAGCGGCGCCTGTCCCGGGACAGGTCGGAGGGCGCGATGAGAATGGCAGTGGAGTCCCTAAATGATCGACGCGGTTTGTGTGATGATGAGTTCTAATGCTTCTTCGCAATTTTCAGTGTTTGAACTATTTCAACTCATTTACAGCAAATGAGGTTGGCGCAAGAATTTTTGGGCATTCCGTCTAAAAAAACAGCTCGAAAAATATGTCAAAATTCTTCTCAAGAATTCCTAAAAGTATTGACAGGTTTTTAGTGCGACGAAGTTTGTGAGTCTTGGTTCTTATTTAAAATGAAGCCATTTAAGGCTGGTTTTGCGTCAGATCGCTGATCGTCTTGTTGAGTTTAAAAATTTCAAACTCTCTTCGTTCGCTTGTCCTAGAGCCACGCAAGGGCCTCGAAAATCATGTGTTATAGTTTTTCACATGAAAACCGATTTTAATGTTCTTCATGAGCGCGCTATTCAAATTTCAAAAACATACCTGAAAGCAGAAGGCGACCTGATTGCTGTCTTGCAAGAAATCGATGATTGCAAAGGCTTCAGAGCGCTAGACTTTAAAAGTCTTTTTGATTACGCAACTCAAAGCTTGGGATTAACTGAAAGCGTGAGCTTTAATTTCATCACTATCGCAAGAAAATCCAGAGAAGTTCCAAGACTTCAAGAGATGATTCAAAAACAAGAAATCTCGGTATCGAATGCCAGAATGATCGCGCCTGTGCTGACGCCTGAAAATCAGGATCGATGGCTTTCAATAGCGGCGGAGTCGTCCAAGCGCGAGCTTGAGAAGGAAATCGCCAAGGAGTTTCCTGATCGACAAGTTCAAGAACGCGCTCGTTATGTCTCCGAAAAAGTGATCGAACTGAAAATGGGCATTTCTGAAGACCTGTATGAGCTGCTTAAGCATGTGCAGGATTTGGTATCGTCCCAAAGTGGAAAGGCAGCAAATCTTGAAGGGACTTTGCGTGCGGCGCTGGAGCTTTACGTTGAGAAGAAAGATCCGCAGAAAAAAGCTGAGCGCGCTGAGCAAAAGAAATCCTTGTCAACTGCGGCTCAAGCATTAACTCCGAATACAGAACCTGTCCCGGGACAGGTGAAATCAGATCCTGTCATTGTAAAACAACGATTTATTCCAGCGCATCTTGAGCATGCTGTCAGACACCGTGATGGCGGACAATGCACTCATCAGTCTACAGATGGAGCCCGTTGCTCTGAAAAGCGATGGCTGGATATTCATCATGTTCAGCCTTTGTCGGAGGGTGGGGTGACGTCTTTAGATAACCTGACTCTTGTATGTCGAGGTCATCATCAGCTCATACATGACCAACTCAGATTCAAATTATTTCAGCAAGTGAGTGCTTGATCGATTGTTTTGTGGGAGAATTCTATAATGAATCACCAAGAATGGCGTCGTGGAAATCACGTCATTAGCACGGATCCAAGGCTTCTTGATTTGCCGAGAATTCACGAAAACTTGAGCAAGCTCTATTGGTGCGAGGGGATTCCCTTTGAAACCGTGAAGAAAGCTTGCGCAGGTTCCCTTTGCTTTGGAGTTTATGAAAGCGATTCTCTCTCGCCACAAGAGATGCTCACGGTCTTTACCGGCAGTTTGGTTTTGAAGTAACAAGTATGCCTGAGCGATGGATGGAAATCGTCGATCGAGAAGTTTATAAGAGAGCGTCCCAAAAATGACCGTCGAAACTGTTCACATCCCCATTCTTGTCGAGCCTATCGTCAGCGCACTGATCGAGCCTTTCAAGAAGCTTCCAAGCGATGCGCCGCCACATTGGATTGTCGATTGCACTTTGGGCGGAGGCGGACATACGGGGGAATTGCTCAAAGCCTTGGCGGCTGATCCTTCGCTTCAAAAGCATAAAGTCCTTTCCGTCGATCAGGATCCAAAAGCGGTCGAGGCGGGGCGGAGGCGATTTGCGCAAGAGATTGAAGAAGGCCGGCTTCAGATCGAGCATTCGCGTTTTAGCGAGGCGGATCAGTTTTTTGAAGGCAAGCAGATCTATGGTCTGATGGCCGATCTGGGGTTTTCGAGCGATCAGTTGGAAAGCTCGGATCGTGGGATCAGTTTTTTGTCGGATGGCCCTCTCGATATGCGCTTGGATCCGACGCGCGGCCAGAGTTGCCGCGACTATCTTTTGACGGTCACTCAGCCGGCGCTTGAGGAAGTGCTCAGCGAGTATGGCGAAGAGCGGTTCTCTCGTCGGATTGCCCAGGTCATCGTCGATAAGCGGCGTGAGAAGCAGCTTCCTCGGACCGCGCGCGAGCTTGCGGATTTGATCGTTCGGGCGGTTCCGCCTCCGGCGCGGCATGGACGGATTCATGCGGCGACACGAACTTTTCAAGCCCTAAGAATTGTCGTTAACGAAGAGCTGAACGAACTCGATTCGCTATTGAGTCGTGTTATACTTGGAGTGAAACCGGGGGGAAGGGTGGCGATCTTGAGCTTTCATTCGCTCGAGGATCGCAGGGTTAAATTGGCCTTCAGAGGTCCGTCTCGTGATGAGGCGCTCTTTGAGCCGTTGACCAAAAAACCTGTTGAAGCCGATGAAGAGGAGCTTCGTCGGAATCCTCGGTCAAGAAGCGCGAAGCTGCGAATCGCCGAGCGCCGTTAGGTCGAGGCGGGCAATGCCCGCTATGCAGAGAAGGCCGGGAGATTATGGCCGTAAGACAATTTGAATCATCGTCTGGAGAAAACAACTTGCGTCGCTGGATGCCCTTATGGGTTCTTCCGGTCTTGATCGCGATGGCGATTGGAACGATCGCGCTTCGCTTATCGATCGTTCGCAAAACCTATGCGATCGACCAGGCGGATCGCCAGATCCGAGCGCTCAAAGAAGCGCGCGAAAAAATGGATGTGAAAGTCGCGGGACTTCGATCTCCTAGGCGCCTTGAGCTGATCGCGCGAAGCCGTTTCGGATTGTCACAGCCTAAGTCGGATCAAGTGATTTACATGTCCCAAAGCGCGCCGGTACGAAACAGCAAATGAATACGCCTCAAAATACGCCTCAGGTTGATCCGTACAAATCGAGATTCGCATTTCTTATGATTCTTTGTTTAGCCGGAGCGGGCTTGCTCGCGGGACGTGCCGCGTGGATTCAGATCGGCGGCGATAAGCGAATCGAAAAACTTTCTCGGCGTCAGTTCGCGACGAAGTTTCTCGTCAGCCCGCGACGCGGGACAATCATGGATCGCAACGGCGAGCCTCTCGCGATCAATAGCGAGACGCGAAGCTTGGCGATGAATCCTCAAAAAATCATCCATCGCAAAGCGGTGTCCAGGCTTCTTGCAAAAGCCTTGGATATTCCTCAATCGCGGCTTTTGCAGAAAATGGATGATCGCAAAGGCTTTGCTTGGATCAAGCGGCATCTTTCGGAGCATGAGTTCGATCGACTCCGCACGCATCACCTCATCGGACCGGATGGCGATTTGATTACCGGGCTTTGGATCGTTAGCGAAAGCGAGCGGGTCTATCCGCATAACGAGCTTGCCGCGCATATTATCGGCGGAACCAATCTTGATTCCGAAGGAACGGAAGGCATCGAGCTTTTGCAAAATGAGAAGCTCAGGGGAAAAGTCATTTCCGTCTCGGCAGTTCGAGATGCGCTCGGAAGGCCTGCGTTCATTGACTCGAATGCGGCAAAAGACGCGCAAGAAGGCCGCGATGGCGAACCTGTCTCGTTGACGTTGGATGCTTCGCTTCAGTATTCGGTCGAAGAAGAGCTCCGAAACGCTGTTCGAAAAGCGAATGCTCGAGGCGGAAGCGTGATCGTGATGAACGCGATGAACGGCGAGATTCTCGCCATGGCCAATGAGCCTTCGTTCAATCCGAATATCCGTGGCGCATCGCCCGATCGTAAACGCAACCGCGCGTTGACGGACGGATACGAGCCGGGCTCAACTCTCAAGCCCGCGCTTTTGGCCGCGTCTTTGATGAACGGAATGAAGCTCACCGATCAGATCTACGGCGAGCACGGCCACTTTAAAATTGGCGGAAGAACAATCTCCGAGGCCGAAGCGCACGAACGCTTCGAGTGGTTGACTCTCAAAAAAATCATTCAAGTCTCAAGCAACGTGGGCGCGGCAAAGCTTGCGCTCAAGCTGGGCGCCGATAAATACATGTCGGCTCTTCATAGCTTTGGCTTTGGGAACAAAACGGGAATCGATTTTCCGGGAGAAATCTCAGGTCGCGTCCCGCAACGCAAAGCTTGGACTCCCATCACGCTTGCGAATATCGGGTTTGGCCACGGTGTTTTGGTTACGCCCATTCAGATGGCAAGGCTCTACGCCTCGTTCCTGAACGGCGGTTGGTTGGTTCAGCCGACGATCATCAAAGCACGGAAAGGCCAGACTCCTGAGCCGCATCGCATTCTTTCCGAAAAGGTAACAGCGCAAGTCGTTGAAGCGCTGGAATCGACTACGCAAACCAAAGAAGGCGGCACGGGCGGAAACGCAGTCCTCAATGGCTATCGTGTAGCGGGAAAAACCGGCACCGCTCAAAAGATCGATCCTGCGACGAAGCGCTATTCCCGCTCCAAGTACGTGGCTTCGTTCATCGGCTTTCCGCTTCAGGTCGAGCCGAAGATCGTGATCTTTGCTTCGATCGATGAGCCGCACGGGTCCTACTACGGCGGTGCGGTCGCTGCTCCGTTATTTCGCGAAGTGCTCAACGCAGTTGCCAATCGCTTTAGCCTTCCAGCCCCTGTTGGAACGACTTTAGCCGATGTTAAGCCTGCAGCTCCTCCCATGGATATGGTGCGAAGCAGTCAGGCTGCAATCGCGGGTGCGGCCTCGGGTTCGGTCAACGCAAAACTTGAGCTTGCAAGCACTGCGACGGCAACGCATCCAGTCTGGAAAATGCCGTCTCTTCACGGGCTCACTCCCCGCGAAGTGGTCGATGCGCTCGAAGGCCATTCGCTCGATCTGGAAGTGAAAGGTGTCGGCCTCGTTCGCGCCCAATCGCCTGAGGCTGGACAAGTCGTCTCTGAAGGAGATACAGTTCGCCTCACTTTAGGCGAGGGTGAATGAGACTTTTGAAAGAGTTTTTTCCGGCTGATTGGCTTGCAAAGCTCGATTCCAAATTTCTAGGCGTTAAAATCGAAGGGGTGACCGCGGACTCACGCCAGGTCAGGCCGGGAATGATTTTTGTCGCCACTCGGGGCGAGAGCCAAGATAGTCATCGTTTTATCGCGCAAGCTCATCAAGCAGGAGCGGCGTTGATATTAGGTGAAGACCCGGCGCCCGCGAACACTCCCTATCTTCAGATTCCGAACGGAAGACTGGCGCTCGCTCGGCTTGCTTCAGCGTTTTACGACAATCCTTCTCACTCCATGCGCATGGTCGGCGTGACCGGGACGAGCGGAAAAACCACGACTTCTTATCTTGTCGAATCGATTTTGAAGGCCGCCGGCCATCACGTCGGTCTGATTGGCACCGTGACTTTCAGATACAAAGACAAAGTCATTGATTCGACTCATACGACTCCTGGGGCAGCGGAGCTTCAGAGGCTTCTTGCGGAAATGCGCGACGCTGGCTGTACGGCTTTGGTGATTGAAGTTTCTTCTTATGCCTTAAAGCAGACCCGAACGGCCTACATTGTGCTTGGCGCCATTTTC
>CAZCBS010000088.1:0-12943 GCA_964496965.1 uncultured Bacteriovoracaceae bacterium
GCGCTGAGAGAGCATCTGGATCAAGAAGGCGCCTAGAAAAAGTGGGTATGCGATCGCGGGATATTCACGCCTGACGGGCGTTGTGCCGAAAAAAATCAGGACCTCGAAAAGTTGGATGAAAAAGCCCGCTGTTCGGATTCGATAAAGTTCGTCGGCGCGGTTTACTTCTTCGCGTTCATCGATCTTGGACTGGAAGAATCGCTCAAAATAGTCACACCAAAGCGCAAAAGCCACGACCGGAATGGCCGTGAGAATCACAAGACCCGTCAGATTCATGACACCCTGCTGTGCTAGTTCTTCATTCATAGGCTCGACCCCAAACTGATTATCGGGTATGTAAGAGGGTAACTTTATGAAATCCGTCTTGAGTCTCATTCAACAGATGTTAGCTGGAAACCGACTTGCGCTCGCTCGCCTGATCTCAAAGGTCGAGAACCGAGACCCGCAGCTCTCCGCGCTGATCGAACAGCTTTATCCTCATACGGGCAAGGCGCAGGTCTGGGGAATCACGGGTCCTCCTGGCGCAGGAAAGTCCACGTTAGTGGATCGCTTGACGGCGCGGCTTCGTGCTGAAGGAAAAAGGGTCGCGGTGGTCGCGGTCGATCCGTCGAGCCCGTTTACTGGCGGCGCGATTCTGGGAGACCGAATCCGGATGCAGCAGCATGCGAGCGATGCGGGCGTTTTCATTCGCTCATTAGGGACTCGTGGCAAGCATGGCGGTCTTTCGCATGCGACCAAGGAAGTCGTCATGGTTTTGGATGCCGCGGGGTTTGACGTGATTCTTGTCGAGACGGCGGGAGTCGGGCAGACCGAGCTCGATATCCTCAAGCTTGCGCAAACCGTGCTCGTGATTTTGGTGCCGGAGAGCGGGGATTCGATTCAAGTCATGAAGGCGGGCTTGATGGAAATCGCTGATGTTTTCGCGGTTAATAAAAGCGATCGCCCTGAAGCTGATAAAATGGTTCGCGAATTGATCTCGATGGTCGGCCTCAACCCGCATGATGAGAATAGCTGGATGATTCCGGTTCAAAAGACCGAAGCGGTTCGCGACGTGGGCGTTGCTGAGCTGATCGAGCAAGTTCAAAAGCATCAAGACTTCCTCACGCGAAGCGGACTTCGAAAGAACAAGGCGAGACAGTTTCTTCAGGAAGAAGTCGCCGACATTCTCAATGAGCGACTCAGTCATTCTGTGACGGCTGCATTTAAAACTTCGTCAGGCCAGCAAGTTCTCGAAGAGCTATTGGATCGAAAGATCGATCCGTATAAAGCCGCGGATCTGATCTCCGGCGTTTGAACGCGACTCCATTTCAGCGACAAAACTTTGTCGCTAATAGTTGAGTAAAAAGGTCTAAAGTTATTTGAATACTTGACCGAACTAATCTGTGAACGCGAAGCTTTCGGAAGTGGTTTCCAAGGCGGTCGGGTTCTGCAGGGGTACAGCAAATTCCTGCACAATTTAACAACGTATTAACCCCTGTTTGGCGGGGACATGGACTCGTGTGTCCATCGTTCGCGGCGGGCTGGGGAATTTACACGTGATCAGGCCAGGCGCGAGCCGGGCCGAGATTACATAGGAGTGTGTATGGGTCTACGTATTTCTACAAATACGCAATCGCTCGCAGCGCAACGTAATTTGGGCATCAATAGCGGTGCTCAAAAAGCGTCGCTCGAGAAATTAGCTTCGGGTGCTCGTATCACCCGTGCTGCGGACGACGCAGCCGGTTTGGCGATTTCCGAAAAGATGCGTGCAAGCATCCGTTCGGTGCGTCAAGACGTTCGCAACGCGAACGACGGGATCTCGATGATTCAAACTGCTGAAGGCGGCATGGCCGAAGTCGGCAACATCTTGGTTCGTTTCCGCGAACTGTCTACTCAGGCAGCCAGCGATACCTTGAGCAATACTGAGCGTGGATTTATCGATAAGGAAGTCCAGCAGCTCTCTCAAGAAGTGAACCGCATCTCCAACGTGACGGAATTCAACGGCCACAAGCTGTTGAACGGCACGGGCGATCAGATGGAAATCCAAGTCGGTCTCAACAACGATCCTGAGAACGACCGCTTCAAATATGCTCCAGAGAAAACCAACGTGGCGATGAGCCACTTGGGGATCGAAGGCATCACGGTCGCCGACAAGGCTTCCGCACAAGGCAATCTCACGAAGATTGACGATGCTATCAAGACTCTCTCTGAGAACCGCGCTGAGCTCGGTGCCCTGCAGAACAGGCTCCAATCCTCAGTGAATAGCATGAACGTCTATGACGAGAACATGTCCGCTGCTCGTAGCCGCATCTACGACGTGGATATGGCATCTGAGACCGCTGAATTGACGAAGGAGAACATCCTTTCTCAAGCAGGTGTCTCGGTCCTCAGTCAAGCTAACCAGAACAACATGATGGCTCTCAAGCTCATCTAATTGTCTGGACTACCCCCAGTTGAGCCGGAGTCGCTGATTTGATCCCTTGGCGGCTCCGGTTAGGGGTTCTTTAAATGAACACCAGCAGGGGTGAATCTGAACTGTGTCTCTCGTTCATCAGATTCACCCCTGTCTAAAAATAAAACGTTTCAAAGAGTTAGCAGACACTGTTAAGTTTTTGACTCGTTTTCAAGTTTCAACGCACTGCGCCGATAGGTAGATTGTCAGCAGGACGGGAGGATAGGCCTCCCGGCTGGAGAGCTGACAGCGTCTGCCGACTGTACTTGCTGTTACATGAGGCGGTTCAAGTGCTCTTTTCGCCCGGAGTTGTTGACCGGGCGTCGTCGTTCCTGCTCAACACTCAGACGTTTCTTCAAATCCAAACAAACAACCGGCATCAGATGAACTCTGCTGCCACTCATACATCGGCTCATCTTTGATAAGCTGACGTGTACCGTTCTATAACGCGTAGCGTCATTATTATCCAAGATAAGTGTATTGAGCTCGGAGGCACGTCGTATATGGGCTTAAGAATTTCCACCAATTTGGGCGCAATCTCTGCTTCACACAACTTGGAACAAACCAATCGCGATCAGGCGAAGATTTACTCTCGCTTGTCGTCGGGTCAAAGAATCACTTCCGCTGGCGACGATGCTGCGGGCTTGTCGATCAGCGAAAATCTGCGTGCGCAGATCCGCTCGATGGGTCAAGCGGAGCGAAACGCGAATGACGGCGTATCGTTCACGCAAGTCGCTGAAGGGGGTTTGACGGAAGTCGGAAACATCATGGTTCGCTTGCGTGAGTTGGCGATCCAAGCCGGTTCCGATACCGTGGGTGACAAGGAGCGCGGCTTTATCAACACTGAGGTGCAAAGCCTCGTGCAAGAAGTCGATCGCATCGCCAACGTCACGAACTTCAACGGCACGCCGCTCTTGAACGGACAAGCTTCCAAGAGCGAGCTCGAGATCCAAGTCGGCACTCGTAACGATGCCGCCGATCGTCTGACCTTCAATGCTTCGGAGAACGATATCCGCGCGAGCTCGATCGGAATCGACGGACTTGACTATACCTCGATCGACGGCGCTCGAAACGCGATCGATAAGATCGACGATGCGACAAGCAAGGTCTTCGCTTCTCGCGCTCGCTTGGGCGCGATGCAGAACAAACTGCAAGCCACGATCAATAACTTGGGCATCACCAAAGAGAATCTCTCTTTCGCAAGGTCACGCATCGCCGATGCGGACGTCGCCCAAGAAACCTCCGAGCTGGTTCGCGGAAACATTCTGCAATCAGCAGGCATCGCGGTTCTCGCTCAGGCAAATCAAGCTCCAATGCAATCGCTTCGTTTGCTGAGCTAATCGATCACTTGAAATCCCAGCTGTCCCAATGAGTTGAGGAGACAATAGTGTCCTTCAACTTGCGATAAGCCCTCCCCCGGAAGTGCCGAGCTTCCGGGGGATTTTTGACGTTTTAAAGGTGTGGGCCATCTTTGCCGATAGGTGAGACATGAAGATCGGTCCACTTTTAGGAAACGTGATTTTTCCAAACTTCGGCGGCAAAAGCGCCGTCGCTCGGGAGAGTGCGCGCTCCGAGAAGGACGGCGAAAACGGCCGTGACCAATATTCTCGCCAACAAAAACAAGAGGGCGACGAAGAGTCTTCTCCCGAGGAGAAGAAACACAAGATGGAGCAAGCCCTTCAGTCCTTCAAAGACGATCCGCAAACCCAGGCGAATGGGATTTCCGCTGAGACTGAAGGCAATGGCCCCGGTCTGAAAGTCGTGGTGAAGGACTCCTCCGGAAGCGTGATCCGTCATTTTACTGGCGAAGAGTTTCTCAAGCTCCGCGAAGCCGTCAGCCAAGACAAAAAAGGGCGCGGCCGAATTCTCGACCAAAAGTTTTAAAATCATTCGAAATCAACCCCTGCTTTTGTGATAAATACAGGGAGTGAGCCTCTTTATCGTGTCAGATCTGCATGTTCGTGGCTCTGACGATCCGATCTACCTGTCGCTTTTGTCTCTGATTCGGGATCGTGCCCGCTCAGGCGATACGCTTGTGCTCGCGGGAGATGTTTTCGATCTCTTTGTGGGAGCTAAGGAAGTCTATGTCGAGCGTTATCGTACGTTTTTCGATGAGCTTCGCAGGGCGGGCGAGCGAGGAGTCGAGATTCATTACATCGAAGGTAATCACGATTTTTTGCTTCGTCGAGCGTTTGAGGGAATTCCGCGACTTTCGCTTCACACTCATGATTTCGCGATTGAGATGGGCGAAAAGCGGTTTTTCTTCGCTCATGGGGATACGGCGAATCGCTCGGATTATCTGTATCGCGGTCTCCGAGTATTTTTTCGAAGCCCGTTGATCCGTTTTCTCGTCTGGGCTTTTCCGGGGAAATGGGTCGATGCAATCGGCGGGTGGAGCAGCAAAGTGAGTCGCTCCGCAAAACCTGAGGTTCCTCGTTCGTTGCCTCTCAAGCAGATCGAGAGTCTGAGAAAAATTTATCGAAGTTATGCAGCGGAACGATTGGCCGAAGGCTATGACTTCGTCGTGATGGGGCATTGCCACGACTTGGACGAAATGAGTTTTCAAATCGGCGGACGCTTGGGGCAATACGTGAACGTCGGTTATCCCCGAGTCCACGGTTCATATCTGTCTTGGTCTCCTGGCGATGAAAAAATTCAGCGCGAGAGAATGCCGTAGGCTTAGTCGATTTTCTCGGTTTTGCGAGAGCGTTGAAGCTCTTGAAGAAGCGGGATCAGGTCCGAAAAGTAGTCCGACTTTCTCAAGCGAATTTCACCCGGGTCTTCGCCATTCAGAATTTGGCGCAAAGCCTTCTTGAAGCGAAAGATAGGGCCGACGATTCGATGACTGATGAGAATCCCGCCAGCGATCGCGAAAATCGAAAGAACAACGGCGTTGGTCCAAAAAACCGTGAGAAGAATCGTTTGAACGTTCTCCTGATTGCTTTCGATAATCTCGTGACAGGCTGACGAGAGAGAGGTCGAGTTTTCGAATACCGCGCTCAAGGACTGGTTGAGGCTGATGTAAATGATCAGCAGCGTGGCGAGCGAAAATAGCAGCAGGTAGAAAGTGACTCCGATCTGAAGCTTGGGCTCAAGCAGATACTTTCTTTTCCAAAACGGCGGTCTTGCCATGGTCTGATTCCTCTCTTCTTTAAGAGTAAAAGAGGAATGCCCGGCGTTGAAGCAAAATGATTTAAAAATAAGATCAACGAGCTAATTGAAGAAGCTCGGCCGCGTTCTCTAAGCTCTTTTTGGTGAGCTCGGGGCCACCGAGCATCCGGGCGAGCTCTTCCTTGCGTTCCGTTTGTTTCAGGGCGACCACCTCGGTGACCGTGCGCTTGCCCGTGGCGCTCTTGCGAACCACGAGATGATGATCGGCAAAAGATGCCACTTGCGGAAGGTGCGTGATGCAGATGACCTGGTTGTAGCTGGCGACGGATTTGAGCTTCTTCCCGACCTGGAAGGCTGTCTGTCCGCCGATTCCGGCATCGATTTCATCGAAAAGATAGACGCCGATCCCGCCTTTGTCCGCGATGACTCGACGGATCGCAAGCATGAGCCGCGAAAGCTCTCCGCCCGAAGCGATTTTGCCGAGAGGCCGCGCGGCCTCACCGCGATTGGTTTGGACGACGAACTGAATATGGTCGGCGCCGCTTGTGTTCCATTCTTCAAGATTTTCCTTGGATGAAAGCTCGATCGAAAAACGGGCATCGCCCATTTTCAAGTCTTTGAGCTCCGAAGTAACGGAGGTCGCGAGAAGCTCGGAAACTTTTCTTCGGGAGTTGGAGAGCTTCTTAGCCAGCTTTCGCAGCTCTTCTTCGGTCTTTTCGAGCTCAGCCGAAAGCCCACTGAGGCGTTCTTCTGTTTGCCCGAGCGAAGCGAACTCGCCGTCGAGTCGCTCGAGAGTCTCGAGCATCTCGCTGACGGAGGCGCCGTATTTTCGGCGAAGGTCGGCGAGCAACGAGAGGCGCGCTTGGACTTCTTCAAGTCTTTCCGGGTTGAGATCAACAGCGCCTAAATAACGATGAATGGCGAGGCTGACTTCCTCGGCTTCGGCGAGCGCGCGTTCGAGGCCGTCTTGCAAAGGCTTAGCGCGCTCATCGAGCTGACTGAGGCCACGGATTTTTTGGAGCGCGGCGCGAAGCGAGTTCAAAACCCCGTCTTCGTCCGAGTCCAGGATTTGGCGTGCCGCCTCAGCGCTCTGGACGCGGGTTTCGCCCGATTGCAAAAGCTGCTTTTCGGCAAGAAGGCTTTCGTCTTCGCCTGGCGCGAGCTCCGCGGCGCGAAGCTCTTCGATTTGAAACTTCAAGAAATCGTTCCTGCGGCTGCGCTCAGTTTCCGCTTTTTGAAGTTCATCGCGCTCTTGTTTGATCGCGCGCATTTTCTCGTAAGCTTTTCCGAAAGTCTTGGTCTGCTCGATCAGCGATCCGTAGCGATCCAAAAGATCCAGCTGCGTGCCCGAGCGAGTCAGAGATTGATGTTCGTGCTGGCTGCAAAGATCGATCAACCCTTCGCAAAGCTGCTGCAAGATGCTGAGTGTCGCCATTTCGCCATTGATGTGGATGCGATGACGACCGTTGCGTGCGACTGTTCTTTTGATCAAAAGCTCCGCGGTCTCAGGCTTGAAGCCAAGCTGCTCCAGGCGCGATCCCATCCAATCGATATCAGAAAGATCGAACATGCCTTCGATGACAGCCTCATCGCATCCGGAGCGAATCAATTCGGTGTTGGCGCGACTCCCAAGCAGAAGCGAAATCGCTTCCAGGACGATGGACTTTCCGGCGCCGGTTTCTCCGGACAGAACGTTTAAGCCCTTGCGGAACTGAATCTCAGCGGAATCAATCACCGCGATATTTTTAATCGAAAGCGTTTCCAGCATAATACGACCTTACTTCTTTAAAGCTCTTTTCGATTCAGTCCCTGACGCCAAACTTCAGCTTTTCGCGCAGCAAACTAAAATAATCCCGGGTAGGGGAAGAAATCAACTTGAGAGAATGCTTTTTGAAGCGCCGAACGATCACGACATCGTCCTCGCTCATATCCACGGCATCTTGTCCGTCGAGGGTCAAAAGAACATGGCCTGGCCGGTGATTGAGGCAGAGCTGAATCTCCGCATGATCCGGAATCACCAAGGGGCGTTGCGTTAAGCTGTGGGGACAAATGGGGGTCAAAACAACGGCCGGCAAGGAAGGTTCGATAATCGGACCGCCTGCAGCAAGAGAGTAAGCCGTCGATCCGGTTGGCGTACTCACGATAATGCCGTCCGCTCGGACGTTATGAACCCATTTGGAATTGACCGCGATTTGAAGTCCGATAATACGAGCAATCGCGCCTTTGGAAATGACCGCATCATTGACGACAGGGCCTTGAAAGATGATTTTGTTTTTTCGCTTCAACGTCACTTCGAGAAGCGCGCGTTCATTAATGACCGGGGCGACGCCGTCCATGATCTGAGCCAGGCTTTCGAGGGCTTCGGTTTTTTTGATTTCGGTCAGAAATCCGAGCTGACCCATATTGATTCCCATGATGGGAACGCTGCGCGAGCGCATCAAACGCGCGATACTTAAGAAGGTTCCGTCTCCGCCTGTGACGACGATCAGATCCGTGGCGTTGGCCATTTTCTCTTTTGGAACGATCGAAACGCGGCTGCGTTGGCGAGTCGGAAGCGATTCCATCAAGCTCTTGGCAACAGCCTGGGCTTCATCCGCAAAAACGACGCGAGAATTCTGGCTCAAAACAAATTTCGCGAGATCGACAGCGAACGATGCCGCTTCGGGCTGATGACGCTTGATGACAAAGCCAACCGAACCGGGTTTTGAACTCTTTTTTGATGATGCTTTTGAGGCCATTTTTACTTTTTTTCCGTTTGTGATACCGCCATGAGCACAATCTGTTCCAGTGGAAACTGGCAGATCATTTAAAATAATGACCTAAAATCGCTGAATCATCAAAGGGTCAGAAGAGATTCATAGAAGGGTGATGATTTGTCCGAAGATTTATTCGATTTTGCCGAAGCCAATTCCCAGCCATCAGGACCGTTTTCCGGACCCCTGGCGCATCGGATGCGGCCGCGAACTTTAGACGAGTTTACGGGTCAGGAAAAAGTTTTAGGGCAAGGCAAGCCTCTTCGCCAATGGATCGCGTCCGACCGGGTTCCGTCGTTGGTCCTCTGGGGACCGCCCGGAGTCGGTAAGACGACGCTTGCGCAAATCATCTCGCGCGAGACGCAGTCTCAATTCCAAACTCTGAGCGCGGTGCAGGCGGGAATCAAAGATATTAAAGAGGCGGCAGAGCGGGCCAAGCAAACGCGGCGACTGAGCCGGCGCAAAACGATTCTCTTTGTGGACGAAATCCATCGCTTCAATAAATCTCAGCAGGACGCGCTTTTGCCTTACGTCGAGGACGGCACGTTGACTTTGATTGGCGCGACCACGGAGAATCCTTCTTTCGAGCTGAACTCCGCGCTCTTGTCTCGCGCGCGCGTGATTCGTTTTGAGCGTTTGAGCGAAGAAGCACTGGAGCGAGTGATTCGTCATGCGTTGACGGATGCGGAGCGTGGCTTGGGGGGCTTTTTCGATCTCACCGATGAAGCCGTGAAGTGGCTTGCGGCGCAGGCCGAAGGGGATGCACGTCGCGCGTCTACTGCGGTTGAGAATGTTTCGCTTTCCGTGTGCACGACGGCACCCGCCGCTGCGCTTGGTGTCGAAGAAGTTCAGCAAGCGCTCGAGTCCGCTTTGGAGCGCCAGCCGATTCCTTACGATAAGGCGGGAGAAGAGCATTACAACGTGATCTCCGCGTTTATCAAAAGCCTGCGCGACAGTGATCCGCACGCGGGACTTTACTATCTCGCGCGAATGCTTGAGGCAGGTGAGGACCCGCTCTTTATCGCAAGACGTCTCGTGATTCTTGCCTCTGAAGATGTCGGCAACGCCGATCCACGCGGACTGCAAATCGCGATCGCCGCGAAAGAAGCCGTCGAGTTCGTCGGTCTTCCCGAAGGGCGAATCAATCTCGCTCAAGCGGTGACCTATCTCGCGATGGCACCCAAGAGCAACGCAAGCTATATGGGAATCAACGAAGCGATGCGCGCCGTACGCGAAAAAGGCGCGCTTCCCGTGCCGATGCATCTTAGAAACGCGGTGACCGGCCTGATGAAAAAAGAAGGCTACGGAAAAAACTATCGCTACGCCCACGATCAACAAAGCCAGCGCGCCAAGCAAACCCATTTACCCGACGAGCTCGTCGGGACGCGTTTCTATCAGCCCAAAGAAATCGGTCTTGAGCGGCAAATCAAAGAAAAGCTGGATCAGCTCAACCCCGACTTTGAATAAAAGGTGTCCGGCGGAAGCTCCAGTGGAGCTTCCGGGGATACCTTTCTCACAAACTGCTGAACTGTGATTCAGCAGTATTGTTCCATGGAGACAATTGTTTTTTTGGGTTTGAATGATACCCTTTGAAAATGGCTGACTTTGAAGCGTTTTATCGCGTCTATTTAAAAGAAGAGCTTCGACTGCGAAAAAGCAAGAATCGTCGCTACTCATTGAGAGCATTTGCGAAAAGCTTGAAAATCGATAATGGGCAACTTTCCAAAATCATCGCAGGAAAGGCGCTTTTGTCTGTTGATCTCGCGGACCAAGTCGCAAAAGCACTGAAATTGACAGGGACCGATCGAGTCGAGTTTCTGACTTCGGCGGCAGAAGAACAAAAGTGCCACCTTCTCTATTTAGTCGACCCCTCTCTTACGGATTGCGACTCTGAGGCGGATGAAGATGGCGAGTCTGTCCGCTGCGGACAGCGTAAATCTTGAGTTCGCTGAAGCAATACTGCACGGCCAACCATTCTGCTGAATGGCTAGACAGCACTTTGTGAAAAGGTGGATCAGTCTTGGATTGAACTCCTAGAGCGTCGCTTCTATATAGCGTTTCGAATCTTTGACGAAACGAAACGAAAGGAAGTGCCCAATGAAAACGTTGATCCTAAGTGTGATCGCATTTATCAGTCTCAATCATTCAGCCTTTGCTGATGCATATGTTTGCAGCACAATGCCGAAAAATAATCCTAAATCATTTAAAGTGATGGTTTATACTTATCCCAGTGGGCAGTTGTTTATTTCCGATGGAGGTGGACAAGAGCTTCCTCCGGAGAATGACTTTCACTGCTTTCCTCCTGCAAATGAACACGGCATTTATGTTGTAAAAGCTGGGGGAGGAAGAAGATGGGGCTATGAAGTCCGGGGTATTTATTCGGTCTCAAACTCTATCGGAGTGAACTTATATTTGGAAGGGCCTCGATCTCGGCCGGGGCAACCCAGCTGCCGAATGATCCATCTCGAATGCGATCATTCTATTGAGCGTAATCATGCGCCGGGCGCTTCAGATCCCTCGAGTTCTCCTTCTTATTCGCCGGATCCAAATTATTGGCCGTATTCACCAACTCCAAATTCGGCGGGGTATCCTTCTTGAGTGCCAGAAGCGCATCACAGCCAACTCACGGCGAACAAAGTATTGAGTAAAATGAAGCAGCAGAATTTGAAGCTGCTCAGGCAGTATGCCGAGCGGAGCAGTGACAGGATGTCACCGTGGCAAATTCTGCTGCTTAAATTTGCTCGGTATTTTGATCGATTATCGGACTTTGACACGTTTCTGAATCAAAAGTAGCCGGACACTTTTTAATTCAGTCCCTCGAAGAGTTTGCGCTTGAGACAATCGGAGCCTTGTTTCCGGCGTTCGCGGAGCTGCTCTACACTGAATTTCTCGGCGATAGCCGGAACCATTTGTGGACCGTTTAATAAATACATTCGTCTTACTATCGTCGGCATAAAACTCTGCGTAAAATAGTAAAGGCCGGTGGCGAGACCGCAAGCTAAATTGCCAGCAGTCTTTTGTGCCGACTGATCCACGTCCCGGGCATTATTGAGAACAAAGCAAGCTGCGATGGCACCACCTGTTTTCAACGTTGTGACTGACTTGGCGTCTAGCATGAGATTCTTGGCGAGTCGGCCGAAGCCTTGTAAAGAGTTTTGCAGTTTCACTGCCATATTGAAGCGCTGGACGAATTCGCTCTCCACCGCCTTGAATGCTGCGGGAGAAATCGTTTGAGGAATGCTGTTCCAAAAAGCGATTACTTCCCGAGCTGCCGATTCCTTCACAGTGTAGGGGCGCTTCGGCAGGTTAATGCTAATGACAATATCCACGATTTTCGCCGCTAAAAATTTTTGTCGCTCCAAGGCCAACCCGTTTGTGGCTAAATGATCGAGCTCACTGATCAGCAAGAGTACGCGTTCCGCCGCATTGATGTCGTAGGGATGGAGGTTCCGTGCGTGATTGTGTAAGAGTGTTTTGATTCGACTCACAAGCTCCGGTGGAGCGTTGATATTTGAAAGTACGACTTCCGCGTCTTCAGGGAGCAAGCCCGAATAACCGAAAGCGTCGTTGAACGCGCTGAGGGTGTTTAGGTCGGAGACTCGAGTGGCCAGGTTCATTATTTCGCCGAGAGACACTATTTTTGCTAGATGACCTTCCGGCGAGGAAAGAATCCGACTGTTCTTAACTACGAATGGACGATCTTTGGTGTCGATGAATTGGTAGCGCAGTAATTCGATATCGAACTTGTTCGCGAAGGAGTTTGCCGCACGCGAAAAACCGCGTTTCTCTTTCAAGTCAGGATGTCTCCGCAAATACTCTTCGAAAAGCTCTTTCCCTTTTCCTTTTGAAATATCGACTGCGCGCGTATTCGAGCTCACTTTGAATTTCACGATACGTTTTTCGTCTCCTCCCGCATAATTTCTCGTCAAAAATGGGATGCTTTCCTTGGATGCGGCGTAGAGTCCACTCCCTACGTAACGGTCTGACTGTGAAGGTAAAGCGCCCTGAGAAAGAATGGAGCGGAAAGCTACATCGGACGGAGTTCCATGATAAATCGTGAGATCTGGCAAAAGTTGATCCACTGGAGAAAGGACTTCTTCCGCTTTAAATCCGTAAGAAGCGATGCGTGCCTTCACGGTATTGGACGCTAAGGGCTCATGAGCGAAAAGATATTGATTGACCGGCTCGAGGCTTTCGTTCCGCTTCCATACTGTATCTAATCCGAACAATTTGAAAAGAGCCGCGGCTGCTTCGGGATTCGTATAGCCGCGCAACGATTTTTGTACTTGGCTATTGAGGAAGGTTCGAAATCGGGCGTTTTTCACCAGCTCAACGAAAGCAGGATCGTTGGCTGCATCCGCCGTAATTTGCCGGATTTCTTTCAAAGTCTGAAAAGGGATTCGCTCGGTCAGATCAGATTCGCTGGGAATCTCTCGACCGTATTCACGGAAATAGTCCTGAGCTACGCCTCTCAGATATCGTGCGACCAGCAAAATTCTATGGTTGATGCCGAGTTTTGCGAAATGCGTGTTTTGGAATGTCTCAAGAGCCGGAATCGTAACGCTTAAGCGACCATGATAAATCTCCGCCAACACATCTCCGAACTGCTTAGGAGTACGCAAAGAGTTTCGCGCAATGAGTATTTATT
>CAZCBS010000089.1:0-12903 GCA_964496965.1 uncultured Bacteriovoracaceae bacterium
GGTGGAGCGGATTTTGCTTTCCGTTACGTAGGTGAGTTAGACTAAAACATGAAAACTTATAAAATGATGAATGGGTTGATTTTCGTTGCCATTGTCTTGGGTTTGACTCAAGCGCACGCGGATGAAAGCGAGACGGTTACTAACCCGGATGCGAGCGCCAGTATCACGGACCCTACAAAGTCGGCTCAGCCAGCTCCGCCTTCGACATACGATAAGATCTCAAAGCATGTTGGGTTGAGCTACTATAACGTTTTTCGTGGCGCTCCGTTGAGCGACGTGACCAATCGTTATCAGCCCGCTCCTGACGGAAGTCTCGACACGACAAACACTCAAAATCTCGAGTCCACCATTACCGCTGGCTGGAAGTTTTCAAAGGATTGGCTTTTCGGGACTTATACTCATTTCTATTTTTCCCCTATGGGAAATCCGACGTCAGAAAACAATGCCAATATGCAGTGGTTGGATCCGGCGTTGCTGATTTCCAAAGCAAATATGGTGGAAACCGGTGGCTTGAAAATCAAGGGCCAGCTCTCGGCCACGCTTCCAGTAAGTCAGTACGATACCCTGAAGAAAAATGGGCTGATCACAGGCATTACGCCGATGGCGAACATTCTCTACGAGATTCCTAAGACTAAGCTGACCATTGGGCTATACACCTATTTCACTGCTTATATTCCCGGCTCGAATGCGATCGAGGACCATCGCACGATGAAGCTGATCATGGCGCCAAATGCGAACTATCAGATCAACAAGTCTCTTGCGGCGACGTTATGGATCGACGCGGTTCAGGTCAAGCGGTACAAGCATTCCGGATTTTTCTCGGGCATGAACAATCCTGATATGGATATCGAGCCCGGAATCAACTGGGATATCAATCAATACTTGAGCTTTAATCCGTTCTTGAACATCTATCCCTCCAAGCCGACGCTGAGCGCGACATCGTTTCAAGCCGCGCTTGCGGGTAAGATTTTCTGAGTTATTGCAGGGGGCCTGGCTCCAGGGATCGCAAGATACTGTCGATTTCGGCGGCTCTCAGTTTCTGCGAGTCATAAGTCTTGGACTTGAGCGCGGACAGTCGATCTCGAACTTGCATCATGGCGGATTCGCAATTTTTAGATGCTGGTGAGGCTGGTTGGGCAGCGGGCGGGGGCGCTGGCTGAGGATTCGTCTGTTGCGCGATCAATGTCTTGATCTCGGATCCAACGGAGTCCTCCGCGCTTTGCCAGGTATTCATCCAGTTCTCGATAACGTCTTTGGCTTCGGTCCAGTTGACATCGCAGAGTTTGCCGTTTTCTTGCTTACGTTAATGGACAAGTTCTCTAGTTTTTTGGAACTTCCCCACAGCATCTTTGATTTCTTTTCCGGCAAAGACTTTGACGGCTCTTTCGCCAGGCGGATAGGCTGGGCGATATTTTTGAATCCGACAGGGCTCCGCTGCCATGGCTTTTGATAGAAACTGCGCTTGGTATTTCATGGCCCAAAGACAGAAAAGCGTGATGACCGCGGTGACCACCGTCCAAAAGATTTTCGTGATTCGGCCGTATTTTGGATTTCGCCAGAGGAGGGGAAGCGCAAATGGGCCAAAAATCGCGATTCCAATGATGATTGTCCATCCGCTGTCCAGGATGCGGGTCTTGAAATCTTTCGTTTCAGTCATGAGAATGGATTCTAATTTCGACTCAATGTGTTAGTAGAGAGAAAAATAACCTTCCATAGCCGAATGATCGGCTTAGAATTGAACAATGCAACTCGATTTACTGACTGAAACGACTGTGGTGACCCTTGCGATCGGCGCGCTCTGCGTTTTGCCGTTGATCTCAAAGCGAGTGCGCTCGCAGTCCGGTGTTTTGGTTCTGACTGGAACTGGCGCCATGCTTGGGCTCTGTCTTTTTGACTTGCTTCCGGACGTCTATGAGATGGGTGGAAGCAAGGGGATCGCGCTCACAGCGGTGATTTGGGCGATCTATTCGCTTCTTCATGTTTTTCACCTGGATCGTCACCATCAGCAGGATTACGAAGGTGCCGTACTGACTCCATCACCATTTTTCTTTGCGTCTATCATTGGTCACTGTTTTGCGAGCGGGATGCTGCTCACGGTTTCGCGATCATTTTCGGAGAGTTTAAGCGTTAATGTTTACGCCGCGCTTTTGATTCACAAGGCCTACGAGGCCCTGACCGTATCTTCGATCTTAGTCGGAAACAGCAGGTCTCGGATGAATAGTGTGGGCATTATCGGAGCTTACACGCTCTCTTTCCCTCTCGGAGTCGGATTAGCGATGTTGCTTGGAGATACCAAGGGGCAGAATGTGGCGTTGGCAATCAGCGGGATGGCCGTAGGAACGCTCTTAGGTTGTTTGATCTTTGATTTTCTCATCCCAAGCTTTATGCAGCTTAAGCAGCGCAGGTCCCATATCGCATGGATTGCTCTGGGTCTTCTTTTGACTCAAATTGTAATGAAAACCGTCTCCCACGGATAGCGCCTCGATAAAAAGTAGGTATGTGGATTGCTGTGATCAGTCATGAGGTAATGACCATGACTAAAACAGTACCGCTACTGTGTGCGATCGGCCTGACGATTCTATGGATCTCAGGTCTAAGCTCGCCGTTTTCCGCAACGTGGCTAGCTTGGTTGGACGGGCTCTGCGCGCTTATTGGATACGGAATCGCATTCGGAAGAACGCGAGTGGCTGGACCCATTGGCCTTTCCGTCGGATTATTCGCTCTTTGGATTATCGGAATGGCAACAAATGGGGCTCCTTGGCAAAATTGGTGGACGTTTGCTTTCGGGTGCGGCTTTTTATTAGCCGGATTGATGGTGCCAGGCAGATCGAGAGGCGTTACGCCGATCGAACGAGAAAGCGACGATCAATTTCGAAAGAGCGCTTAAGTCGCCGGCAATTGAGAGTTGATTCGAGAAGCCGATCGTACTTCAGAAATGAGGTCCGGTCGGCTTTTCATTTTGAGTTCTAGCCGCATCTCACATCCGCATCATCCTTTCTGTTGTCGCTTTAATCGCGCTCATAATCCGTTCTCGCGGCTTAATGCGGTGGGTTTTGCTCTCCGGCATATCCGTTGCTCAACCGTACGCGAAAACGATCCACTTCATTGAAATGGGAAATGGAGAAATCAGCATGCGAAGAATTGTGATCACACTTATGAGTTTCTCCCTCGTGGCGACGTGCTCCGCTTTTGCACAGGACGACGTCGAGGTATCTACGGATAATCAAGAGGCAGGAATCTCCGCTAATCAGCAGGGAGTTAATGAGCAGGGAGTGAGCGAGCAGGGAACAAGTCAGCCCGGAGTGATTGAACAGGGAGTCAACGATCAAAATATTCAGACAACCAATCAACCTGGAACGGCTGAAAGCACTGGCGTGTCAGTAGCTCCGGCGCCAGCCCCTGAAAAGAAGAAGGGGCTTGTGGACGAGAAAGTCGGCCTTAAGCCGCAAATCGGGGATGTGAACTACATCGATGCCAGCGGTGGACGCTCCAATCGTGCGTTGTACGGAGCCACGGTGGACTTCAATATGAGCAGTTTTGTGAACAAAGAGCTCGAAACGAGCGCTACCGGATTGTTCCTTGGACCGTCGACAGGGTTTCTTTTTTCGCACATCGGTGCGGTCGGTGCCGGATATCTCGGTGACAGCGGAGCTCAAGGCGGCACGCAAGGAATTCCTAACAGTGATCCTGGCGCAAATATGTTTATCGTTCCTGCCGATTTAAAGGCGGGTTGGACGGTGGACAAATGGCGCGTATCGGCTCACGGTGGCGGTAACGTGATTTATCGTTCCTCCGCGGCTTCAGTGCAGGTCGGTAAGAACACGCCGATCACCACGAATTCGAAATGGGGAATTCTGCCCAACGCGGGCGCGGATCTCGAGTACGGCGTAGTCAATGGCGCCGCGCTCATCCTTCGTCCGGACTGGACTTTCGGAGGCAGTAATACCCTCTTTACCGGAACGGTGGGTCTATCGATTCCGATTAGTTAAGTAAGTGTTGTATTGAGGACAACGTGCCGAGGCCAGCTTCAGAGAACTGAGGTTGGCCTCGGTGTTTTCAGTGGCTATCAAAGTCCTTCGCGGAGATCTTGGATCAGTTCAAGATTTCTCTCGACCAGCTTGCGGGTCTTTCCACGTGGCTGGCCACGTGACGGAGAAGATGCGCCGCTATCGCGGCCGATAGGGACAAAACGCTGATTTTGTGCGACGAAATCAATGACTTGGTAAACCTGAGTGGCTGACATTTGCTTCAGATTTCTGATGAGCGATCGTGTAACCTTGATTGTCGCATCGCCGGTGATCCGATCCGAGCGGTTGATGACCGATGCGCGCATGCAGAGCTCGAGCATCAGTCTCTTGGTATTGCTCGAGCAGAGCTCGTCAGCGACGTGTTTGACCAGATCCGAATATGTTTTCTGAAAAAGCTCGATTTCGCGCACACGATATGGATTCAGGGCGACGTCGCGACGGCTTGCGTAGCTTGAGCGAATGATATCGATGAAGCGATCGGCCGGTATCGCTTGGGTCTCATTATAAGCGTAGCGAGCTCCGCTCGCCTCGACCTCATTGAGCCAGATTTTTGGAAGCTCGCGCAAAATCTCGCGGACGCAGAAAACGGCATCGCGCGTGATCCCGTCCGGAACGCGGTAGGCTTTTCGCTTGGACTGCGTTCGCTCAAAATACGAAAAGTGCTTTCGGAAGCTCTCGATCGCTCCCATATGCGAATGCAGAAGATAGCTGCGCTGTTTTTCCGAGAAGCCGATCTTTTCCAAAATCATATCGTTTAAAGTTTTTTGGAAATGGCGCTCAAAAGTCTTGAGAATCGGATCGTTGCGGAAGCGTCGGATATTTCGCTTATGGCCAGTGATCAAAAAATCCCTGATTTGAGCGAAGTTCTGAACGATATAGCGAGCCTTGGCTTTCTGCTCCGGAAGATTGGTCGAGTAGCGGTCGACATCCTCGTAGCGATAGCTTCGATGATAGAGGCCGAACTGGCGCACGGATCCATAGTCGATGATCCCGCCGTTGGCTAAGATATTGTCACCATCCCAATCGAGCCAGCAAAAGATGTAGTTGCTTTCGAACTGCGCGGCGGTTTTGGCGAAAGTCACGGCCATTTGCTCGGCCATGAACTCATAGCGCTTGCGCTTGTCCTTGAGCGTGTGGGGAGCCTGCCAGGTTCCGTTCGCGATCTGTCGATCGATGAAAAAGTCGATGGATCCGCGAAGCCCCTCGAGCGCGCCTTGTTTGAGATGATGGAAGAAGTGAGAAGGCCTGAGCAGGCACTTTGATGCACGAATGTTGATCGAGGTGCCGTCGCGAAAAGCGATAATCGCGAGCGTGCGTTCGGTCGGAACTCCGTTGCGATGAAAAATCTCGCTCATCAACGCCGCGCTAAGCCCTTCGTCCAAGGTGTTGTATCCGTTTCCGTATCCGACGCTCTTGTCTCCGGTCTTGAAATATTTCTTTTCTTGAGCGCAGGCAGGGCTCAGGCAAGTCGCGCCGGTGCCGGAGCTGGAGATGTCCCAGCTTGTTCCGCGGTGTTTGATGAAACCGTTCCAGATGCCGCGTCCGTCGCCTGATGTCTTGCCTCGTCGATCCGGATGTTGTAGCTGCAAATAGCGCGTGGCCATGTACTTGTTGGGTCGAATGTCCTTCTTGGGATATTCGATGCAATGAATTTGGTCGTATTCGTTGATGATGACCAGACTGAAAGTCTCGACGAGTTTCGCGCTCAATCGCGAGTTGAGCTGCTCAGGATGGTCCAATGGAATGAGTCCCATCTCCTTGGCGAGCTCGAAGTTAAAGAATGCGACATTTCCGCCGTGACGAGTGCGAACGGGATAATCCACGTATCCGTTCGGAACCGCCTCCTTAAACGGGTGCGTACCGTCGATGCGATCAAAGGCCAAATAGGCGTGCTCGTTGCCGAGTTGAGCTGTCTTCACAAAAAGCTCTTCGGAATATCGCCTGAAAGAGTTTAATTTCTGTTTGCTTATGCCGAAGAGCAAGAGTGAAACTTCTCTTTTACTCAGGTGGACAACAAGCCTCAAACCGGGACCTGCATCAGGAACTGATGAATCTCACCGGAAAGCGCCGAAAAATCAGCTTTACCTATGTCCCTTTCTGCTTAGATGATTCCCAAATTTTCTTTCGCCGAGCCGTTAAGCGGTATCAAAGATTTGGCGCGACTCGTTTTGAGTGCTTCGCGGTGGATTCGCCCGTGGCACCGACCTCGGATCAGGTCAAAAGAGCGTTGAGCAGTGACGTCATTTATTTAGCGGGTGGCAACACGTTTTATTTCTTGAGCTGGCTTAAGCGCAGAAGACTGCTCGGGGCGTTGCGAGACTACGTTCGTGAAGGCGGTGTATTGGCGGGCCTTAGCGCGGGGGCGCATATCATGACTCCAAGCATCGCCCTGGCCGGGCTTGCGGGGCTTAATCCGGATGAGAACGAGATCGGCCTAAAATCGCTGAGCTCGCTGGGACTGGTCGGGTTTGAGTTTATGCCGCATTTTTACGCCAATCAGCGAAGTCTCGGGATTTTGCGCAAATACTCGGCTCAGAGCAAGAACAGCGTCTACGCCTGCGCTGACGGCGGAGGCATTGTAATTAACGGAGAATCGTTCATGGTCCATGGGCGGGCTTGGGTTTTCCATCGTGGCGATTGGCTCAAAATCAATTAAGAGTGCGCGGTTTAAGCCGCGCGCCCCATTTTCTTTCGAATCAGTTTATCTCCGAAATCATCGAGCTGTTTTTTAATGCCTTCGATTGATTCGCGGACGTGATCGACCGTGAACGAAGGGTCTTGCGCCATCGTCAAAGCGCGAGATGCTTCCTCAATCACTTGCATGAAAATCTCAAGATTGGCTTCCTGGATCGGAGTCCGGCGTTTTTCGAGCGACTCAAAATCGTGGATGATGATCTCGGTCCCGCCGCCGTGGCCGTGGATCGCTTTGACGTCATCCAGCGATTGATAAAAGCCCACGCTACTTCTCTGCGAGATCCAGCGCAGTACGCACCAACCATTGGAGAACTGGACGCCTTCGACAACAGGCCCCGTGCCGCTGACGCCGCTATGATCCTCGATGCGATAAAAGTGAAAAAGCTTCATAAACCTGCCTGCCCGGTTTCTTTCCGTTAAGGAGGAAAAAGTGCAGGATCAAAGCCAATGCGCTCAGTTAGACGCTTCAGGCGCTTTTCTTAAGCGGAATAGCCGAAGGTCCGGAAGACGCGGATTGCAACGAACCTCCGGCCGCACCGGCGGGCGCCCATTGTTGGAACACATTTTTGTCGTTCGCATATTCCCAGGCGTCGGCGCCCGAGATTTCGCCGCTTTTGACAAGATCCAACATGACCTGGTCGCCGACCTGCATACCGTCTTTTTTTCCGGTTTGTTGGACGGAGAGAATCTGGAAAGTTTTTCCTTCGCGAATCAAGTTCGCCGAAGCGGCTGTATTGACCAAGATGTCGTGGACGCAAATGCGTCGTCTTTTGTCAGCCGAAGGAATCAATTTCTGCGCGATGACGATTTTGAGCGTTTCCGACAAGACGGTTCTGATTTGCGTTTGCTCTTCGGCGGGAAACGTATTGATAATACGATCGATAGTTTTCGAGGCCGAGTTGGTGTGAAGCGTGGAGAAAACCAGGTGGCCGGTTTCCGCGGCTTTAAGTGCCAGTGCCACAGTCTCGGGATCGCGCATTTCGCCGACAAGAATGACATCAGGGTCTTCGCGAAGCGCGGCTTTCATCGCCGATGAGAACGAAGTGAAGTGTTGGCCCATGGAGCGCTGATTGACCATGGACATCTTGCTCTCGTGCTGGAACTCGATCGGATCCTCGAGAGTCAGAATGTGGCCCTTCGTGGTCTGATTGATGTAATTGAGCATCGCCGCAAGAGTCGTTGATTTACCGGAGCCGGTAGGTCCCGTCACTAGAACGAGGCCGTTGTTGAACGAGCACGCGGTTTTGCAAATCTCAGGAAGCTTCAAGTCCTCGATCGTGGGTGGCGTTTCGGCAAGCACGCGCATGACGATCGATATTCCATGTCTTTGCTGAAAAAGATTCACGCGGAAGATGCCGACTCCCGAGGCTTTAAACGCGAAGTCGATGTTCTTTTCTTTCACGAGCTCGGCTTTTTGCTCAGGACTGGTGACCTGCGCGGCCATCGCTTCGACTTCTGCGGCATTGAGCGCAGGCGAATTGAGCTTCACCATGTCGCCGCGAACGCGAATCATCGGTGGAGAGTTCGCGGCCACGTGCAAGTCAGATCCTTTATGTTGGACCATGGTCTGCAAAAGTTGCATGAGGGTCAATGCCATATCTCTCTTATCGGTTCTTGCGCCGAAATCTTAATGAGGATACTTAGATTGTAGGTGTTCTGAGGTTAAATATATGAAAAGGTTAGTGCTTTTTGACATCGACGGGACCTTGCTGCAGGGGGGGACTCTGTGGCGTGAGTGCTTTGAGGGGGCTTTTCAGGCCTGTTTCCCTGATGTCACCGTCAGGAAAGTCGGTTTCAATGGCAAGACTGATCCTCAGATCTGTCACGAGCTTATGGGTCAAAAGCCGCTTGCTCCGACGATGAGCAAGCCCGTTCAAATGATTTTGGATGAATATCTAAACCGTGTTGAAAAAGCATTGCCCTCTCGTGCGAGCGAAGTCGAGGTGCTTCCAGGAACGCATGATCTTTTGATGCGGTTGTCGTCCATTGCAGGATTGCAATTGGGGCTTCTCACCGGAAACGTGCGTCGCGGAGCGAAGATCAAGCTGCGAGCCGCGAAAATGGACCATTATTTCGACTTCGGAGACTTTGGCGCGTTTGGAGATGACCACTGGGATCGCTATTGCTTACCGCAAATTGCAGCGGATCGCGCGAAGGCGCGACACGGGATCGAGTATCAAGGTAAAGAGATCGTTGTCATCGGTGACACGATTCATGATGTGAATTGCGGAAAGTCCATCGGAGTGCGTTCTATCGCGGTGGGCACCGGGCGCAACGTGGATCGCGCTGAGCTACTCGCGGCAAGCCCAGATCATTTCTTCGAGGATTTGAGCGATATTCACGCAGTCACGCGCGCGATTTGCGGTTGAATTCGCGCGGTTTCCTTTCGGTTTCCTTTAATGCTTCGGTCATGCTTCAGCATCGCTCAAGGTTGCCGTAACCGTGGCACTTCGGTTGCAGATGCCCGAGGTATCTGAAAACTGAATACTTCATTAAGGAGACACTTGTTATGAAGCGCATGATTTCTGCTGTTTTCACTGGTATGGCTGTAGCGGCGTTCACTTTGACCGGCGCGTTCGCGCAAACTTACAGCACTGGCACTACTACGAGTAGCGCTGGTCAGAAAGCCGGCCAAAAAGCTGGACAGTCGGCCGGCCAGAAGGCTGGACAAAAGGCCGGTCAGAAGGCAGGCCAAGCAGCCGGCCAAAAAGCTGGGCAAGCTGCTGGCCAGAAGGCTGGTCAGAAAGCTGGACAAGCAGCCGGCCAGAAGGCCGGTCAGAAAGCTGGACAAGCTGCTGGCCAGAAGGCCGGTCAGAAGGCAGGCCAAGCAGCCGGCCAGAAGGCTGGTCAGAAAGCTGGAACCGCAAGCACTTCGTCCTCTGCTGGTGTCAGCTATAGCGGCGCCAGCTATAGCGGCACGACCTCTGGCTCTGGCTACTAACCGAGTTCAGTGCTGATTTTCGCTACGGGCGCTTCGCCAAACGAGGTGCCCGTTTTTTTTTGCTTAAAAATTAGTTTGATTTTTAATTTCGATGCAATATTCTTTTGTTCATATATGTCGAATAGAAACCATCGCGGTAACGGTGATCTTGCTACGCTAGGGCAGCGGATACTCGAGGTTCGAAAGAAGAAGGGGATTACGCTCGATGAGCTGTCTCTTCGGATGCGTATCAGCAAAGGGAACCTCTCCGATATCGAGCGCGGAAAGCGTGACCCTCGATATCAAACCCTTAAGGCGATCGCCGAAGGATTAGGCCTCAAGCTTCAAGCCTTGGTTCGAGATCTTTAAGCGATTCGAGCTTGAGCCGCGGATTTTCTGACATCGTCTGACATGAGCGGCGACGGACGCGATAGCAGCTCGATGATTCCGCTGTTGAATGCGACCAAGTCGGAAGGCTGGCGGCTGGTGATCCAGTTCCCGTCAAATACCGCGGCCTGATCAACCCAGTTTCCACCGGCGTTTTTAATGTCATCTTTGATTGTGTAATAACTCGTAAGGGTCCTGCCGCGAACGAGTCCCGCGGACACTAAAATCCATGGCGCGTGACAAATGACGCCCATCGGTTTTTCAGCGGCATCGATCTGCCGCACGAACTGGATCACCGATGGAATCGCGCGCATCTTATCCGCGTTCAGCGCGCCACCGGGAAGAATGAGCCCATGGTAGTTGTCGGCATTTGCGAGTTCTTGATCCAGATAAAGATTAACAGGCACCGACGTCGTTTTGTTGAAGTGATGAAATCCTTGGATTCGCTGAGCTTGGATTCCTAGCAGAACGGCTTCTTCGCGAGCGCTAGGAGGAGCGATGATATCCACTTGAGCTCCAGTTTGTCTGACGGCTCGCACAGGTTCGGTCAGCTCAAGTTCCTCAAATCCGTGGGTGGCCAGCACAGCAACTCGCAGTTTGGTGAAATCAACCATAGAAATCTCTCCATGTACGAATATCGCTGCAGATGCTGTACCCAAATTGAGCGTCAGCTAAATTGGGCGCTCGCTCGGATTTTGGCGAACGCCGCATCTTTTTCTGATGAAGGAATATCGATCGGGAAAGGCTTTGAAGATCTCGATAAGCGCTCGAGCCACGAGCTTCCAAGAGGGTTTTTCAGATCGCTCAAGAGAGTGGATGCAATCGTTGTTTCCGACTTCAAATCGGTTGACGAGCCATACCCAACCGAGAAGCCCGCAAGCAAAAGCGCTGAGCGAACGAAAGTTGCCGCGCTATAGGTCGTCAGAACGGTCGAGAGCCCGGCTTGGCTTCGTTCTTTGCACGCGCTAAAAAGCCGCTCAAAACAACGCAATGTCCAAAGCAGCGGCGCGGCTTTCGGCGAATAAAAATCATAAAAAATCACTTCAGGCGCGGTCGGTAATTCTTGATCGAGAAAGTCGCCGTAACGAAGCTCCCAAGTGATTCTTGTATCGGAGCTCTTCCAAAACCGAGTTTGGATCAAGGATTCTAATTTTTCGCGATGGCGCGCCTGAGCTTGAAAGCGGGCGGGCTCAGAAAGCGAAAGTTGAAGCCCATCTAAAGTGTTTTCAAAGCTGACGATGTGCAAGGGACGGCGGGTTTGCAGCGTTTCGGCAAGCTCAATGGAGGCTAGCGCGTTAGAAGCGATTCCCATTCCGACATCAAAAAGAACCAGAGGGCTATTGTCTGTCTCTGCCTTTCGACAGAGTCGGTCGGCGAGCCCGCTTTGCTCGATATAAACCTTTCGGGCCTCTTCTTCAGGGCCTACTTGGGAATGCATCGTCTCGCCCGCCTCAAGATCGCGGATTGAGGCCGAGCCGTTTTCGAAAACATGGACTTCATGCCGGTTCATTTATATGGTGTCCATAACATGGCCTATCAACACAAATCCATCGAAGCAAAGTGGCAGAACTTCTGGGAAAAAAACCAGACTTTCAAAACCGAGGACAAGAGCTCCAAGCCGAAGTACTACGTGCTGGATATGTTCCCGTATCCGAGCAGCTCGGGCCTTCATGTTGGGCATCCCGAAGGCTACACCGCGACCGATATTTTGGCGCGTTACAAACGGGCTCGTGGATTTAACGTCCTTCATCCGATGGGTTGGGACGCGTTCGGGCTCCCTGCCGAGCAATACGCGCTCAAAACTGGAATCCATCCTGCCGAGACCACGGGCCAAGCGATTGAAAACTTCCGTCGCCAGCTCAAGATGCTGGGTTTTAGCTATGACTGGACTCGCGAAGTCGCGACCTGCGATCCGAGCTATTACAAGTGGACACAGTTTATCTTCTTAAAGCTTTATGAGCGTGGCTTGGCTTATCAAAAAGAAGTTCCGGTCAACTGGTGCCCGGAGCTCAAGACCGTTCTTGCGAACGAAGAAGTCGTGGACGGCAAATCCGAGCGTGGCGGCCATCCCGTCTATCGCGTGCCGATGAAGCAGTGGATGCTCAAGATCACAGCTTACGCTGAAAGACTTCTCAAAGACCTCGACGGGCTGGATTGGCCAGAGAGCACGAAAGAGCTTCAGCGCAATTGGATCGGAAAGAGCGAAGGCCTTCAAGTTCATTTCGGAATCGATGGTCATCAAGACACGCTTGAGGTTTTCACTACGCGTCCGGATACGATTTTCGGCGTGACCTTCATGGTGATGGCGCCCGAGCATCCGCTGGTGGAAAAGCTCACGACTGCTTCGCAAAAAGCGGCGGTTCAGGCTTATCGCGAGCAAGCCGGGAAAAAATCGGAGATCGCGCGCCAAGAAGAAACCAAGGAAAAATCCGGTGTTTTCACGGGCGCCTACGCGATCAATCCGCTCAATCAGCAAAAAATCCAGATCTGGATCGCGGATTACGTCATGATGGGCTACGGCACCGGAGCGGTGATGGCCGTTCCTGGCCACGATCAGCGCGATCATGATTTCGCGAAGCAGTTTTCGCTCCCGATCATCGAGGTCGTCAAGCCTGCCAACGACGCCGCGGTTGAAGGCTGCTTTGCTGGTGAAGGCATTGCGATCAATTCAGGCTTTATCACCGGCAAGTCCACCCAAGACGCGAAAGAAGCTGTTATTCAGTGGGCTGAAAAAGAAAGCAAAGGAAAGCGCACGGTTCAGTACAAGCTTCGTGACTGGCTGTTTTCGCGCCAACGTTATTGGGGCGAGCCGTTTCCGATCGTTCACTTGGAAGATGGATTGCGTGAAGCGCTTCCGTTTAACGAGCTCCCAGT
>CAZCBS010000090.1:0-7050 GCA_964496965.1 uncultured Bacteriovoracaceae bacterium
CGCTGGCGAAACCAAGACTTTCCGTGTTCCATTCCCAGCCGATTACTTCGAGAAGGATCTTGCAGGAAAAGAATCCGAATTCACTGTCACCATCAACGAAGTGAAGGAAAAGAAGCTTCCGACTTTGGATGACGAAATGGCCAAGACCATGGGCTATGAGAACGTTGCGGATCTTCGCACCAAGGCGAAGGAGCATCTGACTCAAGAGCGCAATGGCCAAGTCGAAGGAAAGATGCGCAGCGATTTGATCGCAGCGATTCTCGAAAAGAACAGCTTTGACGTTCCCCAAGCTCTGATCGAAAGCCAAACTCGCGCTCTCGCGCAAGACTGGGCACAAGAGCTCAAGCGCCAAGGCGTGAATGACCAAGTCATTCAGCAAGCGATCATGAGCGAGCTCGAAGGCCTCAAGAAGCGCGCTGAAAGCCAAGTCCGCGCAAGCCTCGTTCTCGAAGCGATTGCTAAGAAAGAAAGCGTCGAAATCAAGGACGAAGATCTCGGGACTGAGTATGCGAATATGTCCAAGCAAATGGGCGTGGACGAAGAAAAGATCCGTGAGTTCTACGCTAAGGAACCAGGCCGCAAGGAAGACTTATTGTTCAGATTGAGACAGGAACGAACCATTAAGTTCTTGCTCGATAAGGCCAAGATCAAGTCCTCTTGATCTGATAAATAACCTGGATGAGTAAACTCGATGCCGTAGCGGTAGAGCGTGACATCATGCTCCCCTACGGTATCGGGTGATTCAAAAGATTCGACGATATCTTCGCGTCGAACAATTCGACCGATCTGAGTAAAAGATACGTTGCTGTGATGATCGTGAATGACGATGCGAATCCAGCGGCGATGCTCGATAGGATCACTCGCTTTCAACAAACATCCGTTCTTTGAGATGTTCATGATGTAGCCAGGCTTTACGCCCGTGCTTCCCGTGAAAAAGTCCCAAGTTGCCTTGCGAAAAAAGCCATAGCGTTCGTGCTTACGCATCCGGATTTCTTCGCCCGCAGATGTTAAAATTTCATCGCTATCGAGTTCCATTCCCACTTCCCCCTTTGAGCCAATTATCAGCTGAGCACCGGGCTCAGAGTCGGTGCGCGCGTGCACTAAGCAGGAGATGTGCCACTTAACTGAAATGGAGACAGTGTCCCAAGATCCGCTCTGGCAGCGGAGAATCAGGAATCAATCTGAAAGTCGATAGCTTGGATGACCGTGCAACGGATTGCAGTCTGCAAGCGCGAGAATTTTAAGCTTTAAGAACCAAAACGCGCGGTGGCGCGAGCTCGAAGCCTGCGTTTTGGAGCGCTTCATTGCCAGCGGTAATCACGTCATCGCCAATCAAGAACTGACGTCCAAAGTCGTGAATGCAGTATACGATCTTGATAGCGACAAAGGACTCGTTGCTCTCCCAAGCGTAGGTAAAAGGCGCAGGGTTTTTAAGAATGCTTGGAACGTTGAGAGCGGCCTTTTGAAGCACGCGTTTGGCTTCTGGGATCGAAGTTCCATGCCCGACGCGAAAGATTTGAGAGCGATAGATGGGCCTGGTTTTTGTCGAAAAATTTGAAATCTGAGTTTGGCCCATCAGCCGATTGGGAACAGAGATGGACTCATCGCTAATTCCTAGTAGGACCGTGGCGCGCCAGGAGACTTCTTGAACTTGTCCCACCCATTTTTGGCCGTTGAGCGTGATCTCGATCCAATCGCCGATTTCGTAAGGTTTATCAAACGTCATCGCGACGCCAGAAAAGAGATTGCCGAGAGTATCTTGAAGCGCGAGACCGAGAACGACGGAGAAGATCGCGGAAGTTGCAAGAAGCGGCGCGAGTTTTACGTTGAAGAGCTCGGTTAAAAGCCATCCGCCCAGTGCGACTGTGAGAAGAAGCGAAAACATATTGACCAGAAGAAGCGGAACTCCTTCGCGCATATGACTGATGAAAAGATATTCGAAGAGCAAGATTCGACACGTTTTCACGAACACGGTCATCCATGAAATGATCGAGATGAGTCCGACGTAGGACCCGATGCGAATGAGAGTTTCCTCGTTGTTTACGTTGAAACGGTAGATGCCATAATAGATCCCGAATGTCGCGACCGCGAATAGCAAGTGACCGCCGAGATTTTTGAAAAGATTTTTCAAGTTGCGGTGACGTTCATCGGATACTTCTTTGAGTAAGAGCTTATAGATGACGATCGCCGCGAAAATCAGGCCGAGTGTCATTAGGATCGGCTCGAGCTGCACGAGCGAATCGATCTTGTCCGCAGGAATCCAGGGTTGAGTCATTCTTGGGTTCATTTGTTGGGGGGCTCCCTGTGTCTTTTCGGATAGTTATTTAAAATCTATAGATAATTAGTAATTTAGAGGAAAAAGCAGATTTAATAAAAAAAGCCCGGCTTTGTGAGCCGGGCTTTCTTGAAATGAGCCGTAATCGAGCGTTTACTTACTTGGACTCGTGAGGCGATCTTCGATTTCGGTCAGAAGCTTGCGAAGAGCGTCCGCATAAGCTTGGAGCTTTTCGTTGCCTTCGCCAGTTTTCCATTTAAAACCTGGAACGGAAACGCCTTTCTTGTTCGTGCTGTACTCAAAAGGCTTAGCTTCGCGCTTCGGTGCGGGGGCTTTTGGCTCGACGGCAGGCTTAGCTGCAGCGATCTCGCCCGTTCCAAGCACTTCTTCTTTTCCTGCGGCTTCTTCGATCATCGTTTTGTGCTGCTCGGGAGGTGTGATGAGAAGCTGTCTGAGAAGCGCGCGGTTCTTGAGGCCGCGAGCGAGAAGGTCTTGCTTCGTGGTTTCAGGCAGGCGCGTAAAGCCGATGCACTCGGTGATGCGGGATTTTGGCTTACCGAATGCTTTCGCGATCGTTTCATGGCTGGTATATGCCTGCGCTTCGAGAAGCGAGACATATCCTTCGCCTTCTTCAAGCGGATGGAGGTCGACGCGATCGAGGTTTTCGCGCAGTGCGATTTCGTGCGTGGCCTTATCGTCCGTTGAGAGAACGCGAGCTGGAATGCGCTCGATTCCCGCGAGTTTCGCGGCTCTGAGTCGGCGCTCACCGGCGATGACTTTGTAGCGATCGCCGTCTTGAACAACGAGAATCGGCTGCAAAACGCCGTGCTCTTTAATGGAGTGCGAGAGCGCCGAGATTTCGGCGTCATCGAAGTGAACGCGGACTTGAAGCTCGCTGGCGTCAACGTTTGCGGTCGGGATGAAGTTGACCAAGAACGTGGTGAGGTTCTTGAGGTGCGTATGCGTCGTTCCCGCGGTGGTGCGGGCGGTCGAGTAGAGCTGCTTGAGATAACCGCTCCCTTGGCGTGTTTTTACTTTGGTTCCGCCTTCTTCCTTGGTGGCTGCTGGGGTTGGCGTGCCTTTATTTTCGGTAGTCGTATCGGACATATGAAACCTCCGTGTCAGTAATTCAACAAATAATATGTAATAAACAGTCTAATGGTGCGTCAAAAATTTGGCGCTTAACCGGATAGCAGCTCTTCCGCGAGAGAGTTGATGTCTTGAGCTGCCATTCCCTTCGAGTTGACGTCCCATACAGTGGTTCTGCGCTTGGTCGCCTCGTTGAGGTCTGCCGTGCGATTGATCACAGCCTTGGTGCAGTTGTCTGGGAACTGCGATTTGAGCTCTCCCAAGACTTCCTGACTGATGACTTCGCGTGCATCGTACATGTTCGGAATGATGCGGACATCGAGCTGTCTTCTGAACTCTTGTTCCATGGTCTCGATGGTCGCCATGACCAACGACATTCCGTGGAAAGAGAGTGGGTTGGTCGCGCAAACAACATTGACGGACCCGGATGCCACCAGCATCGATCCGTTGAGAATCGAAGCGGCGGGATTGGTGTCGGCGACGATCAAGTCGTAGCGATCTGCGATCTTAGAGATGGCTTCTGAGAGGCGGTATTCGCGACGGGACTTGTTGTTGAGCGGAATCTCGATATTGCAGAGACCCAAGTTGGCTGGGATCAGATCGAGTCCTGGAGCCACGTTCATAATCGCGTCTTGCATCGGAAGATCGTTGATCAGAACGTCGTAAATCGTAGGGCGCTCGTGCGAGTCGAGGACGTCGAGGTTTACCGTGAGGTGGCCTTGACCGTCGAGATCAAGGGCAAGAACGTTCAGTCCCATCATCGCCGCGCGCATCACGAACTGTGCGGTCAGCGTAGACTTTCCAGTGCCGCCCTTGACGTTGTAGAACATCTGCACTTGATGCTTTGGAAGGGCCGGTACGAATCCGGTCGCGGCGGCGACCGTTTTCATGTTTTCAGCGGTAGCCATGATCGGAGTGCCTGCGCATGTCGCGCCTTCTCCGTTTTGGTCGCCATGGCGACCGATCATGCTTTCGTCGCCGCGGATCGCGCGGAAGTAGTTTTGCATATCTTCAAGCGCGATCATCTTGCGGTCGACGTTGCCGACGCGCTTTTTGATCGTCTTGAGAAAGCCTTGGTTTTCGAGCGCATTGATCGAGTTCTTGTCGACCTTTGCGATGCTCGCAAATTCTGCGGGCGTAAAGCAGATCTCGCGGAATGAAGCCATACTTATGATCCTCCCTGATTTGTTGATTCGTAAACCGTTAAACCGTAATGACTACGAAACTTGTTGGGGCGCGATCCTTCGCGCGGTTTATGAAATTCTATGCTGCGGGCTAGGGAGCGCAAGGAAAATGTAAGGAATCGGTCGCCACGGCGACCGATTTTTTTAAATACGCAAAGTAGATTGAGAGCAGAGTTATCTAAAACATAGTGTTCAGGCGCTCGGACATCCTGTCCTCCTCGCTGGCGCACATCGTGTGCGCTCGGAGCTTTGAACACTATGTTTTAGATAACTCTGCTCTCAATCTACTCAGTTATTTCCAATGTTTTGGTTGCTGTGTGCGATTTTTGACGGTTTTTTGGTCGCCGTGGCGACCATTTTTCGATTTTTGGGCAATAACTTGCGCTGAAAGCGTGGTTTTCGCTTTGTTTTGGTCGCCGTGGCGACCGCGAATGCTTGGTTTTAGCGTTGGGTTTGCGATTTTCTGCTGCGATTTGGTCGCCGCGGCGACCTTAACTGCTAGCGCTTTGGTAGCGTTTGAGGCCTTTTCGCCAAAAGACGACATTAAAACCGTAAAACGCGGCCAAAACAGCGGCGATGAGGGCGTATTCCTTTGGCTCTAGCCCTTTGAGGAGCGCTCTTGCCGGCACGCTGCCGATAAAAGCGAAAGGCAGTGCTGACAGGATGAGGTATCGAATCGTTTGCGGAAAAAGCACATCGGGTTTGGTCGCCAAAGCGAAGAACTGATAGTAGAGGCGAGACAGGGCCCAGCTTCGCTCAGTCCAAAAGATCCATATCGAGAACGCAAATCTGAGAAGAACTGCGGTTGTCAGGCCTACTAATAGCCAAAACACGAATGCTAGCCAATGCCAGCCTCCGGCAAAACCTGCGGCATCCGCGAAAGTAATTGTAATTCCCAATCCGAGAAAGAAATTGAAGCAAGCCGTGATCGCAATCCAGCGCGAGAGAGCCAGAAAAAGAGGGCTCACAGGCTTGGTCAGCAAGATATCGAGCTCGCCTTTGTTGACGAGATCCGAGAAATTCCAAAAATTGCGCTGAAATAGCATCGTAAAAAGGGCATCAGACGAAAAGAAAACGCCCAAAAAGAAGTAAACCTGGGGCTTGGTCCAGCCAGCGAGAGTGGGGACGTTGGCGTAGATCACATTGAAGAGACTGATCTCCACGCCGATCCAGATGATGTCCACCATGACGGAAGTGAGAAAGTTGGTGCGATAGACCGCCTCGCGAACCCAATTGTTCTTAAGTTGAACGCGATAAATCTCAAGATACTGAAGAAGCTTTTTCATGAAGTCAGCCTCCCAAGCTCAAATAGCGACGGGTTCCAAGACCCCAGGTTACGCGAATCATGAGCCAGCCTACGAAAAGCCAGAGCGTGGCGACGCCCAATTGTTGGATAAACTCGATACTGCTCCATCGTCCGAGAGCGTACTGAGTCGGGCCGAAGACGTAGAGGTAGAACGGAGTCGATTTCCAGATCCAGCTCAAGCGTTCTGGAAAGAGCGAAAGCGGGATGAGTTCCCCGGAGAGAAGACTCACGACCATGTTTTTAACCATGAGAATGCTATACGCCTCTTCCCATACAAAGGCGGATGCGGCGAGCGCGACGCTGATTTGGTAGTGAATGATATTTCCGACTAGTGCGAGGAACATCGCTCCGATCATGCGCCCAGGATGAACACCGAACCACCATCCCGCGAAAATGCCGATCGCAAGGCTGGCAGTTGCAATGAAAAGCTTGGGGGCAACGCCTCGGAGGTAGACAAATTCAACAACGCCGACGGGTCGCAGCAAATAATTGCTGAGTTGACCCGAGCGAATCATCTCTGCCAGCTCAAAGTCATGATCTCCGCCGCGGATCTGGGTAAAGAGAAGACTGGTGAGGGTGTATTGAACCATCTGGTGATAGCTCATTCCCGCGACGGTTTGATTACCGCCGAGAACGAACATCGCATACCAGAGGATCCATTGAATGGCGGCGGGAACAAACGCCGCGCCGAGGACTTCGAACGCGAACTCCCAGCGATAGGCCGTTGCGTCCTGAAGGCCGTTCTTGAGAGTGGCGATTCTCCAAGCAAGCTTCACAAGGTCGCTCCTTGCTTGGCTCCAGCGATCTCGCCTTCGGTGTACAGGCGTTGAATCACGGCTTCAAGGCTTTGCTCTTCGACGCCCATATCGATGATCGTGTACTTCTTCATCAATGCCTGAAGAATCGGAACGATTTGATCTTGGCGGATGTTGAAGTGGATTGGGTTGCTCTCTGCCTCTTCGTTTTCGTCAATCGTCTGCATCGAGATCGCTTGGGAAGAAAGCCCGGTTTCGTGCGCGAGCTGCTCGAGCGTTGGGGTTTCCATGAGGCGAACACGAAGACGGCGCTCGCCTTCGCGCGTCAAGCCCGTGGGCTTTCCGTCGTAAATCGATTCGCCCGAGAGCATGGCCAGACCGCGAGAGCATAACGCCCCGACTTACTCCCTATTGTTGTCCCGCAAGCTGCATGTGAGCTTT
>CAZCBS010000090.1:7060-12828 GCA_964496965.1 uncultured Bacteriovoracaceae bacterium
GCGCATGATCAGAACGCGAGAGCATAAGCGCTCGATGTCTTCCATATTGTGGCTCGTCAAGATGATGGTGGCCTTTTCGCGTTGATTGAAGACTTTCAAGAACTCGCGAAGCTTGTGAGCGGCAAGAACATCGAGACCGATGGTCGGCTCGTCGAGAAAGATCACGCTCGGCCAGTGAAGGATCGCGCCGATGAGCTCCATCTTCATTCTCTCGCCTAAGGACAATCGACGAATCTGCGTTTGAAGATGGCGCTGAACATCGAGAAGCTCGGCAAGCGTATGGAGCCTCTCCTTATACTTGTTCATTGGGATCTCGTAGATCGCGCGGATCAGGTCAAAGGCATCGATCGCGGGAAGGTCCCACCAAAGCTGCGCCTTTTGGCCCATGACGAGCGAGATCTTTTGTCGAAACTCGAGAGGCCGCTTAAAGGGTTCAAATCCCAAGACGCGAGCTTCGCCGGATGACGGAGGGATGAGTCCTGAGAGCATCTTCAGCAGCGTGGTCTTGCCCGCGCCATTTGCGCCGATGAGACCCGTGAAGGATCCGGTTTCGATCGTGAAGCTGACGTTCTTCACCGCATCGTGGGTGGAGTATTGAGGATTGAGAATCAATCCCAATGAGCCTCGCCATCCTTCCTCCTTCTTTAAGGAACGAAAGGAACGATTGATATTACGGACTTCGATCACAGGAGGACGAGTGGAGTTCATGCTTTTGAGTCTCAGAGTTTTCGGCGAGTGCCTGTGTAGGTCTTGAAAGTGATTCCTTGGACGAAGGCGTTGTAGCGAGTGATGATCGGTTTGTTTTCTCCCAATCCACTCGAAGCGAAGGCTGCATCGACGAACGAGGTTTCGACTGGAAACGCGGTGATGAGCTGCGCGGGAGGCAGAGGAGTGTGTTTATCCGTCACGCGTCGGTCGGAAATCGAATAAATCAGCCAATGAGTGTTGGAGTCTCCATCGACTGCATGAGGGAACGGAACGAAATCCGTTCGAATGATCACGTCGCCCGAGTCGGTCTTGATCGTCTCTTCGAGACGGACTGGTTTCAGTGAGTCAAAGTCGAATTTGAGGAGAGCGGGACTTACCGATTGGGCGGCCTCTTGCTCAAGAGTCTTTAAATTCGATGGTTCATCCTTAAATGCGATTCTTCCTGCAAAGTAAGTCGCATTTGAAAACAGAGATCCGGCTTTCGGCATCGGGCTCAGAGTTCCGATTGGAAGACCAAAGCCACGGTCCAGGGTTGTGCGGACCCAGCGCGCTCTTTTATATCCAAAGGCTGTTTTCAAATTGCTGAATAAGTAGCCGTAGGTGTGTTGGACGCCGGCATGCAGAATCTCGCGTTCGTTCGCCTCGAAAGGTTTTCCGGTCGATGGCGAAAACCACTGAACGAGCGGATCGATGATCTTAGGGGAGACGATGATCCCGTGTGCGAGCTCATCAAAGTTAATGCACTGGCCCCAAAGATCGAGCCAGTCTTTGTGGCTTGAGTCCGCTTTCATTTGCGAGAATAGAACGGGCTGCTCTTTCTCGAGGGCTTTGATGATGGAGCCTTGTTGTGAGGCGACGGATTCGAGATCTCGAGCGAGGCCCGCCCAAGGACAATCCTCCGGCTTTTCTCCCATTGTTTCATCGGGACACGATGAGGCGGCCTGAGCACTTGGCCTTGAAAGAATCAGGGGGAGAAAAGCGGAGGTAATCCATACACCAAACAGAAAGCTTGAAAAGTACTTTAGGCGAGTGCTCATAGATGCCCAGCTCTATCACGGGCTGGACCTGGCCTAAAAGTAGAAACGGATCCCGATCCCTCCCTGAACAAAACCATAGGTTGCAGGGATCACTCCAATTCCGGGCGTGATCTCGGCAAAGACCCCTAAAGGAGGATGAGCTGGGCGCCATTCGATCCCAAGAGGAATCCTGAGAGCGAAACCCGCAGATCCTTGGTCGGATTTAAAGTAGGCTCGGCTCTTGTTTCCTGTGTTTTCAGTCTGAATGAGCAGTTCTCCGCCAATCCCGACATAGGGAATCAGTCGACTGACGAATTCTGACGAATGGCCGAACGCTGATGGGAAGTGATAGAGGTAATCGGCGTAGACTAAGAAGTAGTCATCAAACGAATACGAGAAAGTCGTATCGATCGCCGTTCGATTATCTATCCAGTATTTTCCAGTGATGCCGGTTGGCTCACCCAAGATAACTCCTAACCCGAAGGGTCGACTGGTTTCTGGGCTGCCTGATTGAGCAGTTTTGATTGCGGCATGTGCCGGAACATTCATCATGCCGTAAACAGAACTGACGGCTAAAATTGAGAGAGCGATTCGTTTAAAAAACATTTCGAAGGACTCCTTTCATTTTTGCGAGGAAAGAGAATTTCAGATTTTCGGGCCTTCGCGCAATCTTTTTTTTTCGGAACATGGATTGCAGCCTCTCGCGAATAATATGAAAGCTCTAGTGTTCAAGGATGTCGGAGATATTCGAGTCGAGGATGTCGCAGATCCAAAAATCGAGAAATCTGATGACGCGATTATCCGTCTGACGGCGAGCGCGATCTGTGGAACCGATCTTCATATGGTGCGAGGAACCATGCCGGGTATGAAGCCTGGTACGATCCTTGGACATGAAGGCGTGGGTATCGTTGAGAAGGTCGGCAGCGGAGTGAGAAATCTCAGGCCCGGTGATCGAGTGGTCGTCTGCGCGACGATCGCCTGCGGTTTTTGCGAACACTGCCGAGATGGATTTTTCGCTCAATGCGATCATGCCAATCCTAACGGTAAAAATGCGGGCACCGCGTTTTTTGGTGGCCCCAAAGCCACCGGACCGTTTCATGGGCTACAGGCGGAAAAGGCACGCATCCCATTCGCCAACGTAAATCTTTTGAAGCTTCCTGACGAAATTTCGGATGAGCAAGCGATCATGCTTGCTGACATATTTCCCACGGCTTACTTCGGGGCCGAGATGGCTGAGATTGAGTCAGGGGATACGGTCGCGATTTTTGGATGTGGTCCAGTTGGACAGTTTGCCATAGCCAGCGCGAAGCTGATGGGCGCCGGTCGTATTTTTGCGGTCGATTGCGTTTCATCGCGTCTGGAGATGGCGCGCGATCAGGGCGCTGAAATCATCAACTATAATGAAGAGGAGCCGGTTGAGACTTTGCAGAAGCTGACCGGTGGCAACGGCCCTGATCGCGTTATTGATTGCGTCGGCGTCGATTCCAATCATCCCGCTCATGGTCCTGCCGCAAAAGACTCCAAGAAACTCGAGAAGGAGTACAAACGAGAGCTCGAGTACAACGCGGCCGACGCTAGTCCGAAGGGCGACAATTGGCATCCCGGCGACGGTCCGTCTCAGGCGCTTCGATGGGAAGTGGATGCCGTATCCAAGACCGGGACTCTTTCAATTATCGGAGTTTACCCAGAGACCCTTATGGTCTTTCCCATCGGAAAGGCGATGAACAAGAATCTTACTATAAGGATGGGCAACTGCAATCACCGCAAGTATATCCCTCATTTGATCGAGCTTGTTCGAACAGGAGCGGTCGATCCTGCCAAGATACTGACTCAGCATGGCCCGATCGAGTCGGCCGTTGAGGCTTATAAAGCTTTCGATACTCGAAAGCAGGGATGGATGAAGGTTAAGCTCGAGCCTCAAGCGAAAAAGGCGTCCAAGGCTGCTTAATAGGAAAAGCCCGGCAAGCGCATTGCCGGGCTTTGGGTTTTAGTTCAATTTACAATATGTAAAATTTTAAGATCGTCAGGCCGCTTTTTTCCCGGGTGGTCCCGCGCTTTTGGAGGAAGGTCGATCAGCGGAATCCGAGTTCTCATCTTTCGAGGCACGGCCGCCTTCGACAAGCTTGAGCCGACGCTCATTCTTCTTCATCTTGTCGATCAATTCCCGTTCCCTTTGGTGGAACCAAAGTTCTTCGGTATCACAGCCTGCCTTCTGACGTGCATCTTTAAGTACGCTCATGTTTTTAAATATAATGCATACCGTCATGAAATGGCAGAGTGTCATTCCTGACACATCCTTTGTGGATGTCGCGGACATTGTAGGGGAAATCAGTCAGATCACGTTCTTCTTAATAATCTCTTCATACTAGCTTCTCTTTTATACATCGATACTAAATAAAGACCTCATTTATCAGGCCAACCTTTGTGGGAGAACATTTTATGTTCAAGCGAATGTCGCTATCGCGCAAACTCGCGATCAGCAATCTTCTCTACGCCATTCCTGTCGTAGTTTTGATTTCCATGCTTTTCTTCGCTCGAAATGCGGATATCAAATTCGCTGAACTTGAGTTGATGGGAAACTATTACGAGAAACCGTTGAACACGCTTTTAGAACACGTTTCTCGTCACAAACTAGTCGCCCAGCGAGCTTTGAGCGGCGACGCTTCGGCGCGGGGACTTTTGGCAGGAATCGAGAGCCAAGTCGATAGCGATCTCAATGCCGTTTCAGTGGCTGACCAGGAGTGGGGAAAGACACTGCTCTTTACGGATGAAGAGCTCCGAAAGAGAAAAGAAGAGAATTTCCGTTATTCGAAGCTCGCGTCGCAATGGAGCGATATCAAAGGCAAGATGGGGTCGTTCAAGTCCTCGGATAGCAATGATGCGCATACTACGATGATCGCTAATATCCGAGGAATGATCACTCATCTGGGAAACTCATCCAATCTCATTCTAGACCCAGAGTTGGATAGCTATTATTTGACGGATGCGACCCTTGGGGGGCTGCCTTCAGATTGAAGATCGTATCCAGGAAATCGCGACATTCGCTGAGCCGGTTTTGAATCGAGGCACGCTAAGCGTTGAAGACAGGTCTCAGTTCGCTGTTTATGCGGCGCTGCTTCAGGGCGACATCGATCACATTACAAGCGATATCAAGACGTCGTTGGAAGAAGACTCGAACTTTCACGGGGCAAGCGAATCGATGCAGAAAAACCTTCCCCCTGCGACTTCGGAAATGTCCGCTAGCGTAGGTGCTCTCGTATCTCAGTTGAAAGATCTGGCCTCTGGAAAAAGCGTGCCCCTTTCAAATTTCGTAGAGACGGAGGAAAAGGCCTTCACATTGTCATTTAAGCTATTGGACGTTGCGATGCCCGAGGACAATGTCATGCTTGAGAAGCGGATCAGCGACATCAAATTGCAGCGGGCCAGCTATGTTATCGTTGGTTTTCTCGCTCTGCTTTTCGCGTCAGTCATCGCATTTATCATCGCGCGAGGGCTGAACCAAACCGTCACCGGTGCGATCGTTCAGCTGGGTCAATCCGCCGACGCAGCGAATTCGTCCAGCGTCGAGCTTGCGGATTGTTCCCAAAGACTTTCGACTTCGGCGACTGAACAGGCCGCGGCGATTCAGGAGACCGTTGCAACATTGAACGAGATCAATGCGATGGTAGACAAGAGCCTTGAGAACGCAAAAAAATCCGCACAAACCGCCAATGAAAGCCAGGCTAGCGCAGTAGATGGAAAAAAATCGGTTGAGCAGATGATCCATGCGATCGGTGAAATCAATACCAGCAACGAAAATATTCGGGTTCAAGTCGAGTCGAGCAACGCTCAATTCGGGGAGATCGTCAAAATCATCACGGAAATCGCAGAAAAAACAAAAGTGATCAACGATATCGTTTTCCAAACGAAGCTTTTGTCATTCAACGCCTCAGTCGAAGCCGCTCGCGCAGGCGAGCACGGCAAGGGCTTTGCGATGGTCGCCGAGGAAGTCGGGAACTTGGCCACGATGAGCGGAAATGCCGCTCAAGAAATCAGCTCAATGCT
>CAZCBS010000091.1:0-11324 GCA_964496965.1 uncultured Bacteriovoracaceae bacterium
TCTGCGACAATGATCGACTGGTGGGCATCATTACGGATCGCGATATCATCGTGAGGGCGGTTTCCGCGGGAATGGATCCTAACCGCGCGCGCGTGGCGGACTCGATGACCTCGCCGACTCTTTACTGTTTTGAGGACCAAGACGTCGAAGAAGTGCGACAGATGATGCAGGATAAGAAGGTGCGCAGGCTTCCCGTTCTGGATCGTTCTCGACGCATGATCGGAATCGTCTCAAAAAGCGATCTATTGCTCGGTCATAGCGAGCATGATCAAGTCGAAAAACGCGCGGCATAAACGCGTTTAGCGTCCTCTCAGCTCGCGGCGCAGGATTTTTCCGATATTGTTTTTCGGAAGATCTTTCACGAACTCGATCGTTTGCGGGACCTTGTACGCGGCAAGATTTCCTCGCAGATGCGATTTGAGATCCTCCGTCGAGAGCGAAGGATCTTTCTTCACGACGAAGAGTTTAACGACCTCGCCCGATTTTTCGTCCGGAGCGCCGACGGCCGCGGCTTCAAGGACCTTGGGATGAAGGCAGGCGACATCTTCTACTTCGTTTGGATAAACGTTGAAGCCGGAGACCAGGATCATGTCTTTTTTTCGATCCACGATCTTTAAATAACCGTCGGAATCGATTTGAGCGATATCTCCAGTCTTGAGCCAGCCTTCCGGCGTCAGGACTTTTGAAGTCTCCTCGGGCTGATTCCAATAGCCTTTCATGACCTGAGGGCCTTTGACCCAGATTTCTCCCACTTCATCGATTCCAAGCTCTTGGCCCTCATCGGACATGATTTTGATATCGGTTGAAGGAAGTGGCATTCCAATCGTGCCCACTTTTCCCGTGTCGTCGACCGGGTTGCAGGAAACAACGGGAGACGATTCGGTCAGTCCATAGCCTTCGATGATCGTTGTTTGAGTGGTCTCCGCCCACTGGCGTGCCACCGAGGTCTGAAGCGCCATACCGCCCGCGACCGTCAGCTTGAGCTTGTCGAAGGGGACGGTTTTAAAGTCCGGATGATGAAGCAGGGCTCCCGCGAGCGTATTGACGATGCTCATGGCGGAGGGCTGGACTTGCTTGAGCTCCTTGATAAAAGCCGGGAGATCGCGAGGATTAGTGACAAGCACGATCGTCGCGCCGACTTTGACGAACGCCAAGCAGTTCACGGTCAGCGAAAAAATATGGTAAAGTGGCAGCGGCGTCATGATGGTCTCGCTGCCTTCGCTCAAGCGAGGTTTCATCCATGCGGCGATCTGCTCCATATTCGCGATGATGTTGCGATGGGTGAGAATCGCTCCTTTGGAAACGCCTGTCGTCCCGCCCGTATACTGAAGAAAGGCGCTATCGTCCGGACTCAAGCTGGGTGTTAGTGACTCTAGGCCCGCGCCAGCTTGAAGTGCGTCTCGAAATTTCACATGCTTGAGCTGATGGCGTGGAACCATCTTCTTGATCGAGCGAAGAACGAAGTTCACGATCGGGCGCTTGGGGAAAGGGAAAAGGTCGCCCAGCTCCGTGATGATCACATGCTCGATCTGGGTTTCCGGCAGAATCTCTTCGAGCTTATCGGCGAAGTTGGCCAAGATCACGATGGCTTTCGCGCCCGAATCGCGGAATTGGTGGCGCATTTCGCGAGGCGTGTAGAGCGGGTTGGTGTTGACGACGATCAGGCCCGCGCGAAGAGCTCCGAACATGGCAATCGGATACTGCAAGAGATTGGGCATTTGAATCGCGATTCGATCGCCCTTTTTGAGCTTCAGCGTGTTCTGCAGATAAGACGCGAACTGTCCGCTGAGCTGCCAGGTCTCGCAATAGCTGAGACCCACCCCCATATTGACGAAGGCAGTGCGTTCGCCAAATCGCTCGCAGGAGTCCTCGAGAAGCTGAACAACCGAGGAATAGCGATCCGATTGAATTTCGTTTGGAACTCCTGCGGGGTATCGGTTTTCCCAAATTCGATTCATATTTCCTTTTTAGACCCAGTGTACTTTGAAATCGAGCTTCTTTTCCCATTGAAGCGAGGAAGCTTGACCTGGCGTGACAGGACCGACGCCCGCCGGCGTTCCGGTAAAGAGCAGATCGCCGTCGCAAACCGGAAATGAATCTGTCGCGGCGCGCAGGCAGTCGATGGGCAGCGCGCGCATCATTTGGCCTCGGGCTTTTTGGCGAAGCTCGCCATCGACGCTGAAGGAAAATTCTTTCTCAAGATAGTCTGGAAAATCCGCGACGGAAATCCAAGGCCCGATCACGGCAGCGCCCGCGAAAACTTTCGAAATCTCCCATGGGTGCCCATTTTTCTTGAGCTGGCTTTGGACGTCTCGGAGCGTTAAGTCGAGTCCCAGTGTGACCGCATCGATTTCTGGACCTTGTGAACCGATTCGGATTCGGCAAACGATTTCGCATTCGGGGTGGATCTGGCCGCGATTTCTAGGAAGTGAAACGCTTGCGGAGCTGTTAATGGAGATCAAAGTGCTGGGAGGCTTCAGGAAGAGCACGGGTTTTTCCGGAACCGCATCCCCGAGCTCTTTTGCATGTTCGAGATAATTTTTTCCGACGCAAATCAACTTATCCATGAGAAGACGGTAACGAGATCAAGGAAGGGTTGCAAGCGCGTCATGTCGATTCAGAAAAATTGGCCAAACTGGCCAAACTGGTTAAGCTGGAAAGAAGAAATGCAGTCTGCGTTTCTGTATCGACATCTTGCGCAAATCGAGAAAGGAACTTCTCGCGAAAAACTGTTCCGATCCATGGCCGAAGCGGCGGAACGGCAGGCTGCGATTTGGCTTCCATCGGGAGTCTCCGCGCCTAAGTATCGTCCTGATTTGAGAACTTGGCTGGTGGCATGGCTGATTCGCGTTTTGGGACCTGAGAAAATGCTCTCGGCCCTGGCCGCCATGAAAGTTCGCGGACTCAGTGTCTACTCCGGGCATGAGCGTCCCGTTTCCGCCGGAGCCATGGAGCGCAGGCATCGGGCCAGCTCCACGGGAGGAAATTTGCGAGCCGCGGTTTTTGGCGCCAATGACGGGCTTCTTTCCAACGCAAGCCTCATCTTGGGAGTTGCCGGAGGAGTGCAGGCGAGTGGGGGCGATTCTCATTTGATCGTGATTTCCGGATTGACAGGGCTTCTTGCCGGAGCGTTTTCGATGGCTGCGGGAGAATATGTCTCTGTTCGGTCGCAGCGCGAGCTTTATGAATATCAGATCGGACTGGAGCGAGAAGAGCTCAAGGAATATCCGCAAGAAGAGGCGATGGAGCTTGCGCTGATTTACGAGGCGAAAGGAATCGCGCCCGAGGACGCGCGTCGACTTGGAGCGCAGATGGTTTCGGACCCCGAGAAAGCGTTGGATACGCTGGCGCGCGAAGAGCTGGGGCTCAATCCCCACGATCTTGGATCTCCCTGGGGAGCCGCGAGCTCTTCGTTCATCTCGTTTGCAGCAGGAGCTTTGATCCCGCTTTCGCCTTTTTTGATTTTTGGAAGCCAATCCTCGAGGGCTGGCGGGGCCGGGTTTCAAGTGCTTCATCTTTCCATCGCGGTCACGGCCACGGCTCTTTTTCTTTTGGGATGCGCGCTCAGTCTCTTTACCGGAAAGCGGGCCTGGATCGGAGGCTTGCGAATGCTGGTCATCGGTGCGTTCGCGAGCGGCTTTACCTGGCTGGTCGGGGGTTTTGTGGCTCGCTCGCTCGAATCGATTAAAAATACATAAAAATAGAATAAAAAATTCGACACGCAACTTTGTTTATATACAATGCGTATGTGATTTTTGCGCAGGGATGCGCCTTTTTGAAAAGGAGTTCTATAAAGATGAAGCGGTTTTCTCTTTTGATCCTAGTAGCCGTGACTTTTGCGTTGGGTGCGATGGTCATGCTGCATCGGCAGTCGGTTCAGCAGCACGATCGCCTGAGGGCGCATGTCGAGCAGCTCCAGCAGCGCCAAGGGCCGTTGCGTGATATGAGCGTTAGCCTCGAGAAATATCGGCGCATGAGCGCGCATTTCCGGAAAATGACCCCAAGCGAGATGGACCAAGCCAAGGATTCGCTGCGGCAGGCGATTACGGCAGGGCTGAGCCAATTCGAAAAGCTGGATTCGAATCCGGATGAGATGTCTTCGTTGGCAAACATTCGACACAGCTTGGATTCGATGGTCGAGTTCGCGGTTAAGTTCGAAAGAACGGCCTACAACAAGGATGCCTATCAAAAAGCCGAAATGGTCTCGCTTCATGAGCGAATCAGCCGCACGCTGGCTGATCTCGACGAGAGCACTCAATCTCGCATTTTGGAGCTCGAAGCGCAGTCCCGCAATGCTCAGGATCACGCCACGCCGGTCTTGGTGGGCTTGAGCGGATTGATCCTCGCGCTCTTCGCTTTTCATTTCGTCAGCGAGTACTGGACTTACGAACGGCCGCTCCGTCGGATGCATCAATATGCCCAGGCGCTTCGCGGAGGAGTTTTGGATATCCAAAAGATGAGGACCTTCAAAGGGCGATTCGGCGATGTCCAAAGCGCATTGGCTCAGCTGACTCAAATGGTGCAAGGACACGCACGCGAACGGCATAAGTTCATTCTCGATGTGGTCTCGGATCTTCGGTCCCCGTTGGTCATGCTCACGGAAGGAAAGCATCTTTTAGGACGCGCAGGCGAAAGCCTGGACGAAGTCGAGGAGCTGCGCTCTGTCGATTCGGTGAAGCGCGGGCTTGCGATGCTCTCGGGTTGCTTGGACGATATGGAAGACATTGTCGAGTATGCGCGCTTGGATTCTCGCTTGGAGGAGAATCTTTGCGACTTGTCCGAGCTGATCAATGATGTGGCTCGAAGCTTGAACGCGGGCCCGGGTCTCGAAAAACAGATCATGACATCCGTTCCCCCGATGCCGATTTGGGTGCGTCTCGATGCGCGTCGCTTTGAACGGGTGATCATGCAGGCGATCACTAAAGTGGCGTCCACCCTTCATCAGGGAACGTCGATTCATGTTTCGGTTGAGCAACCGACGCAAGGATCGTTTCGAGGCGTGGAGATCGTGATTCAAGACTCCGAGCGCGCTCGCGATCAGAGTGTTCGTGTGAGCAGCTCCGGTCCGGATGTCGATGTTCTGAAGCATTGGATCAGCGAGAAGGGGCTCGGAATGACTCTCGCGCATCGAGTGATCAAGACTCAGGGCGGAACGCTGACGGCTTCGGGAATGCCGGGGACCAGTGTACAGATCTCGATTCGCTTACCGCAGGAAAGACTGGCGCAGGTCGGGCTGATTTCGGCTCCTCGTGGGCTCGAAGTCAAGCTTCATCCGGTCTTGGAGGAAGGCTCGGAGTCGCAAGAAGGCGGTTCCCTCAATTCGGTTTAGGAATTCGGTTTGAGAGTTCGGTTTGAATTGATGTATGAAGAAGGGGATGGAAACGTCTCCTTCTTTCAAACAGGCTCTTCGAATCGTCATGAAGCGCAATATCGTTCGCATTGCGCTTCTCTTTATTCTGCTTGCGGTCTGGTGGGGGGTGATCGGCTTTCGCGGAGGGGATCGTTACTCGGTGACTCCTCGGACTTTGGCGAAGGTGACGCTTTCACGAGTGGAATCGCCCACTCGGCTGCTTTTTTCCTTAAACGATTCTCGAGAAAAGAAATCGGTTTTGGCTGAGATTTTGGCGATCGATTCGAACGGCTTTTCCGATTCTCTCAATCAGCAATGTCAGGCAAAGCTCGCTCAGCTTCTGCAAGGGCAGTCGATTTGGATTCGGTCCGCTTATCTCGGATCTGCTCAGCAAACGGTCGGAAAAATCTTAGTCGCGCGGCCGAATACAAATCCAGAAGACATCGGGCTCAAGCTGGTCGCGGATGGTTGTGCGAATTACAATAAGAAAGACGATCAGTACCTTTCGCCTGCCGATCGGCAGCTTTATCTTTCGGCTCAAGAAGGCGCTAAAAACGCTCGTCTTGGAGTCTGGGCCGAAGGCTCTTAGCAGCGTGAGATCCGAATCGCAGTGCGGTTCGGATGTTGCAACCAGCGAGCGTTGTGAAAACAAAGCTGCTTCTTGCTTCGCTCGGTTCATTCGCTTTGCTGCTTGCTCTTGGGGCTTGCGGGGGAGGAAGTGATGAGGGCACGACAGCTTCGCAGCCTGCTCCTCCGGCTCAGCCTGGCGCGGCCTACTCACCGACGACGGCTCCCCTAGGAAACTTCAACGTCAAATGCGATCAATCGCCGGCGCAGCAAGTTCAGCAACAGGTTCCTTATCAGCAACAGCAGCAGTCAGTGGCGTCTTGTTCGTCGCAGTTTGAGTTTTCTTCGTCTGTTGTGACTCAGTTTGATGTCGATCTCGATTGCCGCGATCGCCGAGTTCGAGTGACCGGAAAAGGACTCGATCAGTCGAGTGCTTTGATTCCGATTCAAAAAGACGGAGTTTGGCGCGGACAAGTCGTGATCAATCAAACGGTCGCCAATGATGGGCGAGGAAATGTTTTTTGTAAGGTTAAAACAATTGTCAGATTTGATGGAATGGCCTCGTGCGCTCCCGGCCAAGAGGGATTGGATTGGGGAACGACGGTTGATTTTGCGTCGTCTAACTCTTCAGCCGACCTTTCTGGAAGTGGGGCGCTCACGGCAATTGAGGCGCCGATGAGAGATGTATTGCCATCTCCGGACGAAACTCCTGGGGGAGTGATTGATTCTTCTTCGGATGTTCCGAGCTTAACTCCGGCTGAAGCGCAAGCGGCGTCGCCATCACCGTCACCATCACCGTCACCATCGCCGTCGCCGTCACCGACTCCTTCGTCAAGCCCAGGCGTATCGCCTAGTCCAATTGTTTCAGTGAGCCCGAGCTTATTGCCGAGTCCGAGTCTATTACCGAGTCCGAGCGGATTGCCACGACCTAGCGTATTGCCTAGTTCGGGCTCATCGCCAAGACCGAGTGGATCTGCGGCCCCGTTTGCTATGCCGGGAAGTGCGCCACCGCCTCTGCCGCCGCCACCTCCGCCAGCGCCGCCATCGATAACTCAGGTCGTTTCATGTGTTGTTGTGAATCCGTGTCCGATCTACGCGCAGACGACTCAAAAATGTCCGCTTCCTGCGCAGCGATAGGTCGGAGGCTTGCAACACCGATTCAAAAAAACTGGAGGAAACGGAGATGCATTTTAGATCCAAGCAAAAATGGATTGCGGGAAGTTTATCGTTAGTAACCGCGCTTTTTATCCTGAAAGGCGCGGTCGCGCAGTACGGGCCGACGGGAGGGCAAGCTCCCGGACAAGCCGGCATGACAGCAGGAACAAACGCAGTCGCGGTCGCCAATGAAGTGAATCAACATATTCATTCGATCGCGCTCACTGCAAACGATGTATCGACTTTGATTGGGTCGTTGCCGCCCAACGGTACGATTTCATTCGAATCCAGTGAAGGATATGACGGTGGAGTGATGAACGGAGTGAGACATACTCACACGGTCACGTTGAATGTTCAGCAGCTGCAACAGCTTCAAAGTACTGGAACCGTGAGTGTCCCATCGAGTACGGCACTCAATCACAGCCATACGTTCACGTTTATCGCGCCAGCCCAGTGTCCGGGGACGAACCCTATTCGGCCGATTCCGGTGCCAATTCCTGTTCCAAGTGGCAGTCCAAGCATCAGGCCGAGCGTGAGTCCAAGCCCAAGCCCGTCTCCTAGTCCGTCGCCGAGCCCATCACCTAGTCCAAGCCCAAGTCCGTCGCCATCACCTAGCCCAACGACATCGCCGACATCAACGGCTAGCCCTGGAGCGACATCGACTCCGATCGCGACTTTCACGCCGATCACGCTTCCAACCATCACGATTCCATCGCTTCCAAATCCGTTCTAAGGCCGGAACTTTGATAGAAGATAGGCTGGCGATTTAGCCAGATATTTAGCCAGATATTTAGCCAGATATTTAGAATGCAATTGTGATCAAAGAGAAGGGTATTTCTTTCGGGAAATACCCTTCATTCATTGAGCGTCTCGGCTATCGAACATAAGCTTGCATCAGGCCCTGGCCAAATTGAGCGACCGCTTGGTGAGCGTTGTGAGCTCGACAAAGTAAACGTAGATTCTCGTGTTTCGTTTCTCCTCCGAGCGCAAAGGGTTTCAAGTGATCTACTTCAAGTGAAAATCGAGAGGTGCACCGCCGGCCATCCGGGCTGAGAAAAGTACACTGGCCCTGATCACGCCGCCAAATCTCTCTTTTTAGCGCGGCGGGGATATAGCGACTATTTGATTGAGCCGATTCGTGTTGAGCGGGTTGAGACTGTGCTTGTGCTTGTGCTTGTGAGCACTCCGCTGGCGGAGTCGTTGTTTGTTGATTGGGTCCGGAAGTTTCACGATCCCGTCCGCTTTGCTTGGATGGATCCAGTTTTTTGAGTGTGACATCCGCCATGCGGTGGAAAAGCTCGAGATAAGTCGGATTCGACTGCACATGCCCATCGAGCTCGCGAATGCTTTGAAGTTTTTCCATCAGGGAATCGTCGGCGATAAAGCGAATTTCAGTCTGGGTCGGACTGACGACTCGCTCTTGCTCTTGAGGAATTGCGGATTGTGGATCAAGAGCCGAAAGCTCTTTTTCGCACTCTCGTTTAGATTTGCCTTGGAGCGCGAAAACGAGTTCTTTCTTTTCTTGTCTTGAAACAGTCTCTTCTTTTCTTTGAAGGAAACTTTGGATTGTCGAAAGAGTCGAAAGACTGACTTCGCCTTTTTCAAGAGCGGGCTCGATTTCCGGCACTTCGACTAAGAGTCTCATCGCCGCGATTCGACGTCCTGCCGCAGCTTCAGAGTATTGCAGCTCTTTGACGGCATACTCGAAGAGAGACCCAAAGCCTTTCTCGGCGTAAAGTCTTCGTTTCTGGATTTCGTTGAGATGCCACAAAATTGAAGTTGTCAATTTTCTCTCTTCCGTCACTAACGACTTGGTGTTTAAGAGTAATGCTTCATTTGATAATGCCTTAAGATTTTTCATAATAGGATGATTTCATACCATGGGATTCTGCATGCTCCGTAATGCGCGCAGATGACTTATGGGGGGCTTGTTTTGAGAAAATGTTTTGCGACTGTTTGTTTTGAAATGGAGCTTGTTAAAGCTTAAATGTGAGCAAAATAGAGCCATTTTATAGCGGTTTTTGAAAAATGAAGCGTGTTTTCAAAAAACAATGTCAAGCTATTTTTTTGGTTCGATCCGAGTACATCGGTAACAAAGCGAGGCGTAGGGATCTCGAATCGAGACGAGGAAAAAAGAACATAAAGAAACCGCGGCATAGCTTGGCCTATTTGAGACTAGTTTGCTCCGATTTTGGTTCGCCATACTTTTCTTCTCCGCCGGCGGAGGAAACCGTGCTCAAGTCTTCTAAGGTGCGGCACTTGAGTTCAGGTTCTCATTGCGCAAAATCGATAACATAAACAATATAAATGTAATAAATAGTAGCCGAATAGCCGAGCCCAAATCCCGGGCAGCTGAGGCCAAGCGATCAGAAAGAATTCAAATCATACTCGCGCGTTTCGCCGCACACTTTGCGCGCGGCCCAAAAGGCTGCCGATGTCAGGTTCGTGTCAGGTTGAATACTCTATTCCGTCAAAGTCAGGAGGGTGTCAGTTTCGTGAGATACTATTCTGCCAACAACAGCGAAATGTCCTCACGAGTGAGCTGAGCCGCCTGAGCGGAGCCTTCCAGCACCGCACCGGAGAGTCGTTGCTTCTCGCGCTGAAGAGTCAGGATGCGATCTTCGAGCGTATCTTTGGCGACCAAGCGATGGATCAAAACGGGATTCTCTTGACCGATGCGATGGGCGCGGTCCGCGGCTTGGTCTTCAACGGTCGGGTTCCACCATGGATCGAGCAAAAAGACGTGATCGGCCGCGGTGAGTGTCAGTCCTACGCCACCTGCTTTGAGAGAAAGCAAGAAGACCGGCGGACCTTTCGGATCTTGAAAGCGCCGGACGATTTCTTCGCGATTGGGAGTGGAGCCATCCAAGCGGCAGAAATCGATTCCAGCGGAACGCAGCAAGGGCTCGATCAAATCGAGGAACGAAGTCCATTGCGAGAAAACCAGGGAACGATGCCCGAGGCTGATGGATTCTTGAAGCGTCTCAAGAAGAAGCGAGGTCTTGGCCGACGAAAGGGGCGCTGTTTCCGCTTGGCCTGGAACCAACGCGGGATGGCAGCAGGCTTGACGAAGGCGAAGGAGTGTCTCGAGCGCCGCAAATACGCTTCCGCCTTGATCCAGCTGCGCAAGGACTTCGCGCCGGCTAGCCGCCAAGATCGCGTCGTAAAGAGAGCGCTCTTCGGAGCTGAGCTCGCAATGCAGAAGAACCTCGGTTCGGGGCGGAAGCTCGGGCGCGACTTCGCGCTTCAGGCGACGAAGCAAGAAAGGGCGGATGCGCGTGCGAAGTGTTTGCTCAGCGACGCGATCGCCTCGCGCGATCGGCGAGGCGAAGCGCTCTTCGAAATCGGTTTGCGTGCCCAGAAGCCCAGGATTGACGAACTGATATTGGCTCCAAAGATCCGCGAGCCGATTTTCGACGGGCGTGCCACTGAGCGCGATTCGGAAAACGCCGTCAGCCCCAGAAAGAGCCCCAGAAAGTGCTATAGAAAGAGAATGGGCGGCTTTCGCGATTTGAGAGCTTGGGTTTTTAATGATGTGAGCTTCGTCGAGGACGATCGTTCGCCATTTCTCAGATGAAAGCGACGCTTGATCCATTCGCAGCACGCCATAAGTCGTGAGCGTGATGTCGGCTTTGGAATCGAGCTTTCGATTTCCGCCGTGATAGACGGAAACTTGAAGCGATGGGCGAAATCTTTCGATTTGATCCTGCCAGCTCGAAAGCACGCTGGTCGGGCAGACAATCAAAGTGCGGCCTTGAATCGCGCAAAGAGCCTGAAGCGTTTTTCCGAGACCCATGTCATCGGCCAAAAGCGCGCCCATTTGATGATCGCGGAGAAACTGAAGCCAGTTGATGCCTTGCTTTTGATAAGCGCGAGGGGTGACTGTCAGATCGTTTGGCAGTGCGCTTTCTGGAATCTCTTTGAAGTTCTCGAGACGCTGACTGAGTACGATCAGAGGATTAGGGCATTCTTGCTCCGTCTCGAGACAGAGCGAGGCAAGTGCGGGAATGAAATGAGTTGGAAGGCGATGATCTTTGCCGCGAGCCTGTAAAAGCGCCTCGATCTTTTCGCCATAAAGACTCAGCCATTGGCGAGGAAGCGGCGCAAACGCACCGGACAAAAGCGGAAAGAACTCTCGGTTCTCACGCCAAGCCTGAAGGACTTTTGCGGCGTCGATTGAAGGGTCATCGAAACTCAGGGCAAAGCTTCCATCAGGTCCAATTTCGAATCGCGGGATCAATGAATCATTAGA
>CAZCBS010000091.1:11424-12661 GCA_964496965.1 uncultured Bacteriovoracaceae bacterium
ATTGGGGGAATTGGGGGAATTGGGGGAATTGGGGGAATTGGGGGAATTGGGGGAATTGGGGGAAGTGGCGAAAGCCGCAGGCAGAGTCTTTGATTTTCGAATCTCGAAATCTTTGCGATCTTTGATTTTACGCAAAAAAGCAGGACCTGCGTCGCCACTGAGTCGAATTCGATTCCCCACTTGAAGATGGAGCTCGGATTGAAGGGAGCTCAGAAGCGCCCGCTCTTTGGCGGGATCTCGTGAAGGCACGACTTTTTGAGACAGAGTTTCGAGCGGTGCCTGCGGGAGATCAAGTCTGACGCGAGCGATGAGAGGATCGCCGTAGACGAGGTCGGCCAGCACCGAGATGGTATCATGGCCTTCGGAATCGATTTCAAATGCGATGCGAGGCTCGCATTCGATCAATGTCGGAAGGCCGGTTTCAGGCAGCGAGAGCGGAAGCTTGCCCTGAAGGCGTGGAATGATCTCGGACACCAGCGCGCTGGTTTCATTTCGAGAAAAGAAAGTTCCTTCGCCTCTCAGGAGTTGTCGATCAGCGGTCGAAAGGTCGGGGTCACGCACTGGGCGAAGCGTCGTTCCGCAGCGGACGATTCCTTGCGCGAAGACTTCGCTGATGGCCGTGTCGGTTTTTCGCCGGAGTCGAAATCCACCATTTTCTGGTACAAGTTCGACTTGAATGCTGAGAGGCGAAGCAGACGCTGCGACTTTCTCGCCATCGAGTCTCAGATCAGAAGCGCTCTCAAGAAGAGCAAGAATTCTTGCCCAGCTTTCGCGATCGAGAGCGGAGGCCGAGCGGCCGGATGATCCTAAAATCTGATCGATTTTAAAATCTTCCTGAGTTGCGGCAATGGAAGGGTGAGTGATTCGGCCGGATTGAATTCCGCCGATAAAAGAAGTCAGGGTCTCGTCTAATCGGGTCTCGCGCTGTCCTGCTTGAATCCAACGCTCAAGCCGGATGCGATTTCCTTCGCGAAAAAAACGATACGATAGGCCGTTGATTTGAGGTGTTTCGGAGGCTGCTTGTTCAGCTTCTTTTTTCTTCAGCAGCCCGTTCACGAACGGCATCTCGGCGGGAATCTGCTGATTGAGGATCACCCGCCCGACGGTCGTGTTGATGATCTTGTTCACGACGGTCTGCACTTCGGTATGCAGTACGTCCTGATCGTCGCGCGCCGCCGTCAGATCCTGCAGATCGCCCGTGTAGCGCAGCCGGATCGGCGACAGCGTCTCGAGCTCG
>CAZCBS010000092.1:0-12587 GCA_964496965.1 uncultured Bacteriovoracaceae bacterium
GTACGAAGTCCTGAAGGCGGTGATCTTGGTTGCTCAACTTGTCCTTGGTCCCAAAGATAGCGAGGTCGGTAACTTTTCCGCTCTCAAGCTGCGCGTCGCTTGTCGCGGTGTTCGCCATTTTTCCGAAGCTTCGCAAGATATCGGTGTGAGGATTGGAGAACATCCTCGACAGGATATAGTTGAGATCGTTTTTTCTGTCCCCGAAATGATCGAGATTTCCAACGTCTCTGAACAAAACGGATCGATACCATTTTCCGGCTGCAGTCGGAAACGAATCGAGCACTTTTCCGACAGGCGAAACATTCCCAGCGTTTTCGGCCGGGCCTCCGAGGCCGAGAGAGACAAAGGCGTCGGTGTCCTTAAAAGGTGCCTCGAGCGCGGCGATTCCCATAAGCGATGCGCCTTTCGGCAGGAACGCCACGCCATTAAGACGGTAGGGGGGCGCTCCGACCGTGACCGAATTTCGAATCAAGGCTTGGCGCGCTCGCGCGACTTTCGGATCGCGGATCGCGTTTCCTTTTTCATCCACGCCGACCATTCCCGAAATGTACTGCTGATAGGTCATGCCGCCCATCGAGAAGGAGAAATAGCTGACTTTCTGTCCCGTCTCTTTGTTGACATGATGAATGACCTGATCGATTCCTTTGAGTAGGCTGTCAAAGCTATAATCCCCGCGATGGTAGTCCTTGACGTAGGATCTTTCGCCCTCGAGGCCGAATCCCAACTGATTGAACATCCAAACATCGAAGCCCTTCTCGTAAAGGTACTTTCCCCAGACTTCCATTATCTCGTAGGTGTTTAAAAATCCATGAGCCAGAATGACGGGTTGTTTTCCGGGGTTTCGATAGCGCATTCCCTGCATGACATATCGAGAAGGCTCGCCGTCAGCGGTTGTATCGATCGCGAATCTCTGTGAGTCGGTCTTGAGATCGCAGTAGGCGGATCGCGCCGCTAGGATGGCGAATACGAAGGCCAGAAAGAAGGATCGATGGTGCATATACGAATAGAGTAACGCATATTTTGCGGTTACCAAAAAGATATCCTGGTACCCCTAAGAGTCCTGAATCAGGACAGGACGTCTGATTTCCGTCTGCGATCCGCGCTTCATTTCTCAGCTTTCAGGCATCGATCCTGCTTGAGTTTGTATCAGTTCAGTCAAGTGTTGTGATCGACGTGGATAAGTTATGGTCGATTTTCATTTACAAATATGGTTTGACAAATGTGTAAAGAATCAAATAATGTGATTGTTATAGGTGATGCACGACGTGAGCACCTCTTTTCGGTTACGCTGAATGGAAGACACTTCGTTCGTATAGTGATTGATCCGCATTATGAAAAAAATCATCCCGATATAACGGATCAGCTCATCTTAAAACTGATTCAGCAGTTGGATGGCGTTCAGAGCGAATCTGCTGACGACAAAGATGGATTCACCTATTTGGCTCATGAGTTGTCCTGGCAAGAGAAGTCGTATCGCCTTATCCTGACTTACTGTGACGAGGACTTTTTGGGAGTCATCAATGCCTTTCGAGTGAAGGAGAAAAAGTCATGAGCAAGTGGCCTAAAAAGACGGATGTCGAAGAACTTCTGAAGAAGCTTGATGCCGATGATGGACTTTACAGTCGGGCTATCTCGAGCGGTGCGCCTTTTGCCGATCGAATCAAGCGCGATATGTGCGCGGAATTCATCATCTACAAACGAGAGCATGACCTCAATCAGCGGGAGCTCGCCCAAACGCTTGAGATTAGCGAGGCTTTGGTGAGTAAGATTCTTCGCTATCGGTTCGATGAGTTCACGATTGATAGGCTGGTGCGGTATCTTGAAAAACTTGGCATCAAGTACGAGTTCAAGCGGATTGCATAGTAGAGGCGAACTTGTCTGGTTTCATGCAGTATTTACGTTAGAATCGAGCTGGCAGGCGCAAGGAAAAAAAATGCCCCCTGTCACGATAACATGTTTGTAAGCGTCGATAAGATTCTAACAAGTAAAGGAAAAGATATGCTTAAGAACCAGCGCGCATTCGTTATTGTGCTAATAGCACTGGCAAGCGTCGTAAATCCGGCTATCGCCAAAGATACAAAGCAACACAACTCTCGGAAGCCGGCAAATGCCGAAAGTGGCCAATTTGCATGTGATGTATATACCGCTAAAAATGGAGATGCGGTGGCGCACAAAGACTTTCGTGATTCCGACGTAACAGGAGTTAGCAGTGCCGGCCCACTTAAAGTCACCGTTGGTACAGTTGCAGGGAAAACTATCACAATTGCTTCTAGCGATTCCTACGCAGGCACGTCAATCGTATCGATGACAATTACATCCAGCGATAATAGCACCAAGAGCGTATCAGCCCCACTTAAGGGAGTGTTTTCGTACGAGGAGGCACATGGGAATCAATTCTTTAGAGTGCTTTGCCGAGAGTCAGTATTAGAGTAACTCGTCAGTAATAATTTTGACGAAATGAAGTTCTGATATTACGACGTGATCACGAACTGGAATCGCGTTACTAATAAGGCTCATAACCTGATCCGGGCGCTCTCGCTTTTTGAATCAACGACCTTTTCGACGCTTGCCAACAGCTCTATTCCTGACAACGCGTAGATTGCTTTGAATAAGACAAAACAGCGGGAACCGCTTGTGCTGGGAGCGCGTGTCCTGATGCCTGACGGACGTAGGCCGCATCCACGCTTTCGTCGTACGAGCTAAATGATCTCGTAACGTCGCCTGTAGCACTTAAATTAATATCCGCCATGAGTGCGGGGCTTTTGCAGGAGAAATTAAATTGCGAATACTGAACGCGCTTGATCGCGGGCGCTTGAACGCTACGGTAGTAAAGCGCGCCCTTCGAAGGTTGATAGACGATATTCCACTTGGTCCAGTTGTTCTTGGTCTGGGCAACGGCGGCTAGCGTTTTAAAGGCGTATTCGATCGGGTTCTGGGAAGCCGTATAGCCCTGAATCAACGGAACCGCAGTTTGGAATCTGGCATCGACCGCGCCGTTCGGATAGGTCACGCCCGTTTTTTCGGTAATCGACGACTCAAGCGAGAAGACGATGTGACGAAATTGCCGGAGTATTTCGTAAAGACCATTGGGGTTTACGTTGCTCGTGAGTTTGATGGCAAGTCGACACAAAATGCTTCTGAGTTTCCTCATCCCGAGTCGGAAGATGGAGGCACATTTGGAATGGGCTTCTTGGCAGAGCAATTGGTAAAGCCGGCATTAGATGACCAAGCTTTGTTTACGATTGATCCCTTCTGGTTGTTTTAGCTAGAGCTAGAGCCAAGGTGGCTAAATGTAGGCAGCGGCCTATCTTGTGCCAGCCGGACGTCGTTCACGTTGCACGAGTAGTCGATCTTATCTTGAGTGGATCGGACTCGGACCACGTAGCGTTGGTTGTCAACTGGAGCCAGAAAAACGTTACTAAATCGAGCATTCGGTCCCTCTCGGAGACCGATCTCCTGAGAGCCGAGAAACAGATTGTGTAACAGGAAAAAACTGCATGTTCATCTGATAGACCACGTCAGGTCGCGCTGCATGCAGAGCACGACTTGCGATCTGAGTGCGGGACTGTCGAATCCGTTCCTTCAGAACCTCTACGTCAGTAGAGATGACGGATTGTCTTCCTGCCTTTGAGCAAAGAAATGAGGAGATTGGGTTTTTCTAGACCCATCATTGTCGACCATTGACGGACATCATCCGTGATCTCCTTTGCATTCACAGTGTGTAACAGGTCTTTCCGATGTCAAAACCTTAGACACTTGAAGACCGTGAAAGTCGGCTTGCCTAAAGCAGGATAGCTAAATCTTCTGGCACCTTTTGTGCTTTTAATCTGTCCAACGAGCTTTTGTTTTCATCGCCGATATCAAAATGGGCTCTGATTGCCCAATAGGGTCGGCACAAAACTCATTTGACTGCGTTTCATTAGGAGTTTGTATGTATCGATCGTTAAAATTTATCACATTCACTTTTGTACTAGCCGTAACCTCCGTAGCTTTCGCCAGCGAAGGCGGTCCGTCAAACAACTCAATCACTATAAAATGTAATTCTGAAGAGATGCCAGTTCCTGTAACTGTCAAAACAAATTCAGCCGAATCCTCTACGGTTGTCCAGTGCGCTCCGGCACTTTGCATGGTTCGAGCCCTTCACACAGTTCCAAGAAGTGCGGAAGAAGAAGGCGTGCGCCATATCAGCGTATACAGAACGGCAGGAGCTAACAAGGAAGAGCTTGTAAGATTCAACTCAAGAGATGTCATGGAAGGAATGAGTCGGGCGAAAGAATTCGTTAAAGAAGGAAAATGTACGGACGCAAGATTGCTTCCTGACGAAATCTAAAAATAATGCGATCATGTCCTGGTCTCATCACAGGACATGATCCACTTCTGATGAAGGAAGAAATCGTATGCGAAGGCGCTGGCCCCCCGGTCGGCGACTTTGTGCGTTTCTCAGATGACGACTCTTTCAATTTTGCCCAAGCTTTGCGAAAGTTCTGCACGGAAAAGTAAACGTGACGAGGTTCAGATAGCGTTTGTTAAATAACGCTTTTTGCCGGTTTGGGTTCAGGCTTTTTGATAAAACACTTTCCCAACACGGTGGATGTGATCAAGAAGATCCGGGCTGTCGATTTGATGGAGAATCGATAGATCCACTTCGTAAGGAATCGGGAGATCGTCGAGCTCTCTTTCGATTTTCAGAAGGTCATCGGTACTGAGCGCCGAACCGACTAGAACTAAATCGATATCCGATCCCGTCTTGAAAGTGCCCTTGGCTCTCGATCCGTAGATGAGGGCTTGATCGATTGCAGGGTAGGAGCGAAAGACAGACCTGATTTGATCAATCGTATTGGAAGAAAGTCCAAATTCTTTTCCACTCATTGGGAAACAAGGCTTTCCATTTTCTGCAAAAACTCTTCAAACAGAGCAGAATAAGACTGGATGACTTTTTCAACGATATCGTCTGCGACCGCCTGATTATAGGTATGAGATGTATGATTTCTGCTTTGAATCATTTCCATCCAGCCGTCGCCATTTGTCAGTAACCCGCGTTTGAACGCTTCACGGGTGGCATCTCTGGATCCTGTGATTTGAGCTTAGAACCCTTCTGAAAGGGATTTTAGAAAAGCTTGTAAAATGGTTCGGGCTACAAGGATTGAACTTGTGACCCCTACCGTGTCAAGGTAGTGCTCTCCCGCTGAGCTAAGCCCGAACATATATTTGCAGACGTGTCGCTAGGATATAGCGCTAGTCGTCGGCTGTCGTCAATAGGGGAAAAGAGAAACTTCACGACTCACCTGGTTAACGTGGCAGATGCCCCCCGTCACCACTAAATTCTTAAAGGTTTGAGGGACATAGCCCGGGGCAGAGACGGTCAGCTCGTAAGTGCCGGGACGCTCGCCAGCCCCTTGATAGATCCCGTTTGCGGAGGGCTCAGTGACGGGCTCCAGCGTTTCCGTGAACGGCCCGTCTCGAATGATCGCTTGGGCGTTGGTGATCGGTTTTCCCGAAGGGTCGGTCACGTGAATGACGATTCCATAGACATAAACCTCGGTGCAGACCAAGGCGCTTATGGGCAGTGGGGGTGGCGGAGGCGGAAAGATCATGCTCGTTTCTTTTCGGGCGAAAGGTATTTCCAAGCGCCGGCCGCAGCAAGTCCTGCGGCCCCAGCCGCAAGTCCGGCCGCGGCCCAAGTGGCGGCTGCACGGACTTTTTGAGCGGGCATTTTTTCGAAGAGTCCGACGATGCGAGCCTCACCGATCATGGAGTTTTCGATCGCTTTGTAAAATTCATCGCGTCCGGCGCCGGGCCAAAGCTCGATCGGTTTGTTGAGAGCAAAAAGCCTAAAAACATAATGATGGGCAGCATGCCAGAAGGGGGGATTGGGGCCGGTGTAGCCAATTTGGAGAAGGGAGTTTTTTCCCTGACGACCTAAGACCGGAAGCTCGAGCTCTTCTTGATTGGGAATTCCGGCAGGAAGAGCTGAGACAGAGGCGGGCAAGCCGTAGAGCAGCCAATGCACGAAAGGTTTTGGCATCGGTGCATCGGGATCCTCGCAGAGCAAAGCAAGCTCCACGGTGTCGCGGGGAGCGCCTGACCAGCGCAAGGGAGGCGAGATGTTGGCTCCTTGGGCCGAATACCGAGCGGGAATAGGCTCGAGTTTTTGAAACTCCGGACTCACGATCTTGAATCGAGAATTTGTCATGGCGATGTTCTTGCAAACATAGAGCCTAATGCAACAGAGCACTCGGGATACACAAGGTCTATTGAAGCAAGGCGATCGCGCGCCGGAGTTCACGCTTCATTGCACGCCGGATCAGAAAGTCTCGCTCAGCGAGCTCAAGGGATCGCCGGTGGTCTTGATTTTCTATCCGGCTGATTGGAGCCCTGTGTGCAGCGATGAGCTTGCGCTTTTCAGCGAGCTTGCGCCCGAGTTCAAAAAACACGGCGCCGAAGTGTTTGGTGTCTCGGTGGACGGGATTTGGTGTCATCTGGCGTTCGAAAAAGCGCGCAACTATCGCTTGACGTTGCTTTCGGATTTCGAGCCCAAAGGAGAAGTGGCGAAAGCCTACGGCGCCTATCGCGCGACCGAGGGAGTTTGCGAACGCGCGCTCTTTGTGATCGACAAGGACGGCGTGATTCGTTGGAGTTATCGGTCTCCGATCGGCGTCAATCCGGGCGCCGATGGCGTTCTTGATGCGCTTGAGAAACTTTCAGGCGAGCAAAGAGCGTCGGAGGTTGCATAAAATGGCTGCGCATCTGGTTCAAGGAGTGACTGCGCAAGATCATATTATAGGTTCCTGGGACTCGCCCGTGACCTTGGTCGAGTATGGTGATTATCAGTGCCCATTCTGCGCCAAAGCGCATCCGATTTTAAAAAGAGTGCTTGCGCGGATGGAGGGGGGAGTGCGGTTTGTTTTTCGAAATTTTCCGCTGACGCAAGCTCATCCCTTGGCAAAGGTCGCAGCACGCGCGGCCGAGGCGGCGGCGCTGCAGGGAAAGTTTTGGCCGATGCATGATACCATCTACGAGAATCAACCGACGCTGAGCGAAGATAAAATCCGAGTGCTTGCGCAAGACTTGGGACTGGATATGGAGCGATTCGAAGCGGATTGGATGGAGCGCGAGTCGGTCGAGCAGCGGGTGCAGAAAGATTTTATGAGCGGCGTGCGAAGTGGAATGAACGGCACGCCCGGATTTTACATCAATGGTGAAAAATATGACGGCTCTTGGGCCGAAGACGACTTGGTGCGAGCCTTGAGCGCCCAATTGAGTGCAGGCGAAGCGGCTTAGGTCGAGGCGGGCATAATGAATCCGATTGGATCATCTCGATTCGAAGAGCAGGCTCGTCGGATCTTTCATCAGCTGCTTTTTGATCACGGGATCTTTTGCTCCTTCGCCTTTCAAGATTTGCTCGTTGATCATTTGTACGCCGCTGCGAGGATCTGAAAAGTAGAATAGCGGAGACTGTGGAGCGCCCGAGGGCGGTCCTTGTTGTGGCATAGGCACGCCGGGGTTGGTGCCCGGAGTGGTATTAGGATTGTTGTTAGGAGCAGTGCCAGGACCAGGGTTTGTTCCTGGAGCTGGATTTGCCCAGGGTGCGGTATTGGGTGCTCCGCCCCATCCCCATCCGCCACCTGGATTTGTACCCCATCCACCTCCTGGCGTTGTGCCTCCCCATCCACCACCTTGATTGTTAGGAGCGGTGGTGAGATTTTGGCAATTAAACGGAGCGATGGCAAAGGCGTTCGTGGCAGCATTTGCATCTGTGTAAAGATAGCGCTGCGAGATCAAAGTACAAACGTAATTTCCGAAAGTGGCATCGATCGTGAGAAGCGGTTTTAAAAGATCATTCTGTTCTTTCGTGTCCGCCGCAATCAGTTTAGTGACCAGAGACTCAGTGTCCCCGAGCTTCATGAAACGAGGATAAAGAAAGCGAACGCAAGCGAGAAATCCTTCTTTATACTCGGCCTTTGAATTCGAGGTCATCCAGCGCGTATAATTTGGATCGGAACACGGGTTGGCGGTCGAGAGAAATTGTCGGAGCACGCTTTCGACGTTGGATTGATTGTTTCGATAACCCATGACCTTGCGACGTTTTCGCAGCAGTTTCTCCACGTACTCGTTGATCTTTGATGAGAGTACGATCTCGTGTTTATTATTGAGAAAGAAAATTCCGGACTCAGAAGAAGCTAACAAATCCACGTGAAAAAGGAGGTTCCCCGTTTTCGGATCTTTTTCAATGAGATGCTGCGTAGGCTGGCTTCCGGCGATCGGAATGCGGTTTGGATCGACTTTCATTGCCTTGAGCGTAGGATCCATGCTGACGCCAGGTTGTTGCACGACTGCCAGAGTCGCGACTTCCGGCCTGATGTAGAGCTCGCCGGTTTTCTTGTTTCGGAAAAAATTTCCCTTCGTCGGGCGAGTTGGGACTTTTTTGATATCGATTCTTGCGAGATCGTTTTGCTTGTCGGTAGTGACGGAATCGTCGTTTTTAGCGAGTTCCGAGAGATAGTCTTTGACGAACTTGGTTTTGATAAAGGCGATGGAGCAATCTTGAAAAGCTTGGTCGGAAGTGGCATTCGTGTTTGGATCCGAAGGGATCGATAGGTCGCCCACTTGCTTTGCGCCCTGTGAGGCGCAAAGGTCCATCTGCTTTTCGTCCGATTTGTCGATGAAAGTCATGAATGCGTCCATCCAGGCCTTCGGAGTGCCCAAATAAGCAGCGCCCGTGAGTCCGCTGGCATAAGTGATGAACTTTCCTCCACGGAAGAGAGCAAGCGCCATTCCGGATTTCGCGAGGTTTTTGCTATAGGCTTCAAGCAAAGTCGGATCGATCTCGTTGATCTTCGATAAGAGAAGATCGTAACGATCGGCGAGAGGGCTTTTTCTCGATATATATTTGATGAAGCTCCCGGCTGCTACACCGGTCGAGGTGCTTCCCGCCGTGCCCAGATCGCCCCATGTCGGACCTGTTCCGGATGGAGCAGAGCCGAGTCCTGAGTTGCCTGCGCCAGCGCTTGGGCCTCCACCTGTCCCTGGGCCCGGTCCCGTGCCGATTTTTTGCTCGACGCCAGGGTCTGCTGGATTAGTGATTGGAAGATCGTCCACTTTTCCGGGAATGACGTCAGCTTTGCCATTGGATGTGACATCCAAGGTTCCTGTGCCGGTATCATCCCATTGGCTGCGCAGTTTGATGGGTTTGTTGATGTCGGCCCTGATGTTTTTTGGGATGATCGCGAGCTGATTGGCGAGCTGCTTGCTTCTCACTTTTTCAAAGGCGACTTGAGGCGGCGTGAACTCTGGCTTTGACTTGTTCATCGCGTCGATGATCGCGTCGACTCGTTTGATCTGATCATTGAAATATTGCGGCACATCCTTGGCATTGCTTTGAAGATTTTGGCGCTGAATCCGGAAGATTTCGCGAATCACCTGCATCTGCTTGAGGTTGACGACTTGTCCAGCCGCTGCGTTGAGAAAAGAGCCTTCGGTCTTATAGTCCCCGTCTAAGGTTTCGATCTGGCGCCGGAGTTTTTTGACAGCCACTTGGAGGTCTGTGAGCTTTTCGTAGGAATAAGCGAGAGGCACGGGGGCGATTTCGCCGTTTCGCACGGCAGGGAGCTCGACCCAATAAGGACCTTCGAATTCCAAGCTCTTCTTAAGCGTATTTTTGGATTCGGTGATCGTTTGGATCGCAGAAGCGCGCGTCGTGAAAGTGACTCGTGCCGTCTCCTTGTTTAAATCACCTTGGAGATTGAAGGTCGGAAGCTCGAGCTCGACGGGAGTTTTCAAAGATTTGATTTTTGCATCGAGCGATCGAATCCAATCCTTTTTGAGCTCCGCTCGTTCTTGGATCGATGAGATCTCTTTTTCCAAGATTTCCAGACGAAGCTTAGATTGAGCCTCGACCTCAATGAGTTCTTTCCAACGGGCCGGATAAGTTTCAGCCGACTTGAGAGTGGCTTCGATTTCGGCGGCGTATTGCTCGGCTGCGTTAGCGATCGCTTTTTCTGGGGGAATGAGGCTTGACTTGTCGAGCGCCAGGTAAGACGCCTTGAGGCTGATTCCCGAGTCCATAATTTCTATGGGCTGAGTCCCATAGAAGTGAACTTTGACTCTCTCCAGCGTGGCGTTTCGCATTTTGCTGAAATAAAGCTCGGCAGAGCCCGAGCGAAGCTTCGGTAGATTTTCAAGCTTGCTTGCGGTGGAATCGTCTGTGGCCTTTAAAAGTTGAAACTTGAGGCGCTTGAGAATGTTTGGACAGTAAGGATTGCGCCAACCGCTGGGCGTCGAATCAGAGATCGGAGCGACGGTCCCCGGAGGCGCGGGAAGCAAAGGCGTATCCTGCGCGAGCAAGGCAGACGGGCAGAGCAAGGCTAGTAAAATCAAGTTGCGCAAGACGTGCGTGACGATCCGACTGTGGGTCATCAAAACCTTGTCGGACTTTTATGCTCAGGACTTAAAAAAGTTTAGAATTGTCTAAAACTTAGACAGTCTAGAGTTCTTTTTGGTGATTCTTGGCGTCAACAAAGACTTTGATCGGGTGATGAGCGCGGGCTTCTTGCTCTTCGAAATCCGCATAAGAAGCGATGATGATGATATCGCCCGGAGCGACGAGTCTTGCCGCGGCTCCGTTGACCTGGATCTGGCCTTCTCTTCCTAGGATGACATAAGTGGCGAAACGGCTGCCGTTATTGCAGTCGTAGATTTCCACGCGCTCAAATTCAAGAAGATTGGCGGCTTCGCAAAGCTTGGGACAAATCGAGATAGAGCCCTCGTAGTTGAGGTCTGCCTCGGTGATGGTGGCGCGATGGATTTTCGACTTCAGAAGGGTTCTTCTCATAAAAATTCTCGGATTTTCTCGGATTTAAATTGATGAATGAATGATCACAAATTGTAGTGGAGCGCAAGATTTAAGCCCACGAGCACCAGCTCGGGGATTACGGCGTGAAACGCGCCTTCTTGCGCAAACATTCGGGAAAAGCCGCCGGTACCCAGAACGACGACATCTCCGTTCGAAAAATACTGCGACTGGATTCGCTCGGTGATGCCCTGATGCGCGAAGAGACTTTGATAAAACAGTCCTGATTGAATGCTTTCGACCGTGCTTCGGCCAACAATGTCGGTTGGCTGAATGATTTCGACTGCGGGAAGCCTTGCGGTTTTGCTTTCAAGCGCTTCCATGGAGATTCTGAGCCCCGGCAAGATCAGGCCTCCGAGGTACTCTTTCTCCGCGGTGACGACATCATAAGTCGTGGCGGTGCCGAAATCGGCGATAATCGCGTTTTTTCCGGGGTAAAGATGAGTCGCGGCGATCGCGTTCGCGATGCGATCGGAGCCTACTTCGAGAGGATTTCGATATTTGATTTTGAGTCCCGTCTTGGTCCCGGCTTGGAGAAAAAACGGTTGGAGCCTGAAGTATTTCGAGCAGGCGCCTTTGAGCGAGTGATTGAGATCCGGAACGACGGAGCAGATCGCGATCTGGCGAATCGATTGGGGATCCACGCCGTTCTCGCGCAGAACGGAAACTAGGAAAAGACCCAGCTCATCGGAAGAGTTGCTGTTCTTGGTGTTCTTCCGAAACTGCATGCGGAGCTGATCGCCTTCGTAAGCGCCGCCGTGGATTTGACTGTTACCGACGTCTAAAGCAAGAATCATTTTTCAACCTCATTCAATGAAATTTTATCGATCGAAATATTATCGATGAGGCGAACCGAGCCTAGAAATGCGGCCGCAAAGCGCCGGCCTTTCGTTTCTTCGATGTAATCGACGCGAAAACCGTGGGATTCGAGCCGATTTCGGATGTCTTGAAGGGAGGCGTGGCTTTGGAGCGCTCGTGCAAGAAGCGGGGCCTTTTCGCGATCTTCTCGCGTCAGATTGACGTTGCGAGAGCTCATCGCGAGACCGTCTTTTTCGCGAAGCGTGGGGCAGCCGACGATCTCGACGGGAAGAAAAAACGCGTCGACCATCCCTCGAATCAGTTCAAGCTGTTGATAGTCTTTTTCTCCGAAGTAAGCGCGCCTTGCTTGGGCCAAGTTGAGAAGCTTCATGACCACAGTCAGGACTCCGTCAAAGTGCCCGGGACGATGCGCGCCGCAGAGTGTTTTGGAAAATTCTTTTTCGCTCAGCTGATAGCGATAGCCATCGCGATACATCGAATCGAAGGTCGGATAGATCAGGTAATCTGCTCCGGCTTGAGCAAGGACTTCGAGATCTTTTTCAAGCGTTCTCGGGTATTTTTCGAGATCCTTGGGGTCATTGAACTGCGTCGGATTGACGAAAATGCTGACCAGCGTTTTCGAGTTCTCGCTCGCGCTTTTTCGAACGAGTGATGCGTGTCCTTCATGAAGGGCGCCCATCGTCGGGACAAAACCCAAGCTTGCTCCTGCAAGCTCACTATCGGATGCTCGAAAGCGGCGCCATTCATTTAAATCTTTAAAAACCTGAGGCGATTTCATGTGTAGCTCTCTTGTGCATTGGGGAAGGCGGATTCTGAAACGCCGTCTGAAACACTGGAATGATACTGCTTGAGCGCGTTGCGAAGGAGCTCTTCGCCATTCAAAAAATGACGAACAAACTTCGGCTTAAACGAAGGGTTC
>CAZCBS010000093.1:0-12368 GCA_964496965.1 uncultured Bacteriovoracaceae bacterium
GGAGCCCAGAGTGGAAACAAAAAGTCGGCGCAGGTCCAGCGCTCAATTGGCCAACCGGCTTGGGCGGCAAAGGCAACGACGGCGTGACGAACACCGTAAAGCAAACTCCGGGCGCGATCGGCTATATCGAGCTGACCTACGCTGAAACCAATAAGCTGCCGTATGCGACGCTTCGTAATAAGGCGGGCAAGTTTGTTGTCCCTTCGCCAGCGACGGTCTCCAATGCCGCAGCTGGAGCATTGAAAGAAATGCCAAAAGATTTCCGCGTTTCGATTACGGACGCGGCAGGAAAAGATGCTTATCCAATTTCCGCCTTCACATATCTTTTGGTCTATCAGAAGATGGACGCAAAGAAGGGGGCAAAGTTGGTTAAGTTTCTCGACTGGGCACTTAAAGCGGGTCAGAAAGATGCTGAGCCGCTTCACTATGCTCCGCTTCCGAAACAAATGGTTGCTAAGGTTCAGGCTCGCGTAAAAGAAATTAAAGTCGAGAAAAACTGAACAGACTAGGGCTAGGCTTCTTTGACAGACAACTCAATGCATGCCGTAGAAACGATAACGGTCCCTGGCGTGCGTCGCGCGAAAAAGCGCGACGTCCACACCGGGGATCGTCTGTTTTTTTGGTCACTGAGAACTGTCGCAACTGCTCTGATTTTGCTTCTGGTAGGAGTCGCCCTTCAGATCGGAAGGCTTTCACTCCCCGCGCTGAAAAGCTTTGGAATTGGCTTTCTCACGACTCAAGTATGGAATCCCGTCAGCGATATTTTTGGAGCGGGCGCTTTTATTTATGGAACGCTTGTCTCCTCGGCCATCGCGATTCTCGTCGCATTTCCCGTGAGCGTTGGGGTCGCGCTTTTTTTGAATGAGCTTGCGCCCGCCCGCGTCGCCGCAGTGTTTGGATTTTTAGTCGAAATGCTCGCGGCCATTCCGAGCGTTGTTTACGGTCTGTGGGGAGTTTTCGTGCTCGCCCCGTGGCTTCGGGCGACGATTCAACCGATCTTGATCGAGCGCCTGGGATTTTTGCCGATTTTTCGTGGACCTGCTTACGGCGTGAGCATGTTTACCGCGGGGATCGTTCTTGCGATCATGATTGTTCCGACGATCGCGGCAATCTGTCGCGAAGTTTTTCGCGCGATTCCCCTTTCGCAAAGAGAAGCGGCTCTCGCGCTCGGCGCGACCCGCTGGGAGACGATTCGTGTCGCCGTCTTAAAAAGCTCTCGTGTCGGAATTCTTGGTGCCGTGATCTTAGGACTTGGGCGCGCACTCGGAGAAACCATGGCCGTCACGATGGTGATCGGCAATCGCAATGAGATTTCTGCTTCGCTTTTTGCTCCCGCGCAAACGATGGCAAGCGTAATTGCCAATGAGTACGCGGAGGCCACAAGTGATTTGCATCTTTCAGCGCTGGCCGCCGTCGGCTTGATTCTCTTTTTCGTCTCGTTTTTGATTAACAGCATCGCTCGGTTGATGGTTTGGCGCGCTTCTTCTCGCGGAGGCGGCAAATGAGCTCAACGGAAGTTCGCGAGCTGCTTGCCGCGCACGATTTTCGCCGGCGAATGATTAACCGTATTATGGAAGGTGTTTTGTTCTTGGCGGCGTTCGTCGCGATCGCGCCCTTGGTGAGCGTTTTTGTCTACGTGATTCGTCAGGGGATGCCGGCCCTGAATCTCGATTTCTTTCTCGAGCTACCTAAGCCAGTCGGAGTCAGCGGCGGTGGAATGGCAAATGCGATGCTTGGAAGCGTAGTGATCATCGCGCTTGCTTCCGGGGTGGGGATCCCGCTAGGAATCGCGGGCGGAGTCTATCTGTCGGAATACGGCACTGGCAAGCTCGCAACGACGCTTCGCTTTGCGATCGATCTTTTGGCAAGTGTTCCTTCCATCATCATCGGGCTTTTCGCTTATGCGATGCTGGTTCTTCCGATGAAGCGATTCTCGGCAATGGCCGGCGGCCTCGCGCTCGCGATCATTATGATTCCAACGGTGGCAAGAACGACAGAGGAGCTGCTCAAGCTAGTTCCTATTCATATTCGGGAAGCGGGCCTTGCGCTGGGAATCCCTCGTTGGAAAGTGACTTTGAGAGTCGTCCTTCGAGGCGCGCTGGGCGGCATCATGACCGGCGTGATGTTAGCCGTTGCTCGAGCGGGCGGTGAGACGGCGCCTCTTCTTTTGACGGCTCTCAACAGCCAGTTCTGGTTTAAGGGGCTGGATCAACCCGTCGCCTCGCTTCCGGTTCAAATTTACAATTATGCGATCAGTCCTTACGACGATTGGCATCGTCAGGCGTGGGCAGCCGCTTTGATCTTGGTTCTTTTTGTCTTCGTCCTCAATCTCAGTACGCGTCTGCTGATTCGACGGCAGCCGATGGCAAAGGATTAATCGATCGTTATGGATAATGTCATTCTTGACGCAAAAAACGTGAGCGCTTGGTTTGGAAAGCTTCATGCGGTGAAGGACATCAACTTAAGCTGCCGCAAAGAAACGGTTACCGCGATGATCGGTCCGTCCGGTTGCGGAAAGTCGACGTTTCTCAGAACTTTAAATCGAATGCATGAGGAGGTTCCCGGCGCTCGCGTGCAAGGCGAAGTCCTTCTGAGTGGCGAAAACATTTACGAGACCGGAATGGATCCGGTTAGCGTTCGTCGCCGGATCGGAATGGTTTTTCAGAAGCCCAATCCATTTCCTTCGTTCAGCATTTTCGATAATGTCGCGGCCGGACTTAGGCTTGCGGGTATCCGTCGGCGTTCATTGCTCGAAGAGGTGGTCGAAAAATCACTCAAGCAAGCCGCACTCTGGGATGAAGTAAAAGATAAGCTGAAGGCTCCCGGTACAAGTTTGTCGGGAGGACAGCAGCAGCGCTTGTGCATTGCTCGTGCTCTTGCCGTCAGCCCTCCGGTTCTTTTGATGGACGAGCCAACGAGCGCGCTTGATCCGATTTCGACTGCAAAGATCGAAGAACTTCTGATGGAGCTCAAAAAAGACGTTACCATCATGATAGTGACCCATAATATGCAGCAAGCCGCTCGAATCTCGGATTGGACCGCGTTTTTTTTGATGGGCGAGCTTGTGGAGTTTGACGAAACGTCCCGGTTGTTCACCAAGCCAAAAGACCAGAGGACGGAAAACTACATCACCGGAAGATTTGGTTGATCAGCAAGGAGAGCCAATGGAGCGGCATTTTGAAAGCGATTTAAGAAACTTGAAGCAACGGATTCTCGCCATGGGAGGCGCGGTCGAGCTTGCGATCGAAGAGGCGACCAAAGCGCTCATTGAGCGCAAGCCCGAGAACTTCGACAAAGTTCATGAGCTTGAGAAGACCATCAATCAAGCCCATATCGAAGTCGACGAAGCGTGCGTTAATCTTCTTGCGCGCCAATCCCCTCTTGCCGCGGATTTGCGGCTTGTCGTTGCTGTGATCAAAATCAACACTGATCTCGAGCGCATGGGCGATCAAGCGGTGAATATCGCGCATAACGGCCGTCGCTATCTGTCTCAGCCACCGCTGAAGCCATTGATTGATATTCCAAGAATGGCGGAAGAAGCGAAGCTCATGGTTCGCGAGGCTCTCGATGCGTTTGTGACGCAGAATCTTGATTTAGCTCAAGATGTATTAGGCCGTGACGATTGCGTGGATGCTTTCAAAAATCAGATTTTCCGTGAGCTTCTGACCTACATGATGTCGGATCCGCAATCCATCGAGCGCGCGCTCAATTTGATTTTGATCGCGAGAAATCTCGAGCGGATCGGCGATCACGCCACCAATATCGCGGAAGATGTCATTTTCGCGATCACTGGCGATGATATTCGGCACGGTGGGAGAAAAGCGTTAACCAACACATCCGGCGCAAAGGTGACCTAATGCAAAAGCCAAGCGTTCTAGTTGTCGAAGATGAAGTCGATGTCCGTGATTTGATCTTGTTGCATTTGCAGCGAGACGGATACGCGACTGACTCGGCTGTCGACGGCGAGGAGGCTTTGCAAAAGATGCAAAAAGGAAAATACGACCTTTTTGTGCTCGATTGGATGCTTCCCAAAATGAACGGCTTGGAGCTTACCAGGACGCTTCGAAAAAACCTCAGCTCCAACACTCCGGTTTTGATCGTGACGGCAAGAGTAGAGACCACGGACATCGTCGTGGGTCTTGAAGCTGGGGCCGATGATTATATCACGAAGCCTTTTGAGATCCCCGTTTTGATGGCCCGTGTCCGCGCGCTTTTGCGCCGAGCCTCTTACGGCGAGACGACCGAAAGCTCCGAGAAAATCAAAATCGGCGCTCTTGAGATCGATACGGCAGCGCATGAAGTCCGATGCGGCGGCGAGCTGATTGCTTTGACGACCTCGGAGTTCAGGCTTTTGTCCTCTCTTGCTCAAAACCGAGGTCGCGTGTTGACCCGTGATCAATTGATCGATCTGGTTCGGGGAATCGATGTCTCTATCGTCAGCCGCGCGATCGATACGCATATCTTTGGATTGCGCAAAAAGCTCGGTGCTTGCGCGGACATCGTGGAAACGATTCGTGGCGTGGGTTATCGGATCAAGACTCAGTAAGCTCGGACCAACGCGCGTACAGATGATCGATTCGGGCTTGGGTTTTGCCGATTTCTTGAAAGAGCTCGGCAAGCTTTGGCGCATTGCTGAGATTTTCGGGCTTTGAGCTTTCTTCGGTCAGTGTTGCCAATAGTGTTTCGGCTTCATGGATGGTTTTTTCCATCGAATCCAGCTCGCGTTGCTCGTTGTAGCTGAGCTTGCGCTTTTTCTTTTGGGCGGCACTGCTTGCACCAGCGGCATCAGCTGGGGAGGTACTTTGTGAAGCGCGAGCTTGCGCTTTCTGCGTGTGAAGGACTTCTTGTTCCGCGTGCCAGCTTTCCCATTGAGAAACATCGGCGAAAGAGACTAGTTTTCCGCGCTCAGACTCGTGCTTTGGAAACGCCAAGATCTTCGTCGCCACTTGATCCAAGAAGTAGCGGTCATGAGTCACAAGAAGAACCGCGCCCGTGAACTCAGTGAGGCACTCCTCGAGAATGCTCAATGTCGCCATGTCGAGATCATTGGTCGGCTCGTCGAGAATGAGAAGATTGGCGTCGTTCAACATGAGCTTAGCAAGAAGTAATCTGCTTTGTTCTCCACCCGAAAGCTTGCCGACCGCCATTTCGGCTTGTCCGGGATCAAAGAGAAATCGATCGAGATAGCTTCGAATATGAACTCGGCCCCCTCTGAAGTCGACGGTGTCGCCTTTTGGGCAAAGAGTTTTAAGAAGTGTCTCATCCGGGTTTAAGCTGTCGCGAGCTTGCTCGAAGTAAGCGACCTTGAGCTGATCGGATCTGAAAACGCTTCCTTGATCAGGTGTTTCTTGGCCTAAGAGAACACGGATCAAACTTGATTTTCCGCAGCCGTTTTCGCCTAAAAGGCCGATCCGGCTTCCGGGAGTCAAAAGCAAATCGACATTCTTGAAAAGAGCGCGTTCACCGTAGCTCTTGGAAATGCCCTTGGCCTCAAGAAGCTTTTTCGGGCTGCGATCGGTGCTTTGAAATTCAATTCCCACGGATCGTGTGCGATTGCGATCCGTCAGCTCGGCCACTTCGCCCTGCAGGGATTCCGCACGTTGGATTCTGGCCTGCTGCTTGGTTGTTCGAGCTTTGGCTCCGCGGCGAAGCCATTCGGTCTCGCGTCTCAGTGTATTTTTGAGAATGACCTCGCGTCTTTCTTGCGCGGCCATATTCTGCTCTTTGGTCTCAAGATAGGTGGCGTAATCACCTTTAACGCTGAGAAGCCCGCCTGGATTCCGGCGATCAAGCTCAAGAATTCGATTGGAGATGCGCTGAAGGAACAAACGATCGTGGGTAATGGTCAGAGTCGCAAAGCGCGAATTTGCGATTAAATCCTCAAGCCAGAGGATGCTTTCCACATCGAGGTGATTGGTTGGTTCGTCCAGCAGCAAAAGGTCGGGCGAGCGAACGAGCTCACGTGCCAATGCCACTCGCTTTTTCCAGCCCCCCGAAAGTCGCGCAACGGGAGTTTCGGGCGTGATTCCTTCGCGTGTTCCATCCAGCGAAAGCTTTGAAAGAAGAGTTTGCGCGCGCCCGACGTTTTCCCAATCGTCTGGATCCGCGGTGCCTTCAAGGGCGGTCGCAAGAACCGTGGCCCCATCGCGAAACGTCGGAACCTGCTCAAGGTATCCCACGCGCAAGCCACGTTGGAATGAAAGCGTTCCGTCATCCGGCGCTGTTTTAGACGCTAAGATCCTGAGTAGCGTGGATTTGCCGGCGCCGTTAGGGCCGATGAGACCAATGCGCTCGCCTGATTCGATTGAAAACGTCAGGTCATCAAATAGAGGTCGAGCGGCAAAGGATTTGCGCAAACGGTGCGCGCTTAGAAGAATCGACATCTTTATGGAAGAACCGGCTCAGCGGTCACGATGCTGCTCTTGCCCTCGCTCGGGCGAATCGTTGGCGAGCGATCCTGACGAACAATCCGGCTAAACAACGTGACATTGCGATCAAAGATAAAGCGCAAAAGCACGCGAGTATACGAAGTGTGGTAGTCGAGCGAGTCGTAAAACTCTGGCGCCATGGCCTTGAGCTTTGGAAGGTTCGACCATGCAACCATCATCAAGTCGTGATGCTCGTTGTGATAGCCGATGTTGTAGTTCACGCGATTGATCAGGCCGTAATACGAAAACGTCTCTTGGCCGGGCTTTCCCATTCCAGGGAAAAGATAGTGCTCTTGAATCCAGCGTCCTCCTACCGGATGGAGCCCGATGGAGAAGAACGTCGATACGGCCAGGTAGAAAACCGCTTTCCATCCAAAGAGATCGGCAAGCGCGCCCAGGAAGGAAAGTTCTACGATGGTGTTTAATACCGTCCACCGACACCAGAGCTTGATGCCGTTGATGCGCATTGGGCGGACGATTCCCTCAAAAATGAAAAAGGCAAAGAGCCAAAAGGTCTTGCGCCAAGGGGAGTTACTCACCATGCGAGCTTCAAGTGGCGCGGCAAGATCCGCGTCTCCATAGAGTTCACCTTGATAGCGATGGTGCCAGAGATGATATTTTTTGAAAGAGATCGCCGAAGGGAAAACGATGGGCAGGTTCGCGATGATATTCATCACGTTGTTCGCTGCGGAAGATCGAAAAACCAAGTTGTGGGAGCATTCGTGAATCATGACCCACATCGCATGATTGGCGATCGCGCCTACGACATAGCCGACGAGCAAGATTTCCCAGATGGGAGAGTTTCTGAGCAAAATCGCGATAACGATCTGCAGGCAAACGACGGCCAAGATATGGAGTGCCGAGGAGGGCGTATTTCCAAAAAGGTTTTTTACGTCGGGATGGGCCGCCAAAATCTGGCGCGCGCGCATCAAATGTGGGTTTGGCGTTTCAACGCGTTGGTAATCCGACTTCATAGAGGAATAACCTATTCTTTTAGACGCCAACTCTCAAGTGACATATTTCAATTAAGCAGGTCGCTGTGTCGGTTTTGACCCATGTTAGGCATTTCGGCAGGAGTCGAACAAAAATACGACGTTTTTTCCGTGCTAGATGCGCAACTGCGCGAAGTTTATCACTATAGTCGCTTGGCATCCGAGTTGCTCATAATGGGGTATTACCTAAGGAGTAGTTATGAGAGTCCCGATGATTGCCATCCTGTCATTTGCAGTGATCGTGTTCAGCGCGTGTGGACAAATCAGCAATACGACCCCTGCAACGACGGTCCAAGGAGTCAGTTCCTCGGGCGCGTCCAATTATATTCCGGCGGATTCCACCTCGCCGACCTCTTCGACAACGGGAAGCGGATCGGCCGTTTCAGGGTTGACTTCGTCGGTGGCCCCCACACTTTTAAGTTCCGCGGACAACGGCGGAAGCAATACCTTGGGAATCGGAAGCAATATCACTTTCGTGGCCCCATTTCAGGCAGATGCGACGCTCACCTATCAATGGTATAAAAACGGGTCGAAAATCAGTGGCGCGACGGATATGGAATATTCGCTCAGCTCGATCAAGTCATCGGACTATGCTTATTATACCGTTAAAGCGACTAATAGCCTGGGCTCGCTCACGAGCGCTCCCTTCATCGTGAATCCGATTCTCATGCTAGCCACATTAGGAAGCCATGATTGTAACGGCTCTCAATGCTGGAATGATGCAACGACTGCCGACAAAGTCTGCAAGATGAGGTTTGGCGATCAATCAGTGATCTACAGCCCTTATGCCTACGGAGCATCAGGCATCAAGTGGACGACGCAGTTCTGCACCTGGAACGGAAGCGATTGGAGTTGTCAGTCCAATTGCAAGAGCTCCTGCGGAGCTTACAACGTTCTTGGCTACGTTTATTGCTTTCAGTAATCAGAAAGTGCGCATCGCCATCAGGTCGATGAGCTCAATCAAGCTTCGGGCGAAAAGGTTGTTTTCGCGACGCTCGCCCAAGACGGCTTGGCAGATTTGATCGAGTTGATCGCGAGCCGCAGTCAATTCTTCGGAAGCGCGCTTACGCACGCGAGCCGTAGCGGCCTCGACTTCTTCACGATGCCAGTCTGGCGTCGGAACTGCTTCTCCGGAGAGGAACTTTTTGAGATCCGGCACAAGCTCTGGGTTCTTGTTGATCAGCTCCCAGGTTACCATATTGATGAAACCGTTCTTCAAGTCGCGCGCGAAGTCTTTTTCGCCTTCCGGATCGTAGTCGATCACGTCGTCGACAAGCTGAAAGCCGATACCGAGCTTGAGTCCGAGCTCTTTGCACATCTGAACCACTTTTGGATCCATCTTGCGCATTCGAGCGGGAACCATGCAGCACCAGCTGATGAGGCTTGCCGTTTTGAACTCGGCGACTTGTAGGAGGGTTTTGCTCGTCACTTCGGTGTTGAAGCGGGAGTTCTCCTGGAGCCATTCGCCATAGACGAGAAATTCCATGACTTCAGAAAGATCAGTGATGAGATCGTAAGCTTTCAAGGCGCTGAGCTCCGCAAAAACGCGGGCCACTAAAAAGTCGCCGGAGAGGATCGCTTGTGAGTTGCACGAAACTGAATTGATGGTTGGCTTGTCGCGACGGCGATCCGCCCAATCCAAAACATCGTCATGGGCAAGCGATGCGGAATGAACAAATTCGGCGAGGCGCGCATAAGGCGTCGCTTTTTCGAGCGCGACTTCAAAAACGCCGCTCATCAAATAGCAAAGCGTTGGACGCAGGCGCTTTCCACCCGCAAGAACGGTGCGCTCCAGCAAAGGCCCGATTTCTGGCACGGGATGCTGAGACGCAATCGAAAGGTCAAGTGTCGCGATCAAATCGGTGATCGCATCAGGCATAGCCTGAACGGGGTCGTTAGCCAAACTTGGAGCGGAAATAGTAGAGTTTAACACTGCGTCTTTCATGATCCTGAGGCTCCGGTATTATAATAAGCCGCGCCGAGATTGAACCTTAAAATTGAGGCTTATAGTCGAACCGTCTCCGATGGTTCCGAAATCGCAAGATTCATCCATGGGCATCGCCTGACCTGGAACACGGTGCCTCGACGCCACTTACAAAAAACTTACTTAAGAATCCTCTGTTTTCGCTTTTACTCGGAACCAGTTCGACAAGGAGCTTCGATATGGAAATTCGTGGAAAGAATCATCCTGTTTTGACGCCGGAAGTCCTCGGTTTTGTTGAGGAACTTCATCGCAAGTTTAACTCCCGGCGCCAAGAGCTTTTGGCAAAACGGGCCGAAAGAATGCCCCGGTTTTTAGACGAAACGCGCTCTATTCGGGAGTCCGAATGGAAAGTGGCGCCGTGCCCCGCCGACCTCATGGATCGTCGCGTGGAGATCACCGGGCCCGCAGAGCCAAAAATGGTCATTAATGCCCTCAACTCAGGCGCCAAGGTCTTTATGGCGGATTTCGAGGACTCGCTTTCGCCGACCTGGGACAATGTGGTCGATGGCCAAGAATGCATGCGCGCCGCGGTTCGAAAGACGCTTCGCTTTGAAAGTCCCGAAGGCAAGACCTACGAGCTGAAAGACCAGCTTGCAACGCTCGTGGTTCGTCCCCGCGGTTGGCACTTGGAAGAAAAGCATGCGCTCGTTGACGGAAAGCCGGTAAGCGCAAGTCTCTTTGATTTCGGCTTGTACTTCTTTCACAACGCGAAAGAGCTATTGAGTCGCGGCACTGGCCCATATTTTTATCTACCCAAGATGGAAAGCCATCTTGAGGCGCGGCTTTGGAATGATGTCTTCAATCATGCGCAGGATCAGCTTGGCATTCCGCGTGGAACGATTCGCGCGACGGTTCTGATCGAAACGATCATGGCTGCGTTCGAGATGGACGAGATCCTTTACGAGCTTCGCGATCACGCCGCGGGCTTGAACGCGGGACGCTGGGATTACATCTTCAGCATGATCAAAAAGTTCCGCAATCGTCCGGACATGACTTTGCCCGATCGCGCGCAGGTTACGATGACCGTTCCGTTCATGCGGGCCTACACCGAGCTCTTGGTCAAAACCTGTCATCGTCGCGGAGCTCATGCCATGGGCGGAATGTCGGCCTTTATTCCAAGCCGACGTGATGCCGACGTGAATCGCGTCGCGCTTGCGAAAGTTCGCGAAGATAAAGAGCGCGAATCCGGCGACGGATTTGACGGCACCTGGGTTGCGCATCCGGATCTTGTTCCCATCGCGATGGAATCCTTTGATCGTGTCCTAGGAACAAAGCCAAATCAGAAAGATTGCCAGCGCCCCGAGGTGAGCGTGAAAGCCGAGGATTTGACCCACGCTCAAATCCCAGGTGCATCGGTGACGGAAGCCGGAATTCGCGCAAACGTCGACGTCGCTCTTCAGTATATCGAGCGCTGGTTGTCGGGCACCGGAGCGGCGGCGATTCATAATCTGATGGAAGACGCCGCAACCGCCGAGATCTCTCGCGCGCAGATTTGGCAATGGATCCACAATCGAGTTCGCCTTTCCGACGGACGCGAGATGAGCGCCGAGATTTACCGAAAAATCTTGGGCGAAGAACTTCAAAAGCTCGGCGGCGTCAAACAAGGCCGCTTGGGTCAGGCCACTGAAATTCTCGACAGCTTGATCCTCAGCCCGACGTTCTCTGAGTTTCTGACAGTACCGGCTTACAAATACTTAAACTGAAAAGGGGGAATTTATGACGACAAATAAGCAGAAAATGGCAGCAGAAATCGAAAGACTGAAAGACAACTGGGCATCTCAATCCCGATGGAACGGCATTCGCCGCGACTATTCGGCAGAAGAAGTCGTGAAACTTCGTCCTTCGATTTTAATCGAACACACTTTGGCTCAAAAGGGCGCTCAGCGCTTGTGGGAGCTTCTCAATAGCGAATCCTACATCAACAGCTTGGGCGCGATGACCGGCGCGCAAGCCACGCAGATGGTGAAAGCAGGCCTGAAGGCGATTTATCTTTCCGGCTGGCAAGTCGCTGCGGATGCAAACCTCTCTGGCCAAACCTATCCTGACCAGAGCCTTTATCCTGCGAACAGCGTTCCGAGCGTCGTTCGTCGCATCAACAACGCTCTGATGCGCGCCGATCAAATCGAGAACGCCGAAGGAAAATCGAGCGCCTACTGGTACGCTCCGATCGTCGCTGATGCGGAAGCTGGATTCGGTGGTCCTCTTCACGGATTCGAGCTCATGAAATCCATGATCGAAGCAGGCGCCGCCGGCGTTCACTTCGAAGACCAGCTCGCATCCGAAAAGAAGTGCGGTCACTTGGGGGGCAAGGTCCTTCAGCCGACTTCCACTTTTCTTCGCACGCTGAGTGCGGCACGTCTGGCTGCTGACGTGATGGATGTCCCGACCGTTCTCGTGGCTCGCACCGACGCCTTGAGCGCGACTTACATGACGTCTGACATCGATCCGCGCGACCATCAGTTCCTCACCGGCAAGCGCACTTCCGAAGGCTACTACGAAGTGAAGAGCGGAATGGACATCACGATCGCTCGCGGTCTTGCTTACGCTCCGTACGCGGATCTCCTCTGGTTCGAGACTTCAAAACCCGACCTCGCGGAAGCCCGCCATTTCGCCGATGCGATTCATGCGAAGTTCCCTGGAAAGATGCTGGCGTACAACTGTTCGCCATCTTTCAATTGGGAGCGCCACTTGGACGCCAAGACCATCTCGACTTTCCAGCGCGACCTTGGAGCGATGGGATACAAGTACCAGTTCGTCACCCTGGCCGGCTGGCACTTGCTCAACTACCATTCGTTCGAACTCGCCAAGGGCTATCAGCAAGAAGGCATGTCTGCTTACGTTCGCTTGCAGCAACGTGAGTTCGCTTCAGAGAAGGACGGCTACACCGCAACTCGCCACCAACGCGAAGTCGGCACCGGCTACTTCGATCAAGTCTTGATGGCGATTACCGGTGGTCAGGCTTCG
>CAZCBS010000094.1:0-12293 GCA_964496965.1 uncultured Bacteriovoracaceae bacterium
TAAAATCATTTTCTTGGAATCTTTCAAAGTCCAAACCAGAGGCGAGCGGGCGAGATCCCAATGCCAGCCCTTGCTTTGGATCCGGCTCTTCATCACCGAAGGATGCGTGCCTCGATACGTTCGCAGTCCCCAAAATCGTTTGTAACGATAGTTGTCGCCGGTATGGGGAGTGCCGGTCTCTTGGGCCTTCGCGTCCGGATTGCCGTGATAAAGCTGATCCATGAAATATGTTTTTTCGCGCATCGCTTCGGGAGTTCTAACCCAGCCGTAGTGAAAGACGCGCGCGCCGGGACGCACGACATGAAGCTTGCTTCCGTCCGTCTTGCGGAAACTTTGAGCGTCGCCGACGCTTCGAGCGCCCGACGAACGTTTGAACGCGCGGACCTCGCGGCGATAAGCGCTTCGCGTCTCCTGAATGACGTCAAAAGATCCGTAAAAATGGACATAGTCAAAAAGAAGCCCTTCGACCCGATCATCGCCCAGGGCCTTCTGCATTGCATCGCGAAGTCGCACGCGATCGTCTTCGTGAAAGACCTCGTCGGCTTGAAGATAAACGCACCAATCTCCGGTGCAGCGATCCAGCGCTAAATTAGTTTGCTCGGAAAGAATGAGGCCGCCTTTTTTCTTTTCCGGATCATTGAGAGGCCAAACACTTTCGAACCATTTGACTTTGCCGGCGCCTTCGCTTGCGGCAAAGGATTGAATGCGCGCGAGAGTGTCGTCGTCGCCGATGCCGACATTGATGACCAGTTCGTCGACCAAAGGGAGAAGCGAGCGGAGGCTTTCCAAGTACGGATAGTCAAACTGCGTCCCGTTTCGAACGAGCGTAAAACCAGAGACTTTCATTTCAACTCCGCAGTCTTTTCTTCCGTTCTTCCGGAAAGCTCAGCGGTGTATTGCCAAATCTTGATATGACGAACGACTCGAGAGACGCCTTCTAAAAGAGAAATGATCACTCCGTGCATCCCGTCTTTGTAAGCGCCGTAGTAGAAGTAATTTTTGAGGAACATCGCAGGCCCGGCGCCTAGGAGATGAATCAAGTTCGTGCGCTGGCCGGCGCGAACTCGGTCCATCGCTTCGATGCTGTTGTACTTGTTCATCTTCTCGAGGAAACGCTCGGGAGCGAAATCGGGAGAATGATGAAGAGGCTCGTGAATTTCCTCCGGCGCTTGCGGAAAAACTGGGTACTCGTGAATATCGTTTGTGTAACGAACGCCTTCTCGGTGAAAGAAGCGGTCCTGATAACTGGGATTCCAGATTCCGTGATAAATCGGCTTGCCTAAGAAGTACTCGATTCGCCTGACTTTATAGGCGCGTCGTGGAGGGCCACCTGCCTGAGAGAGAAGAGCGCAGATTTTTTCTCGAAGCTCATCGCTGCACTTTTCGTCGGCATCTACGACAAGGATCCAGTCATGAGAGGCTGAGTCGATCGAAAAATTGCGCTGATCTCTGAAGCCGGTCCAGGCACGGCGAAAGAATTTCATTTTCGCTGCCCACGGCGCTTGGCGGTCTTGGCAAATCTCCGCAGTGCGGTCCGTGCTTTCTGCGTCGACTACGACGATCTCGTCCGCCCAAGTGAGAGATGCTAGGCAACGTGCGATATGCTTTTCTTCGTTGCGAGAAATGATGACGGCGGAAACCGGAATTCTCATTTCGAAACTCGTTCGCACTCGGCAAAAACAGTGTCGACGCCAATCTCGCGCATGCATCGATGCTCTTCAACTTCGCAGGGCTCGACTCCGCACCAAGCGGGATAACCTGGGAGCGCGTCACGGCGGCAAGGAAGATTATCGATAAAATGATAAGGGTGGCGATCGGTGGGATAAGGATGCCATTCGAACGGGTGTTCGGGGCCAAACAGAGTGACCGAAGGAGTTTCCACTGCAACGGCGATATGACGAGGGCCCGAGTCATTTCCGACAAAGACGGAAGCCTGAGAAATCAAGGCTGCGAGTTTTCGAAGTGGAAGCTGAGAGTCTGAGGTGATGCGAGCGCGAATGACTGCGCGTTGAGCTGCATCCGGAACCGCGATGAGAAGATGATCATCGACGGCTTTCAAGAACAGATGGATGTCTTCCGCTTCATCGGGGCCTGCGATCGCAAGAACACCGCCGCTTTTTCGGGTAGCCCACTCGATCGCCAATGAGGCAAATCGATCGACCGGCCAGCGCTTGGTGATTCGACTCGCTCCCAGTCCGATCATCATGAGAGGGAAGGGAAGTCCGAGATGCGAAATCGATTCGCGAGCTTCTGCTTTTTCGCTCGCTTGCAAAAAGATTTGAGGAAGGCGGCCGGGAGGAACATGGATTCCCAGCGCACGGATCGTATCCATATCGCGTTCGATGATGGGTTTGAGCACGCCCTTGCCAGGCACGGTCACGGTTGAATGGCGATTGCGGTCTTTGTGGCCGTGGAAATGAATCGAGCGGACTCGCGCGCCGGTCGCGAACGCGATCATCGAGCTCGATGGGCTTGCGTGAAAGCCAACCACGCAATCGAAACGTTCCTTGCGAAGTTTCAGCGCCAGGCGAGCCGCGGCTTTTGCGCGAGCTGCGCGCTCCACGTAGCGATCGTAGGTCCAAAGTTTCTTGATGGCAGGATGCGATTCCAAAAGTGGGGCCCAGGTCGAAGTGACGGCGACATGGATTTCGGCTTGGGGAAAGGCTTTCTTTAATTCGTTCAGGGATGCCGTCATCAGAACGGTGTCACCGAGCGAGCGAAGCTTCATGGCTAATATTTTTTTGGGCGGTGGAATCATATTGGAAATTGTTACTATAGGATGATCGCCCAGAAAAAGAAAAGCCCCGGCGTCGCTTTCGCGGGCCGGGGCTTTAAAAGTCTCAGCAGTACGCGAGATTACTCAGCGTGTGCTTCGCCTTCAGCTTTTTTAGCATGCTTCTTGTGAGCGTGCTTCTTAGCTTTCTTGGTCTTTGCAGTTGGGGTTGCAGCTGGAGCTGCAGCGGTCGTTTCAGCTGGAGCAGCTGCGGTGTTAGCAGCTGGAGCAGCAGCGTGTTCTTCTGCGAATGCAGATGCGGATGCGAAAACAACCATCATAGCAAGAGCGAGCTTCATCATAGTATCTCCTAACGTTTAGTAACGTAGTGTGGAAGGCATAATTGCCTTCCGCTATGATGCCATCTTCTCTCTCTTGAAGCAGGATGACAAGAGAAAAAAGTGTGTAATTTCGCAGTGTTGCAACTTGAAACAGACTGTAGCGTTTTACGTCACAGTGCTTTTTCAGACCCCGTTAAAACTTAGAATCCAGAGTGTAGATATGGCGGATATCGATGTGCTGAAAGCGAAGATGCTTGAGCTTCATGGCAGCCAATTGCAGGATCAATTTGGTCTGGCGGCTCTTGTCTTGGAATCGGACCTTTTTAATTTCGCCCAGAATAAATGACTCCATCTCGGCGGGATGAAAGCAGAATCCGCGCGAGAACTCATAGCTTCCCTTAAACGGAATGATTCGAGCTTCGAAAACATCGCCTCTGGCAAAGCCTCGGTTAATCTCGGCGTCGCGCACAGTAAAGGTCTTGTTGGAAAAGAGATCCTGGACCACGAAACCGCTTCCCGTCCAAGTAAAGCGCTTGAGGCGGAAAATCGAATGAATCGTCGAGCAGAAGTCGCGATAGATGTTCAGCTCCTCGCTTGAAAAGCGATCTTTGTGCTGACGGAAGTAGTACTTGATCGGAGGCAGATCGACGCCAGGAAGATCGCGATCAAAAAGATACCAATCCATGAAAATCGACATGCGCTGGTCAAATTCGCTGTCATCCTCATAGACGATGCCGGCTTTATCGAAATACTCCTGCTTGGCATTGTAAACCTCGCGGTAATACTCACCAGTGGTGAACTCTTCGATAATCGGTTCAAGGTACTTTTGATACATGCGCGCTCACTTTTTGGAATCGGACATCAGCTTCACGAAGCGCTCGAAAAGCTCTTGTGAGTCGTGAGGTCCAGGACACGATTCTGGGTGATATTGTACCGAGAAGGCGCGCGCTTTGGGAATAGCAATTCCTGCAACTGTCTTATCGTTGAGATTGATGTGGGTGACTTCGACGTTCTGAGGGAGAGAGTTCGCATCGACGGCATAGCCATGATTCTGCGAGCTGATCTCGACGCGGCCGGTGGTTTTATCCAAAACGGGCTGGTTCGCGCCGCGATGACCGAACTTGAGCTTATAGGTTTGGGCTCCCATCGCAAGGGAGAGGATCTGATGTCCCATGCAAACGCCGAAGAGAGGGGTTTTTCCGACCAGCTCGGAAACCGTTTTCGCGGCATACGGGGCGGCGGCTGGATCGCCTGGGCCGTTGGAGAGAAAAACTCCGTCGGGCTTGCGAGCCAGAATTTCCGCCGCGGTGGTTTTAGCGGGAACGACTTCGATCTCGCATCCAAAATGCGAAAGACTTCGAAGCAGGTTTCTCTTGGTTCCAAAATCCAGTGCGACGACTTTGTACTTCTTGCCGTCGGGTTGCGGCATGGAGGCCGTTGGCGAGAAAGGATCGTTGGCATCTGCTGACTTCCAGGCGTAAGGCTTCGCTGTCGTGACTTCGCCGATCAAATCGCGGCCTTCGAACTTTGGAAGCTCGTTGAGGAGTTGCTTGGCAAGATGCTTTTCTTCCACTGGAAGAATCACTCCGCGGGTAACGCCCATGGAGCGTAGATGGCGGGTCAGGCCGCGGGTATCGACGCCAAAGAGTCCTGGGATCGCATGAGTTTTGAGATAATCGTCCAAGCTTCCTTTGGCGCGCCAGTTGGAAACCGACGACGAAGGCTCGTGAACGATAAAGCCCGCGCACCAAGGGTGATCGCTTTCAGGATCATCGAAGTTCACGCCGGTGTTTCCGATGTGAGGCGTGGTCATGCAGATCATTTGGCCGTAGTAAGAAGGATCTGTTAGGATTTCCTGATATCCCGTGAGCGAGGTGTTGAACACGACTTCGCCGTAGCCACGGTCTCGCTGCCAGTTGAGCGTCGCGCGCTGTGCCGCCCGGATCGTATCCGCGCTGACGGGCGCCCCAAATAGGTAACCGTCGAACTCAGATCCGTCCTCCAGGACCAAGACACCGCGTTTCGATTGCTGCTCAAAAGTCTGCATATTGAATTTTTCCGCCTACTACTGTGGCCATGATTTTGCCCTGAAGCTCCCACCCTAGGAAGGGTGAGTTTATGCTTTTAGAGAGAATGCGCTCTTCGGTCAATATCCACTTCTGATTTGCTTGAAGCAAAGTGACGTCCGCGTCTTTTCCCACCTGAAGCGTGCCGAGCGGCAGGTTCAAAAGCCGGGCGGGCTTGAGTGTGAGGGACTCTACCCAGCGCATCGGCGAGACGATTCCATCATGAACCAGTTTCAAGGTCAGAGGAACGGCCGTCTGAAGTCCGATGATCCCGTTGGCGGCTTGGTCAAACTCGACGGCTTTATCGACCTCGCCATGGGGGGCGTGATCGGTCGCGATGACGTCGACGGTTCCGTCGGAGACTGCTTTTCGGAGGGCCTCGACATCGCGCTCGCCTCGAAGGGGAGGCGCCATTTTAAAGCGAGTGTCGTAGGTTCTCATGCAGGTTTCATCGAGAACCAGATGGTGAGGCGAGGCTTCGGCCGTGACCGGCAGGCCTGCTTCTTTGGCTCGACGAACATGCTCCAAGCCGACTTCGGTGGAAAGATGAGCGATATGAACCGGGCAGCGGGTGAGGCGGCAAAGCGCGATTTCACGAGCCACCATGATTTCTTCGGCAGCGGCCGGATTTCCTCGCAGGCCCAGTTCGTTGGAGAGCGAGCTTTCGTTCATCATGCCTTGGCCGACCAGGTTCCAGTCTTCGGCGTGGCTGATGATGGGAACGCCAAAGGCTTTGGCGTAGTCCATCGCCTTGCGCATGAGATAACTATTCATGACGGGCATTCCGTCATCACTCAGCGCGTAGGCGCCTTCGGCGACCATTCCGCCAATTTCAGCGAGCTCTTCGCCCTTCAGGCCTTTGGAGACCGCGCCGACGGGATAGACTCGGCAAAGTGCCGATGCTTTTGCGCGCTCCCGGATAAACGCAGTCACGTAGGGTGTGTCGTTGACCGGATGCGTGTTGGCCATGCAAGCGACGGAGGTGAAGCCTCCCGCGACAGCCGCGCGAGTTCCTGTCTCGATGGTCTCTTTGTATTCGAGGCCTGGCTCACGAAGGTGAACGTGGATGTCGATCAAGCCTGGAAGAACCCATGCGCCTTTGGCATCGATCACCGTTTGAGCGCGACTGGCTGGAATTTTTCCTGGATGATCGATGGCTGCGATTTTACCGTTTTCGATCAGAAGATCGCCGGGGGCATCGTGGTTGCGTGATGGATCGATGATTCTTCCATTTTGAATGAGAATCGATTGAAGCTCAGGCACGATGGCCTCCCTGTCTTAGCCAGTTTTCAAGACCTGTTGGATTGACGACTGTTGCAAGCACTGCCATTCGAACGACGACGCCATTGGCGACTTGGTCGAGGATGACCGAGCGAGGCTCGTCCGCGACGACGGGATCGAGTTCCACTCCGCGATTGATCGGACCTGGATGCAGAATGATCGTCGAAGGCTTGAGCAGCTTGGCGCGTTCGCGATTGAGCCCCCAGAACTTGGCGTATTCACCCACGGTAGGAAGCTGCATTTTGTTTTGTCGTTCCAGCTGAATTCTCAGGCACATGACGACGTCGGCGTCTTTTAAGAGATCTTCCGGACGATAAGCAAAATCGACCCCAAGCGATTTCGGGTCGGGAGGAAGAAGCGTCGGCGGGCCGCAGACCGCGACCGATGCGCCGAGTTTTCTCAGCACATGGATGTTCGAGCGGGCCACGCGGCTATGTGCGATGTCTCCCAAGATCACGACGCGCTTGCCGGAGATGTTCCCCAATTTTTCTTCCATGGTGTAAACATCGAGCAAGCCTTGGGTGGGATGTTCGTGGAATCCATCGCCTGCGTTCACGACAGGAACTGCAATCGAGCGCGAAAGCGTGCGTGGAGCGCCTGCCGAAGCGTGGCGTACCACCAGGCAATCGGGCCGCATCGCTTCGATGTTTCTTGCGGTATCGATCAGAGTTTCGCCTTTGTTCGTGCTCGACGTGGAGGCCGCAAAATTAAGCGTTCCGCCGCCCAGCTTTCGAGTCGCGAGCTCAAACGAAGTTCGGGTGCGAGTTGAGTTCTCGAAGAAAAGATTCACGACGGTCTTTCCTTGAAGAAGCGGGATGCTCTCGCCTTTTTGAATGTGAGGCGCGAACGCACGTGCTGCTGCAAGGATTCCCCTGATTTCAGACGCCGTGAGATCTGCGGCCGCGAGCAGATGCTTTCGTGTTGTTTGGCTTGCTTGGCTCACTGGGCTGCTCATTCGATCCTCCGGAACATGCGTTCAAACCTGACTTTCGGAAACCTTCCTGATTCGGATTGCGTGGGCGGCTCGATCGAGAGCCAAACCCAAAGAGCTTTGCCTTTGATCCAGGACTTGGGAATCATTCCCCAGCTTTTGCCTTTTAGAGTGGAGTCCATTTGCGAAAGCGATCTGAAATCTCCCAGGACAAAAACCGAGTCATTTGGGATCAGGGTAGGCGAGAGCTCTTCAGGAATAGGAGGTTCATGACAGACGCCGGTGGTTTTTCCATCGGGCAGCCTCTCCGTACCGCACGAGCCGTTGGGTGCGATACTTTCCGAAACGGCCTTGCCATTGATCCAAAGAACGCCTTTGCGAAGCTCGACCGTCTCGCCCCCGAGCGCGACGATTCGCTTGATGTAATCCCGTCCGGCTGGATCGTCGGAACGAAAAAGGATCACATCGCCGCGTTTTGGATCGTCAGACGATGCCAGAAGCCGGGTGCCCATCGGAGATTTCGCGACAAAAACGGTATCGCCCGGCTCAAGCGTGGGCCTCATTGCCATGGTCGGAATCCGATACGCTTCGATAATGTAAGTTCGAATGAGTAAAGCGACCACAACGGCACCCAGAACCGTGCCTGCATAATCCCGTATGAGTTTTCGGGTTGTCGCGTCCATTTAAAGTTCTTACTAGATAAAGTTTTTACTAGAATTTCAGTTGTTTGATTAGGGTTTCATCGAAAGTAACAGAGCCCCCAGTGAAAATAAAGACAGCATCGCGGGGGGCCTAAGTTTTGGGGTGCTCGCTGCGTCATGTCGTTGTTTTGGCGGTCAGACTGTTTGCTTTCATTTGTGAATGATTGTTTTGCGAATAATTAAAGATGCAAAAACTTATGATGAGTCGAGCAAAGCGTAATCAGATTGTCCGGCGTATTGGCGCCGCCTTGGCTAACCGGAATTTGATGATGAATTTCAATCCATCGAGACTGATTGCAGCGCAGACCATTGGGTAAGGTGTGAGTGCATCGGCGTTGGTCTCTTAAATTGACTTGATGAAGAATATTTGCGGGAATCGGTTCTCGTCGCGTGACGAGCGGCTCTTCTGGTGTGACGGGACTTGTAGTAGGCTCCGCTGCAGGTGTTTCATTTACCGGTCTTGCATGTTTGACATGATGTCGTTTAGCTTTTTTCACGGGATCATGCCGATTTAAAAATTCAGCTGTCAGAGCCTCAATTGTTTCTTCTAAGCTGACGGGCCGTTTTTGAGACTGACTCAAGAGGTCTTGAACGCGTCGTAGTTTCAGCATCTCGGCCTCAGAAAGTCCAAGCGCTAATTTGACACGATTAGGAGTGACATAAGATGCACGCTCGGCCGTCGCCTCTTTGGGACGAACCCGAACGATTTCTTTCTCGAGCTGACGACTCGAAAGCGTGCTGGCTTTCGGAATCCATTCGTCTTGGTTTTGTGGAGTCAGAACAGAAGCGACACGACGAGCATTGGAGAGCGTGATCGCACCGGATTGAATCTGCGCTTTCAACTCAGGCACCTGTCGAGCTTTTCTCGCGACAGTAATTAAATTATAGGCAACATGCTCGCTGAGTCCAAGCTCGTCGGTCACATAGGCGTACAAGCTCGAGTGCCCACGCAAAAGATAAACACGATGATCTTCCGCCTCTTGAAGGATTTCTATAAGTTCGACTTCCGCTCTCCTGTAGCGAGCCGAAATCTCAAGAGCGCGAGCGTGAATCTGATCCGAAAGCAAAGCGAGGGATGCCATAACTCTTCCCGTAAAAACAAAGCTTCAAAACTGAAGAGAAAGAAAATTAAAATTTAGTATCAAAAATAAAAACAACAAGTCGCGAACGTGGCCGAAGGTACTAGCGAGAAAAATCAAAAACTTATAAAAACCATCGTCGCGAACAAAGCGATAAAACCACAAAAATCAGCCAAAAACAAGCGTTTTTAACTAAATTTTGATGTCGAAGTGTAGCTGTATATTTGAAGAAATATCTTCTCGATGCGCATTGTTGTTGTTCAGTGGTTTGATCTCGTCGCGTGACGGAGAGGTAGTGTCGCGATAAAGAAATGTCTGTCCAATCAAATGAGGCGGACGTTTGATTCTGTGTTGGTGAGTGAGATGAGTTCGGCTGTCTAGTGCTTTCCTGCCAGCGTTATCGTGGCTTTTCGTATAGCGAATTACAGTCCTTAAGCTGCTGGATGAGTTTTACACATACATCGAACGCTTTGGGATTTGTTGGGTAGTCTCGTTCGTGAAGAATCACGACTTCACGAATTTTGCGATCGGTCTCGGGGTCGTATTTGTTGAGAACTACTCGATCGTCATCAGTCGCGTTAGTTTTGCGCTCGCATTTGCAGAGAAATGGTAATGAACAAGAAACAGATTTTACTTCTGCTCCAAGGTCTTTCACGTCTATTTTTTGATTGGGTAAAAGTACTTTGACGCCGTCCGCGTAAGCTGAAGCCGCTCTGATGCAAGATAAAATGACCAGTCCATATAAAAGCTTCATATTCCCTCTCTGCCTTTCTTAAGCATAAGACACCGCGAAGGGATGCAACAGACCTTTATTTAAAGATGTCTTAAAGTGTTCATTTGAGTAATGCGAATGACGCGCTTCAAGATCAAAAATAAAGCGACTTCCTAGACAGCGCCCACGGTTTCGCTACTCTCGTTCAATTCCCGAAGAATATGAACCAGCGCAATCCTTCGCTGTTTAACAAAACGAGAGCGTTCCCGAATCTTGATGTCTTCATGCTTTGCGATGAGCGCTCGGATTTCTGAGGTCGCTCGCGAAGGATAATGATGCTCGAAGATGGACAACGCGCTGAAAGCGACGACGAGCTCTCGGTTGAGTTGATTTCCATCGCGCCGATTGAGCAACTCTATGGCCTTTTGAACCGAAGAAGGTACCATCTTAATTAGGTTAAATTGAGTCTATGGAAAAAGAAATGTCCAGCGCGATCATCGATCGGGTTTGTCAAGATATTGGCGGGAAAGAATGGCTCAATAAAGACCTGTCCCGGGATGGAAGCTGTTGTCATAATTGTCGCATATATGATAACGCTCAAATCAAAGGGTAGAGTCGCTTTCTTTCACTGTTTTTTCATAACGATTTTTTCAGCAGTATTTTTATCAGCATGCTCGACTTCATCTAACGACTTTCAGTCGAGAGGTCTGGCAAGCAAAGCTGCGATCGCAGCAAGCGTTCCCGTTCTTCAGAAGTTTTATCTGAATCAAGCTCCGATTCGACCCGCTTCTTCGAGTGCCTATCCGATAGTCGATTCGCTTCCTGGCGAGAAATTCAACCGCAACAGACTGGAATTAAGGCCAATGATCGACTTCGTGTGAAGGTGAGGTATAAGTTATGAAAGAGAAATCGGAACTTTATCCGGATGTGACTTTCGAAAAATGGAAAACTCCGCTTAGTGGTATACTCTATTGCGATCTTCACGTAGGCGGAGTTTTGCAAACTTGCTTTCAAGTTTTCTTTTTTTTGTATGAAGGCGCAAAGCACCATAAAGAGACACACGTCCTCTCGATACCGCGAGACTATCCGTATCGAGTTATGGAAGAGGAGTATTCGTATGTAGGTGTAGATCGATATTTCAAGTATAAAGATCCGTCTGCAATTCGAAAAAAAAGACGAAGCAAACCGTGTGCTACCTGGAAACTTTGGAGCACGGATATGATCAAGGAATTTGATGCGGGAGGCGCTCTTTCTCGTTACGGAGAAATCAAAGCCAAGGATATCATTCACTACACGATCTTTACTGGAAATGACACGATCGAGTTTATATCACCCGCAACTCGTTGGGAAGTTCACCGCAACATGAAAGTGGAGAAGGTCATAGCAATGTACTTGAAGAAGAAGTACAGGGAACATTTTTAAGAGTCACAAACTTCTCATTGTAGGAATCGGAACTCGTCGCGTGACGAGTTCTGCGGTGATCAGATCTAAAAAACTTCCGTATAAAAATGAAGCACTCGCTATGAAAAGAAAGTCCGAACGTTATCCAGATGTAACTTTAGCAAGATGGAAAACCCCGGTAAGTGACATTTCTCTAGTTGATCTTCGCTTAGGTGGAGTTCTGCAAACTTGTTTTCAAGTTTTTTTCTTTTTTTACGAAGTTGCCAAGCAGCATAAAGAGACACATGTTCTCTCGATACAGCGAGATTATCCATATCGTGTGATGGAGGAGGAATTTTCGTGGTCGGGTGTAGAACGATATTTTAAGGCGAAAGATCCCGCCGCAAAAATAAAAAAAAGACGCAGAAAACCGTGCCCCACTTGGAAACTATCGAATACGGACATGATCAAAGAATTAAATGCCGGATGGGCCCTTTCGGGTTACGGGCAAATCAAGGCCAAGGATATCATTCATTACGTGGTTTTCACGGGTAACGACACGATCGAATTCATAGCGCCATTCCATCGCTGGGAAGTTCACCGCAATATGAAAGTGGAGAAGGTCATAGCGATGTACTTAAAGAAGAAATACAGAGAACATTTTTAAGAACTACAAGTGTTCCCATCAAGCGTGCGTAAAAAATGACGCACTTCTTAACCAAAAGTAGCCGGACACCTTTTGGTTCTTTTGGTTAATCGACCTTCAGCACCGCAAGGAAAGCTTCCTGCGGAACTTCAACGGAGCCGACCTGCTTCATGCGCTTTTTGCCTTCTTTTTGTTTTTCGAGGAGCTTGCGCTTGCGGCTGATGTCGCCGCCGTAGCACTTGGCGGTGACGTTCTTGCGAAGAGCGGAAAGCGTTTCGCGCGCGACGACTTTTGAGCCGATGGCGGCTTGGATGGCGACTTCATACATTTGGCGATCGATGAGCTCTTTGAGCTTCTTGGCGAGCGTCAGACCGCGGTACCCGGCCTTGTCGCGATGAATGTTGACGGACAAAGCGTCCACTGGGTTGTCGGTGAGCATTGTT